>CABSFY010000001.1 GCA_902477055.1 uncultured Eubacteriales bacterium
AAGATTTCGGCGAATTCGGAACTGCCTGTATGAGATTGCCACGTCGCTTCGCTCCTCGCAATGACACGAGCGGTAGCTTTTTGACACACAGTGGGTAATCCCATCCGGGATTACCTGTTTTTGCTGCTACCGGGCAAGGACTCGAATAGCCGCAATAAATCCACGATGCCGACTACGTTCTATGGGGCAAAGCGGCCGATAGGAGTTCTTCCATCGACTGCTTTGTACGAAAATGTTAGTTATATAACATGGTAAGAGAAAAAATAGTCAATTTTGCTGGGAATCACTTGACAAATCCCGCAAAATGCGCTATTCTATTCACGTAGTTAACCGCGATCCAAAGGGGAGGAGAACGGGGAGCTACATAAAGAGAGCAGAGCGATTCGCTTCAGCCCGTATGTGGTGTCGGCGTGGCAAAGGCTCTCTTATTTGTGCCTGTAAAGGCATTCGGTGCGATGATGCGGCATTTCGTACCGGCGAGGAGCTTTCTGAAAGATCCTAAAAAGACGAGTCCCGGGGCTGGGACTCGTCTTTTGTCTATCGCTTCGCGACGCTTTCGATCTCCTGCAATTCAAACCGAAAGGTCTGCTTGCAGTCCGGGTATTTTTCGTGATCGACCTCGCTGAGGAACATCGCAAGCGGCCGCACCCACAGCGAGCCGTCGCCGTAGAGCTTGCGATAGACAACGTAGTCCTCACCCGTTTCCGAATGGCGGGCCAGATCTTCAACGAGATAATAGTCCCCCTTGAAATGCCGGTACACGCGCTTCAATTTTAATTCCTGCATGGAATATCCTCCAATTTTATTCCTAGAAAACCGGTCCTTGGCAGCACATGGGCAGACAAATCAATGTCATCCCATTCTTAGCTCATCAGACCGGCGGCCGACCTTGGCAGTACATGGGCAGACAAATCAATGTCATCCCACTCTTAGCTCATCGAATCGACCGGGAATCAATATAACATACTTTTTTCTGCCTGTCAAGCGCAACGTGCGACGCAGAGCGGAGAAAGGGGAGTATTATGACGAATCTTTTTGACTATCTCTATTGGCGCGGGGATATTTCGACGCGGTTTGCGGCGTTTCAGGAGCTGGACGGCGCGATTTTGGCGCGGCTGTCCTATCTTCCGTTTGAGCTGGTGCTGCCGGAGTCGCCGGAGGTGCCGCTGCCGCTGCGGGATGTGGCTGCGATGCTGCTGGCCGTGCCGGGGCTGGAGGAGCGCGTGACGCAGCCGGAGGACCTTCGCCTGCTGCGGACGGTGCTGGAATGCGAGCGCTTTTCTCACGCCGCGCTGGTCGGCTTTGCCAGCCGACGGGACGCCGAAACGCAGACGCAGTTTTCGGCCCTGACGCTGCGTCTGCGGCCGGACGAGCTGCTGGTTTCCTTCCGTGGGACGGATAACACCCTCGTCGGCTGGAAGGAGGACTTCAACATGGGCTTCGTCTGCCCGGTCCCGGCGCAGGAGCTTGCGGTGGCATATCTGGAACGAATTGCCGTGCAGTATCCCGGTGCGCTGCGCGTCGGCGGCCACTCCAAGGGCGGCAATCTGGCCGTTTATGCGGCGGCGTTCTGCAACCCGGCGGTACAGGAGCGAATTCTGTCGGTCTATAACTATGACGGTCCCGGCTTTGATGAAACGATCTTGCGCCGGGACGGCTATCGCGCTGTCTGCGGGCGGGTCCATACCTTTGTGCCGCAGTCGTCCATTGTTGGAATGCTGCTGGGCCACGAGGAGGAATACACGATCGTCCACAGCGAACGCATGGGCCTGATGCAGCACAATATTTATTCGTGGGAGGTCGAGCCGACGGGCTTTTTGCAGCTGGAAACCGTGACGAACAGCAGCCGCTTTATCGACCACACCATCAAGGCGTGGATCGCCGGAATGGACGTGCAGCAGCGCGAGCGCTTCGTCGATGCGGTCTACGACATCATGAAGAAAACGAACGCCGAAACGCTGCGCGACCTCAACGAAAACCGAATGAACAGCGCGATGAGCGTCCTGCGCTCGCTGAAGAACCTCGACGAGCAGACGCGCAGCGATGTGACGCACGCCATTGGCCTACTGCTGAAAAGCACAAAGATCGGCTTCACGCAAACGCGCCAGGAAAAGAATGATGTGTAATAAAACGCCGGAGTCAGATTTTCCTGACTCCGGCGTTTCAGATGGTCAAAGAAGAGCACCCGTTCCGGTTTGATATGTGTATGCGAGATACACTGTAATGCGTAGATACCGCTATAAGAGGCCGTTCTTGTTTTCCTCCGGCACGGGCGGGGCTTCTTCCTCCGGCTCGTCGTCCGGGACGACGCTGAAGCGGTGGGTGTGCTTCAAAACGCCGATGATGCCGATCATCCCGCAGCCGAGGGCCAGCGATTGCTGCCCGTTCAGGACGAAATAGATGACCGAAATGATGCCGAACAGGGTAAAAACGAGAATGCTCTTCCGGCGGTTTGGGTTGATTTTGACGAAAACGGAGAAGAAAATATACAGCCCCGCCAGCAGAAATATGATGCGCGATACCGGCAGCAGCGCCAGCAGCACGCCGAACGCCGTCGAGATGCACTTGCCGCCGTGCAGGTGGTTAAACAGGCCGACCGCGTGGCCCAGCACCGGCGCGACCAGCACGGCTGCGAACAGCAGCTGCGCCGCGTCAAGCGAACGCGAGGCCATATAGACCGGCAAAAAGCCCTTGAGCAGATCCAGCGCGAGGCACAGCAGCCCCATCGCAGCGCCGCAGGTCGCAAAGACGTTCGCCGCACCGGGGTTTTGATCGGGGGTGTCCTTGGTAATGTCGCGGCCCATTAAGAGCTTCGGCAGTAGGCGGCTGAACATGATGCCGCCGAGCAGGAAGCCTCCGATGATCCACGAATACCAAAGCAGCAATTCATGCGGTTTCATGCTTCGTCACGCTTTCTATGATCCGGTCGGCGGCGTCGGGCGGGAAATTGTCGCGCTGCGCCTGCCGCATGGCCTCAGCGCGCTCCGGGTCGTTCAGCAGCGACAGCGCTGCGGTGACGGCCTCCTTTGCATTTTCGGCGCGGACGGAGGTGCCGTGCTCGGAGAAGAACGCGGCATTTTTCGTTTCGCAGCCGGAGAAGGCCAGAATGTGGACCAGCGGGATATTTGCGACGGCGGCCTCCGTGCTGGAAAGCCCGCCGGGCTTCGAGATCATCACGTCCGCCGCGTTCATATACCGCGCGACCTCACGCGTGAACGGGACGACGTGCAGCAGCTCACAATCGGCGTATGCGGCCTCCAGCTCCTGCTGCAATTCGGCATTGCGGCCGACGAGGACATAGATCGCAAACGGGCGCGTCGCCTGCCGCAGCAGCTCGTTGCAAAGTGCCTGAATGTTGCCGCAGCCGACACCGCCGCTCATGATGAGAACGATGGGCAGCTCCGCGTCCATGCCAAGCTGCTGCCGGGCGGCGGCGCGTTCGGCGTGGTCGGCAAAGCGGGCGCTGACCGGAATGCCGGTGGCGAAAATGCGCTCCGTCGGGATGCCCTGCTCCACCAGCTCCTGCCGCAGGGCCTCGTGCGGGATGAAATAGCCGTCGAGCACCGTTTCGCGCAGGAAGGGGATGCAGGTGTAGTCTGTCAGAATCCCATAGGAAGGAACGGCGTAGTCCGTTTTCTTCTTCAGCGCCGTGAGCGCCTCCATCGCGAAAAGATGCGTACACAGCACGGCATCGAAGCCCTCGTCCTCGATATAGGCGCGGAGCTTCCCGGCATATTTCGCGTTGGCGAGGTAGATCGGCGAGGTAATCTTCGTCGCGCTGTACAGCGCACCCACGCCGTAGATCGCGCCAAACACAGCGGGGGCATTTTTGATGATGCCGTTATAGGTGTTCGCGGCAATTTTTGCCGCCTTTTTGCTGCGGAAATCGAGCGGATCGGCGAGCGTGTATTCATAGCCCTTGCGTTCGATCGCTTCGATCAGGGCGTTTGCTGCGCTGTTGTGACCTTCGCCGGTCGCGCAGCTCAGTACCAGTAGCTTCATGAGAAATCGGTTCCTTTCCGTGGCGGCCCTCAGACGCGCGGCAGATCGAAGGCCTCGACGATCGTTTCGATATCTTCGTCCGTGATGTGGATGATCTTGCCGAGGGGGGCGGTGTCGATGACGGACCGTGCCGTCGCCTCCATGACCTCCATGCGGTCAAAGGCCTTCAAAAGATTGTTGCCGGTTGTGACCGCGCCGACGTTTTCCACCAGCATTGCGGGCTTGGCGGGGGCGAAAGCGGCGGCGAGCGTTTCCGGCGCGTCGTAATAAGCATCGAACTGCCCGTACAGCAGGTCGCGGAGCTGGAGATAGCTCTCCGGGATCGTCCGTGCGTCGAGATACGTACGGCAGGCAGCAAAGGCCGTGAGATACGGCGGCTGCGCGGTCATCACGGCGTTGACCTCCGGCCGGGCCTGATAGAGCGCGGCGTGGAGCTGTGCGGTGGTGTGTGCCGTTTCGGTTTCCGGCGTGACCCAGAGCAGGTCCTGCGGCTCCAAAAGGTCAAGATCGAGGCAGGCGGGTGTCATGAGAAAGCCACCCTGCGGCAGACGGACAGAGCAGCTGCCCTGCGCGGCGGTGAACAGACCGGTCCGATAGCAGCGGCGTGTGATCTTCAAGATTTCCTGCGCCGCATCGGCAGCGTCGGCGGGCAGGGGAGCGCCCTGTACCTCGCGAAGCCGGTGATACGCGGGTATCGGCTGCGGCGTACCGAGGCGGCGGGCGGCCAGCTCCAGCTCTGCACTGTAGTTCAGCAGCTCAAAGCGGCGGAAGGCCTCGAACATATCCGGCGCAACGACACAAAGACCGTGATTTTCCAGCATGGCGATGTTCTGACCCTTGGCAAATACTGCGCTGACCTTCTTGCCGAGCGCCTCGCTGCCGGGGCAGTCGTAGGCCGCCATGGACATCTCACCCTGCACGGTCGAGCAGACTAAGCTTTGCAGCGGCAGCCGCCGCACGATGGAGAAGGAAACGGGAACGGGCGGATGCGCGTGCAAAATCGCGCGGACATCCGGGCGCAGCCGGTAAACGGCGGTATGGAACGGCAGCTCGCAGGAGGGCTTGTACTTTCCGTGGCAAACGCCGTCGGGGGTGACGCAAATGATATCCTCCGGCGTCAGCGTTCCCTTGTCGATGCCGGACGGCGTGATCCAGATATTGCCGTCATCGTCCAGAACCGACAGATTGCCGCCGGACATGGTGGTCAGCCCCTTGTCATAAATACGCTGCATAAAAGAAACCAGGACCTGTGCGGGCCGGAGTGCCTTGTTCATAGTATTTCTCCTTTCAGAAAAAAACAGACGCGAGGGGTAGGAAATACCTCTCGCGCCTATTGTAAACCTAAAATCGAATCGTGTCAATATCCGCGGCACGCTTTGTCCGGCTCAGTCGCTTTGATAAACGGTTTCATAGCCGTTGGAAAGCTGGCGGACGATCTGTTCGATCTCCTGCGCATCAGCCTCCGCCGGGGGCAGCCAGCCGCCCTCGCAGCGGACGCACGTGCCGCAGCTGCTGCTCAGGCTGCGCGGGACCGGCATCAGCGTCGCCGGGATGCCCGCCGCCTCGCAGGAGCGCTTGTAGCGGATTGCGCCGAAGTGCGAGTAGACTGTTGCAAGATAGATCATTTCGTAAAGGTCAGCGTGTATTCGCCGTCCTTTTCCTCGACCTTAACGCCGTAGCCCTGATGGGTGGCGTAGCGGGAGGTGTTTTCCTTGGCGGCGTGGTTGTCCACGATGATCTGATAGGTGTTTTCCTTGGAGGCCATGGCCTCACGGAGCAGCAGGACAGGTTCCGGGCAGGACAGTCCGCGCGCATCGATCAATTTCATATTCGTTTCTCCTTATGCTTTCTTGCGGAAGGTGTTGAGGCAGGCAACCACGGCGACGATGCCGAGGCCGATGAGAACGGCGATCTTGCCTGCGGAGGTGGGACCGTCGGCGCTGGAGGCGAGGCCGAAGTTGTGCGCAGCAGCAGCACCGGCGATCAGGCCGAGGACGGTGACGGCGCTATCGCCGTTGCCCTCGCCGGACAGCACGAGCTGACGCAGCGGGCAGCCGCCGAGCAGAACGCAGCCGAAGCCGACCAGCAGCATACCGAGGCCGTTCCAGAGCCAATCGGTATGCGCCACGGGCTGGCCCTCCATCGCGAGCTTGAAGTAGGTGCCATCGGTCGCGCCGGTGAGGATGAGGTTGCAGAGCAGGGCGCTGACCAGAATGGCGATGAAGCCGAACAGGAGCTTGAACTCCTTGAACAGGACTGCATCACGGATGCCGCCGACCATGCACAGGCGGGTGCGCTGTGCCAGAGCGCCGACGATCAGACCGGCGATCAGGCTGATGGCGATGGCAGCGTGCTTTGAGCCGGGGCCTTCTTCGGAGAAGAAAAGAAACGCGGGTGCTGCGACGAGCAGAATGAACATCACAACCTGCGCGGCCGGGAAGATGATGCCGTCGAAGCGGGCGAGCTTATAGGTGCGCTTGAGGGTGTAGCCCTTCTTGAGGAAGAACACGCCGACAAGAATGCCGAGGGCGAAGCCAATCAGGCCGAAGATGGCGTTGATGTCGCCGCCCGCGATACGGAGAATCATGCGGAACGGGCAGCCGAGGAACATCAGGCAGCCGATCATCACGAAGAAGCCGAGAACAAAGCGGGTCATCGGTGCGCTGCCGCCCTTAGAGCCGAATTCCTTCTTGCACAGCGCCATGATGAAGCTGCCGAGGACGAGACCGATGATCTCCGGACGGATGTACTGGACGGCGGCGGCACGATGCAGGCCGAGGCCGCCGGCGGTATCGCGCAGGAAGCAGGCGATGCAGAAGCCCATGTTCTGCGGGTTGCCGAAGAACACCAGCAGTGCGGAAATCACACCGATGATGCAGCCGGCAACAATGATCCATAACTTTTCTTTTTTCAGGGACATTGTAACACTCCTTTTCTCTCTCGAGCGGCGGGATTGTGCCGCTCCGAATTTCTATTTTAAGTATATTTGAGAATGGTTGGAAAGTCCAATTGCTATTATTTATAGTTTTGGACAATTTATTTGAAAATTTAATAACATCGTGCTATAATGGAAAAAACGGAGGAAATTGTGAATGGGAATTTATTTGGACAACGCCAGCACGACCTTCCCGAAGCCCCGCGCGGTCGCCGAGGCGATGAGCGACTATCTTCTGAATGAGGGCTGCAATATCAATCGCGGCTGCTACGCCGGGGCCTACTGCGTCGAGGAGCAGGTGTATGAAACGCGCCAGCTCCTGTGCGACCTGTTCCACGGACCGGACGCGCGGAACGTTGCGTTTACGAAAAACGTCACCGAGGCGCTGAATGTGCTGCTCAAGGGCTTTCTGCGGCCGGGCGACCATGTACTCGTTTCCGCGATGGAGCATAATGCGGTCATGCGCCCGCTGACGCAGCTGGAAAAGCAGGGCGTTCGCTTCTCCCGCATCCCTTGCCATGCCGACGGCACGCTGATTGTCGAGGCGATGGAGGACTTGCTTGAAGAAAACACCCGCCTTGTCATGATGACCCACGCCAGCAACGTCTGCGGGACGGTCCTGCCGCTGCAAACGGTCGGCGACTTTTGCCGGAAGCACGGACTGCGCTTTTTCGTTGATTCGGCGCAGACGGCGGGCATCCTGCCGATCGACATGGAGGCACAGCACATCGACGCATTGGCCTTTACGGGCCATAAGGGCCTGCTTGGGCCGCAGGGCATCGGCGGCTTCCTCCTCTCCCCGGAGCTGGTCGGGGAACTGGAGCCGCTGCTCTCCGGCGGCACGGGCAGCGTCAGCCACACCGAGGAGGTCCCGGCCTTCATGCCCGACCGCTTCGAGCCCGGAACGCCGAACCTGCCCGGCATTCTTGGCTTGCGTGCAAGCCTCCTTTGGCTGCGGGAAACCGGCATGGAGAAGATTTTTGCCCATGAGCAGCGGCTCACGGAGCAGTTTTTGCAGGGGCTTGTGACGCTTCCCAATATACAGATATTCGGCAGGACCGATCGAAAGGACCGGACGGGCGTGGTTTCGCTGCGGTTGGAGGGCATTGACCCGGCGCAGCTTGCCTATGCGCTCGACGCGGATTACGGCATCATGACGCGCGTCGGTCTGCACTGTGCGCCGAATGCCCACCGGACGCTCGGCTCCTTCCCGACGGGGACGGTGCGCTTCTCCTTCGGCTGGTGCAACACGAGCGACGACGTGGAGCAGGCGCTGAACGCCCTGCGGGAGCTTGGGAGGACGGAGCAATGGAATTGAAGCAGCTCCAATCCTTCTGTGCCGTCGTCGAATACCGCAGCTTCACCAAGGCGGCGGAGAAGCTCTATATTTCCCAGCCGACCATCAGCACGCACATCCGCCAATTGGAGGAGGAGCTGCAAACGCTCCTGCTCATCCGCACGACGAAAAGTCTGAATATCACGCCGCGCGGCATGGAGCTTTACGAGTGCGCCGGGCATATGCTGAGTCTGCAAAACAACCTGAAAAAGCACTGGTCTGAGGAAAACCGCAGCGTCATCCGCATCGGAGCGTCCACTATCCCGTCAGCTTACGTCTTGCCGGATATCCTGCCTGCGTTCCGCAAGCGCTACCCGAATGCGGAATTCAGCATCTATCAGGGCGATAGCCAACGCGTCATTGACGGCCTTTTGACGGGCAATTATGAGGTCGGCCTCGTCGGCTCGCAGACGCAGGAGGAGGGGCTGGAATTCGTCCCGTTCCTGCGCGACACGATGGTCCTCATCACCCCGGCCACGGAGCGCTACCGCAAATGGCGAGAGGGCTATACCGTCGCAGATATCGTCCGCGAGCCGCTGCTGTTCCGCCAGCAGGGGAGCGGCAGCAAGAAATGGATCGAGGCGTACATCGAGCAATGCGGCCTGCACGAATCAGAGCTGCGCATTATGGCGCGGCTGAACGATCAGGAAACAATCAAGGGCCTTGTTGCGGGTGGCCTCGGCATTTCCATCATTTCCGCGAAGGCTGCGGCGGATTATGAGCGCGAGGGCAAGCTGCTGACCTTCGCCCTGCCCGATGCGCCGGTCGGCCGGTGGCTCTATCTTGTCTATCGAAAAGACGACTATTTTCGCCCGCAGACGAAGCGGTTCATCCGCTTTGTCCGGCAATATTACGCGGAGGAAAAAGCATGAAGATTGCAGAATATTATTGCAACGATCCCGCCGCGCCGAAGCCGAACGCCAAGACACGCATCGGCACGAACGTGCTGCTGCAATGGAACGGGCGACTCCTGCTCGAACGCCGCTGGGACTGCGGCCAATGGGGGCTCGTCGGCGGGCGGCTACGCGACGGCGAACGCTACAGCGCCGGAATTGCGCGGGAGCTCCGGGAGGAAACGGGGATCTCCCTCCCGGAACACGCGTTCCATCAAATTCGCATCTGCGACGACGACCGGATCGCTTCCTACCGCGACGGCACGGTCTGGCGCATGATCATCGTCCTGTTCTCCGCCGAGCTGGCGGACGAACCGGCGATCCGATGCAGCCGCGAATCGACGGAGCTGCGCTTTTTCGCCCCGGACGAGCTGAATTTGGACGATATCGTCATCACCCACCGCGATCTGGTCGCCGCGTGGGTAAAACAAAACCGTTCTGATGCGTAAAGCATCGGAACGGTTTTTTGCACCATCCGAACGGTGCCGGCATAGGCTGAAACGGGTCGAATCCCCAAGAAGGAGGAAATAACATTGGAAATGAAATCGCAGCCGATGGTGCGGCAGGAGGAAGCGATGCTGCCGACCGGCATGGGAACGCTGCCGGCGCAGGCACCGCTGGCTAACCCCTTTGTCCCCTTCCAGCAGAACAACCCGGCAACGTACCCGGCCAAGCAGGGGGTCGTGCGCGGAACGCTGTTTCCGGGGCTGGACCTGCCCTTTCAGGGCATGGTCAACGAGGGAACGCTCAGCGAAACGCAGCTGCATGAATTACAGGCGCTCGGCTTTGCCATCGTAGAGTTGGGTGAATATCTCGATACCCACCCCGACGATGCGGACGCGTTCGCGCTGTTTCAGTCGTACGCGAAGCTCTATGCGCAGGGCAAGGAAACCTACGAGCAGCAGTTCGGCAGTCTGACGCAGCGCGGCGCGGCAGCGGGCGACTGCTATTGCTGGCTGAAGGGGCCGTGGCCGTGGGAGCTTGCGGCGAATGAGGAGGAATAACCATGTTTGTGTATGAAAAGAAGCTGCAATACCCCGTAAAAATCCACACCCCGAACCCGCGTCTTGCGTCACTTATCATTACGCAATACGGCGGACCGGACGGAGAACTCGGCGCGTCGCTGCGGTATCTCTCGCAGCGCTATTCTATGCCCTATCCGGAGCTGCAAGGCATTTTAACTGACATCGGCACGGAGGAGTTGGGGCATCTGGAGATGATCGGGGCGATCGTGCATCAGCTCACGCGGAAGCTGACCGAGGAGCAGCAGCGGGAGGCGGGCTTTGCACCGTATTTTGTCGATCACACGGCCGGGGTCTATCCGCAATCGGCGGGCGGTACGCCGTGGTCCGCCGCGACGATGGCTGTCAAGGGCGATCCCATCACGGACCTCGTCGAGGACATGGCGGCCGAGCAGAAGGCGCGGACGACGTATGACAACATCCTGCGGCTGTCGGACGATCCGGACGTGAACGACGCGATCAAGTTCCTGCGGGCGCGGGAGGTCGTGCATTTCCAGCGCTTCGGCGAGGCGCTCGAAAAGCTGCGGGAGCATCTGGACCGGAAGAATGTTTACTATATGAACCCGGCGCTGGACGGTTAAAACAACAAGGCTGCCTCGCAAATGCGGGGCAGCTTTCAAATGGTCAAAAGAGTTTCAAGTTTGTCATTGCGAGGCCGCTTGCGGCCGTGGCAATCTCGCAGAATTGTTTTGATTTACGGACAGTTTTCGGCGAATTCGGAACTGCCTGCACGAGTTTGCCACGGCCCTTTCCGGGCCTCGCAATGACAAAATCGGACTTCTTTGACAACCAAGGCTGCCCCGCAGATGCGGGGCAGCGTTTTGGATTATTTGACGGCTGCGAAGCCTTTTTCCAGATCGGCGAGGATATCGTCGATATGCTCGGTGCCGATGGACAGGCGGATGGTGCTGGGCTTGATGCCCTGGTCGAGCAGCTCCTCCGGGCTGAGCTGGGAGTGCGTGGTGGTCGCCGGGTGGATGACCAGCGATTTCACGTCCGCGACGTTGGCCAGCAGGGAGAAAATTTCCAGATGGTCGATGAACCTGTGCGCCTCGGCCTGCCCGCCCTTGATCTCAAAGGTGAAGATCGATGCGCCGCCGTTCGGGAAGTATTTCTCATACAGCGCGTGGTCCGGATGGCCGGGAAGGGAAGGATGATTGACGTGCTCGACCTGCGGGTGGCTTGCGAGATAGGCGACGACCTTTTTCGTGTTCTCGGCGTGACGGTCGAGCCGCAGGGAGAGCGTTTCTACGCCTTGCAGCAGCAGGAACGCGTTGAACGGCGAGATGGTCGCGCCGGTGTCGCGCAGGAGAATGGCACGGATATAGGTCACGAACGCAGCCGGACCGGCGGCATCGACGAAGCTGACGCCGTGGTAGCTGGGGTTGGGTGCGGCGATGGGAGCGTATTTGCCGCTGGCCTTCCAGTCGAACGTTCCGGCATCCACGATGATGCCGCCGAGCGTCGTACCGTGGCCGCCGATGAACTTGGTCGCGGAGTGGACGACGATATCAGCCCCGTGTTCCATGGGGCGGACCCAGTAGGGCGTGCCGAAGGTGTTGTCGATGACCAGCGGCAGGCCGTGGCGGTGCGCGATGGCGGCGATTGCGTCGATGTCGGGAATGTCGCTGTTGGGGTTGCCGAGCGTTTCAAGATAAACGGCCTTGGTGTTGTCCTGAATCGCGGCCTCCAGCTCGTTCAAATCGTGCGCGTTGACGAACGTCGTGGTCACGCCGAACTGGGGCAGGGTGTGGGCCAGCAGGTTATAGCTGCCGCCGTAGATGGTTTTCTGCGCAACGATGTGGTCGCCCGCCTGCGCCAACGCCTGAATCGTGTAGGTGATTGCCGCTGCGCCGGAGGCCAGCGCCAGCGCAGCCACGCCGCCCTCCAGCGCCGCGATGCGCTTTTCCAGTACATCCTGCGTGGAATTGGTCAGGCGGCCGTAGATGTTGCCGGCATCGGAGAGGCCGAAGCGGGCTGCGTCATGGGCGGAGTCGCGGAATACATAAGAAGTCGTCTGATAGATCGGCACAGCACGCGCGTCCGTCGCGGGGTCGGGCTGCTCCTGACCAACGTGGAGCTGTAAAGTTTCAAATTTATATTTGCTCATAGGAAAATCCCCGTTCTTTCTGGTGATAGCTGCCGCTCAATTGGCGAACAGCGGGGTGGAGAGATAGCGGTCGCCGGTGTCCGGCAGGAGGGCAACAATGGTCTTACCCTTGTTTTCCGGCCGCTTGGCCAGCTCGATGGCGGCCCAGACCGCCGCGCCGGAGGAAATGCCGACCAGCACGCCCTCCTTCTTGCCGATGCGCCTGCCGGTGGCGAACGCGTCGTCGTTTTCTACGGGGATGACCTCGTCGTAGACCGCCGTGTCCAGCACGTCGGGGATGAAGCCTGCGCCGATGCCCTGAATCTTATGCGCTCCGGCGGTTCCCGTACTCAGCACGGGGGAGGAGGCAGGCTCGACAGCCACAACCTTCACATCAGGATTCCGGCTCTTGAGATATTCGCCGACACCCGTGATCGTGCCGCCCGTGCCGACACCTGCGACAAAGATATCGACCTTGCCGTCGGTATCCTCCCAGATTTCCGGGCCGGTGGTCGCCCTGTGGACGGCGGGGTTGGCGGGGTTGACGAACTGGCCGGGGATAAAGCTGTTCGGAATCTCCTTGGCCAGCTCGTCGGCCTTAGCGATTGCGCCCTTCATGCCCTTTGCGCCCTCGGTCAGCACCAGCTCCGCGCCGTAGGCTTTCATGATCTGGCGGCGCTCGACGCTCATGGTTTCCGGCATGACGATGATGATGCGATAATCGCGGGCGGCGGCGACGCTGGCAAGGCCGATGCCGGTATTGCCGGAGGTCGGCTCAATGATGACGGAGCCGGGCTTCAGCAGACCTTTCTGCTCCGCGTCGTCGATCATGGCCTTGGCGATGCGGTCCTTGACGCTTCCGGCGGGGTTAAAATATTCCAGCTTTGCGAGGACTTTCGCCGCAAGCCGCTCTTCCTTTTCAATGTGAACAAGCTCCAGCAGCGGGGTCTTGCCAATGAGCTGATCGGCGGATGTGTAAATGTTTGACATGATGACAACCTCCTGATCGAAATTTTACCTTGTTTATAAACCAACTTGTCTTATAGGTTTGTGTGGATTATAATCCGCGCACGGTCGTTTGTCAAGCCCCAATGGAAAATTTTTGTTGATTTTCCTATTTACCATGCTGTATAATAGGTTTATTCCAAACGAGGTGAAACGACTATGCTGATTTCGACGAAGGGCCGTTACGCGCTGCGCGTAATGATCGATCTTGCGGAGCATCCGGCGGAGGGCTTTATCCCATTGAAGGTGATCGCCCAGCGGCAGGAGATCTCGGAAAAATATCTGGAGAGCATCATCAAGCTGCTGGTCAAGGCGAAGCTCCTGACCGGCGTGCGCGGTAAAGGCGGCGGCTACCGTCTGACGAAAGCCCCGGAGCAGTACACCGTCGGCAGCATCCTGCGCTTGACGGAGGAATCGCTGGCTCCAGTCGCCTGCATGGAGCCGGAGGCCGATGCTTGCCCCCGCGCGGCCGACTGCCGGACGCTCTCCCTCTGGCGGGGGCTGGACAAGGTCATCAACGACTATCTGGACAGCGTGACGCTGGTTGACCTGATGCACAGCGACCCCGACGGGTATGATTACGTGATTTGAAAAAATAGCGGTGCGCGTTTTCAGGGCTTGGCCCATGAAAGCGCGCACCGTTTTATGCTTTTTACTCGATGCCTTCGATCAGCACGGTCATCTGTCCGCCGCAGACCATGCCTTCTTCCTCGGCGACATCGTTGCTCATATCGACCGGGACGCACTTGCTTCGCGGTGCTCCGATCAGGTGCCGAGCCTCCGTCAGCACGGCGTGCTCGCTGCACCCGCCGCCGACGGTGCCGACGGTGTGCAGCATCCGGTCCACGACCATCATTGCACCGGATTTTACCGGCGTGGAGCCGCTGGTTTCCAATACTACCAACAACGCGCGAGGTTCTTTCGAGCAGCAGAGCGCTTTCAGCACCGCCGGGTCGATGGATTCCTCGACTAGCGTTGTGCTGCCGGAATGACGGGGCGTGTCCTTCCGGCGGCATTGAATCAGCTCCGCGACGATGGAAATGGCGATCTCCTGCGTTGTCAGCGCGTTGATGGGCAGACCAATGGGCGCGTGGACCTTTTTCAGCAGCGTCCCGCTAAAGCCTTCGCTTTCCAGCAAATCAAACAGCCCTGCGACTCTGCGCCGCGAGCCGATCATGCCGAGATAGTGCGGAAACGGCCCCGGCAAAATCGCCCGCAGACAGTCGGCATCGTACCGATGACCCCGCGTAATGAGGACAACGTAGTCACGCTTGTTGATGTGCAGCTCCCGCAGCGTGTTGGGGAAGGCGTCGCAAATGACCTCCGTCGCCTCCGGGAAGCGCTCCCGATTGGCAAACGACGGCCGGTCGTCCGCCACCGTTACCGCAAAGCCCAGCTCCGCGCCGTAGCGGCACAGCGGCTGCGCAATATGCCCGCCGCCCAGCAGGATCAGCCGCTCCTTTGGCCGGAAATTGCGCACATAGGAAACCCCATCGACCTCCCACTGCGCCGCCGCAGCCTCCCCAGCCATCACAGCCCGATACAACGCCTCATAGTTCTCTGCCATAGTCAAAGCCTCCGGATACCCACATAAAAACATAGTAAAACCATAGGTTATTCAAATACTAACACACCCAAGCGCCGCTGTCAAGCGATTAACGACAGAACTTCCTGAAAGCGAAAGGGCCTGCTGTCTGCCTTGTGCGGACAGCGGGCCCTTTTGGATTGACTTATTGTGCGGCGAGGAAGGCATCGATTTCCGGCCTTGTGGGCATTGACGGGCTTGCGCCGGGGCGCTGCACGGAGAGCGCGGCGAGGGCGTTGGCAAAGACGGCGGCTTCGTGCAGAGATTTGCCCTCGGACAGGGCCGTGAGCAGACCGCCGTTGAAGGCATCGCCCGCGCCGGTGGTATCGACCGCCTTGACGTGGTACGCGGGGATGATCTCACTGCGGCCGTCCGCGTTGAGATACACGCCGCGGCTGCCGAGCGTGATGAGGACGTTCTGCACGCCCCGGTCAAAAAGCACTGCGGCGGCGCGGTCGGCGCTTTCCAGATCGGTGACCGCAATGCCGGTCAGCTCCTCTGCTTCAACTTCGTTCGGCGTGACGAGCCATGTACCACGCAGAAATTCGTCGGAAACGGGCTGATAGGGGGCGGTATTGAGAATGACCTTCACGCCGCTCTCCTTTGCCAGTGCAGCGACGGCCTCGTTGGCATCCTGATTGATCTCAAGCTGGAGCAGCACGTAGGCCGATGTGCGGATGCGCTGTTCGACCTTGGCGATGTCTGCGGGGGTGATCGTTGCGCAGGCACCGGGGACAATGACGATCTCGTTCTGGCTGGTCTGCTCGTTCACCAGAATGAGGGAGGTGCCGGTCGCAGCCTCGTCGCTGTAGAAAAGGTAGTCCTTTGCCATACCAACCGCGTCCATCTCGGCGAGGGCCACGTTGGCGAGGCTGTCGCGGCCGAGCTTTGTGATCATGGTGACCTCGCCGCCGGCCTTATGGGCGGCGATGCCCTGATTGAAGCCCTTGCCGCCGGCACTCTGATGGAAGCTGCTGCCCTTTACCGTTTCGCCCGGAACGGGCAGGTGCGGCGTGCGGGCGACCAGATCGACGGCAAAGCTGCCGAATACCGTTACTTTTTCTTTCATTTCGTTCCCTCCAAGGCAGGTTTTTCCTTTATGATAAAGCAGTTGCGGCGACTTGTCAATGCCTTTTCGTTTGCTGCATGAAGCAAAAAAGAGCCGCTTCCTGACGAAGCAGCTCCTTTTTTGCTCAAAAACGAGGGATTACAGACGAATCCGGCCGCCGATGAGTCTGCCGGTAGCGGCAAGACGCTCAGCGTCGCGGCCTCTGGGCTCCAGAACGCCATGTGCGCCGAGGACCATGAGGATGGCGAGGTAGGTATCCCAGCCAAGGGGAGCAGCGCCGCGCTCCATCTCGGAGATCTTCTGGCGGCTCTTGCCAACGGCTTCGCCAAGCTCAGCCTGGGACATTCTCATCTTCTTGCGGTATGCGGGAAGATCCTGCACCAAGGATTCGATCAGTTCCTTCTGCTGTTCTGTCTGTACAAACTGCGGCATTTTTTTCGACCTGCTTTCTTTAAATTTTTGAGGGGATAGGGGTTGCAGGAGCGCCGAGGATCACGCGGGGCTACGCGTATCCAGCTCCTACAAGGTAAGTATACCATGCTTCTTGTTTTTTGTAAACTGTTTTTGTGAAAATATTTTTACCGAATCGAAAAATATTACCGGACATGACGCCAGACGCAAAGCGCGGCAACCGCGGAGATAGCGGCCAGGGCTAAAACGGCGAGCGTCCAGAGCAGCGCTGCAACCCAACAGGGCATACCGCACGGCTCCTCCGGGCCAGAATCGTCCGCTTCGCAGTCCTCGCCGTCCTCCGGCGCGAAGCCGGTCGTTTCCTGCGGTTCGAGCGGCAGCGTGTCGTCCGGGTCAAAGCAAAATACCGGCGGGCATTGCGTTACAGCACCGTCCGGCTGCGCCGTCACAGTATCCGGAATCGACGGCTCACGCAGCGGCCTGCCGCAGTGCGGACATTTCTCCGCAGTGGGCGGATTTGGCAGTCCGCAGAGGCAGCGCATCCACCCGGCTTCCTCCGGCACGACCAGCCGGTGCTCCGGCTGCCGGCTCCAGCGCAGGCTGCCGGAAAATGCGACGGCCTCCACCGTGATTGTCAGCGCGGCGGGGCGGACCGAACCGAGAGGGAGCAGACGCTTCTCGCCGAACACTGCGCCGGGTGCTGCCGCGAGGCCGGTGAGCAGCTCCGTTCTCCGGCAGCACACCGCGCCCGCCGCGTCCGTGCCGGTCAGCGTCAGCCGCAGGCGTTCGACCGCCCACGCGCCGCGATTGACCAACCGCGCCTGCGCAAACACCGCGCCGGTCCGCCGGTCCACGCTCAGACAGGCGCAGTGGACGTACACCGGACACTCCGGCTGAAACAATTCCTGCCGCTGCGGCGCGGTCCGCTCAAAACGCTCGGTCGGAAGCATAGCGTTCTCCTTTATCAAAAAAATGAAATTCAGACGATCAAAAGGTTTCCGAATTGTCATTGCGAGGAGCGAAGCGACGTGGCAATCTTGCGCAGAATGTTCCGAATTCGCCGAAATCTTGCAGAATTTTGAAATTATTCTGCGAGATTGCCACGGCCCTTTCAGGGCCTCGCAATGACATGACGGGGGCTTTTACAGGATTTAGTTCTGCTGCGCCAGCCAGAAGGCGAGGATTTTTGCAATTTCCGCTCTGGTGGCGGTGCCGGTCGGGTCCAGCTCCGTGGCGCTCTTGCCGTTGATGATGCCCGCGCCGACGGCCCAGCGCAGCGGGGTGACGGCATAGGCGGAGATATCGGACGCGTCATGGAAGGGGCTCACGTCGCCGGTGGCTTCGGGCTGCCCGGCGAAGCGGTAGAGCATGGCGGCGGCCTGTTCGCGGGTCACGTTGTCCTCCGGGCGGAAGGTCGTCGCGCTTGTGCCGGTGACGACGCCGGTATCATAGGCCCACGCGATGGCATCGGAGTACCACTGGCCCGCAGGAACGTCCGTGAAGGGGTGGCCGTGCTGCGCCGTGTTGCCGCTGACGCGGTAGAGGATTGTGGCCAGCATGGCGCGGGTGAGATGATCCTCCGGGGCAAACGAGGTGGGCGACACGCCGTTCATCAGGCCATTGGATACCATGTAATCGACCGGTTCGTGATACCATGCGTTCTGCCCGAGGTCGGCGTAGACTGCGCTGGAGCAGGCGAGCTTTGCGATGGGTTCGGTTTTCGTCGCGCCGCAGAGCGTGCAGGTGAAGAACGTTTCGCCCTCGGCCTTGCAGGTCGGCTGCTTCGTGATCGTTCCGGCATCAAAGACGTGTTCGCCGTTTTTCGGAACGGCTTCCGTTTTCGTCGCGCCGCAGCGGGTGCAGGCGTAGGTCTTTACGCCCTCATTCGTGCAGTTCGGCTGCGTCGTGACGGTCCCGGCATCGTAGGAATGCTCGTCGTTTTTCGGGAGGGGCACGGGGAAGCGGAAGGTCCCATAGGTCGTGTCGTTCCAGGTATAAACGGCGCTGCCCTCGGCGTTACAGGTGGCCGGGGTTTCGACGGCGTAGGTGTAGTTCTCCGTATCCAGCTTCGGGAGGGTTACGGAAACGATATCGCTGCATTTGGAGCAGACACCGGTCAGTGTACCCTCGGCGGAAACGGTCGGCTCCTGCGTCACGGCATAGGTGTAGCTGTGGTCGCAGCCGGAAAGCAGCCGCCATGTGGAGTTGACCACCTGCACACGGTCTGCACCGTAGCTTTCGGCGTTGCCGGTGATGGCGGTACGCTGGCCGGGGAACACGTCCTCGGAGGAAACGACGACGGGGAAGGCAACGAAGTAGCGCTGCGCCTTGGCCTCGGAGTTAAAGTAATTGCCTTCCTCCAGATATGCGGGATCCCAGCTGCCGTGCAGCTTTTTCATTGCGGCGGCGGATTCGGCGACGGTCTTGCCTTCCATCATGGACGACCAGAAGGTTTCCTCGTAGGCATAGTCGCCGACGAAGGTGACGGACTGCGAGTAGCCGTAGACCGTTTCAACGCCCTTTGCGCGCAGCGGGGTGCAGATGCCCTCCGTCGCCATGCCGAGGCAGATGGGCATCCAGAGCATACTGTGCGGCGCGTGCTTCTCCATATGGTTGGCGATGACCGTGCCGTCCACAAGATAGTATGTAGTGCCGCTGCTTCGTTGGGTCGCTGCATGATAGTAGGTCCGACCATCCTTTCCGGTAACTCTTTCCTTATCTGCCGCGGTCAGACCAGTACCGGTCGTGAGGGTAAGGTAGGAGGTGTTCGCGCCGGTCACGCAGTCCGCGACATACTGACCGTAGGGGTCGCGGTAGTCGGTATCTTTCTCGTAGTCTGTTTCACCGTGGGAGTCGAAGATGACGACTGCGCCGTCGGACACGGCCTTGGCGACATTGTTGATATTTGCGTTCGTGCCGGAATAGAGCGTGTACGTGCCGCCGGTGGCCTTGGCGATGCGCTGCCCCTCGGTCTTGTACTGGTTGGTGAAGGAGCTGTCCCGGCCATACCACGGGCCAATGACGTAGACGTTTTTTCCGGTCGAGGTGCCGCCGCGGGATGCGTAGGAAACGGTTTCGGTCACGTCCTCGGTCGGCTCACCGGTTGCTCCGGCTGCGATTCTGGCGCGGAGAGAGGGAGAATAGCCCTGCGGTTCGCCGTTGGCATCCTCCCAGAAGAACATGGCGTTCGTGCCGTTGTAGGTGCAGGAGCCTTCGGTGTAGTCATCGGAGGCCATGACGATCTCGGCGATATCGCCGGAGAGCGCCGCGTAGTCCGCAGTGGTCAGCGCGTTGCCGGCAGTACGCGTCTTGCGCAGATGCTTTGCCTCGTAGACCTCAATCTGCGCCCATACATCTTCCGCCTCTGCCGCTCCGGCAAAGCCGGTCAACAGCGACAGCAGCATGGAAGCTGCCAGTAGAATTACAAGAAAACGCTTCATATCGGTAACTCCTTTATAGTTTTAGCTTTGTTCGAAGCTTGGCGTGGTAAAAAACCTCCAGCCGGTCGATGAGCAGATCGTAGATCACGAAGGTGACGTTTGCCAGCAGCACCAGCGCCGCGAGCATCCACTTTCCCGTGTCGGCAAACTCCTGCACCAGCGCGGAGAGCTTGAACACAAACAGCATCAGCCCGTAGGCAGCGAAAATCGCTGCATTGACGTAGACCAGCTTGCAGACCCAGCGCAAAGCGGCGCTGCGCAGATGGCCGAAGCGGTGGCGCAGCATGGGGTAATAGCCGAAAAAGATAAATAAAATGGCACATTCCTTATCCGGCGCAAGCAGTACGCTCAGCGCCGCTACCGCCAGAAACCACAGCAGTCCCCAGCGATTGCCGCACTCGGCGTAGACCGGGATCAGCACCAGTGAGGCCAGCACCGGACAGGCAATCGACGCGAAGGGAACCGTCCCGCCGAGGAACATCAGCGACACGGCCAGCGCCGCCAGCACGCCGCACAGCGCTATGCGGCGGGTGTTAGTTCTTCTCATTTTTGCCTCCGGAGCCGCGCTTGAGCAGGGCATACTTGATGTCCCAGAGCTTCTGCGACAGATCGACGTAGTACGTATGCGGGTTATCAAAGCGCTTGACCTCGTCCCAGAGCGTATCGACCTGTTCGCGGCAGTAGGTGCGAATCTCCTCCAGCGTCGGCAGCGTGTAAACCAGCTCGCCGCTCCGGAAAATCGGCACCTGAAGCTCCCGCGCGGTGAAATTATAGACCGTTTTCTGCTTCCATGTGGCCTCCGGGTCGAAGATCGTCAGATCCCGGCTGTCGTCCACCGTTTCGTCGTAGACGCACATATAGTCCGCAATTGCCTTGCCGGTGTCGTTGCCGTAGAGGCGGTAGAGCTTCTTGAAGTGGGGATTTGTGATTTTTCCGACGTTTTCGGAGATTTTGATCTTCGGCTCGACCGTCCCGTCCTCATGCTCGACGGCGACGAGCTTGTATACGCCGCCGAATACCGGCTCGGAACGCGCGGTAATGAGCCGTTCGCCCACGCCGAACATATCAATCTTTGCGCCCTGCCGCAGGACATCCTGAATAAGATACTCGTCCAGCGCGTTGGAAACGGAAATTCTGCACTCCGTCCAGCCGGCCTCGTCGAGCATTTTCCGCGCCTTCTGTGTCAGATACGCCATGTCGCCGGAGTCCAGCCGGATGCCGCATTTCTTGATGCCGAGGGGCTTGAGGACCTCGTTAAAGGCGCGGATGGCGTTCGGAACACCGCTTTTCAGGGTGTTATAGGTGTCAACCAGCAGGGTTGCGTTGTGCGGATAGATCTTGCAGTAGGCGAGGAAGGCCTCAAACTCGCTGTCGAACATCTGCACCCACGAATGGGCCATCGTGCCGCCTGCGGGAACGCCGTAGAGCTGGTCGGAGATGGTGCAGGCCGTGCCGTTGCAGCCGCCGATGTAGGCCGCGCGCGCGCCGAGGATTGCACCCTGCGCACCCTGCGCCCGCCGCGAGCCGAATTCCAGCACCGTCCGACCCTCCGCTGCGCGGACGACGCGGTTTGCCTTCGTTGCGATCAGGCTTTGGTGATTGAGCACCAGAAGGATATAGGTTTCGACAAGCTGCGCCTCGATCGCCGGAGCGCGGACCGTCAGCAGCGGCTCCTTGGGGAACACCGGCGTTCCCTCCGGCACAGCGTAAATATCACCCGTAAAGTGGAAATCGCGGAGGTAGGCCAGAAATTCCTCGCTGAACTGCTTGCGCCCGCGCAGATAGGCGATGTCGTCCTCGCTGAAATGCAGGTCCTGAATATACGAGATCACCTGCTCCAGTCCGGCTGCGATCGCAAAGCCGCCGCCGTCGGGGACGGAACGGAAAAAGACATCGAAATAGCAAATGCGATCCTTCATGCCGTTGCTGAAATAGCCGTTGCCCATGGTCAGCTCATAGAAATCACAGAGCATAGTCATGTTTAGGTGGTCGTCATGCAGCATAGTTGCACACCTCATTCGGTAAATTTTTCTCTATTATAATCTATTTTCCCACGTTGTGCAATCCCTGCGGCAAAACTTTCTTTTTCGTCATTGACCGGCGCGGCAAGGTTTGATATGATAAAGAAAAACGCCAAGGAGGCTTTTCGTATGATAGAAGTTGGTATCAAGGGGCAGGCGGAGGCGCTGGTCGAGCAGGAGGACACCGCGAAGATCGTCGGCTCCGGCGATCTGCTGGTGTACGCCACACCGTGCATGGTCGCGCTGATGGAGGGGGCGGCTTATCAGTCCGTCGCGCCGTTTCTGGCCGAGGGTGAAAGCACGGTCGGCACACGCATGGATGTAAAGCATCTTTCTGCCACCCCGGTCGGCATGGAGGTCCGCGCCGAATCCGTGGTGACGGCGGTGGACGGCCGGAAGATCACCTTTGAAATTCACGCCTTCGACGAGGCGGGCGAGATCGGCAGCGCCGTCCATGAACGCGTCGTCATCCGTGCCGAGCGCTTCCTCGAAAAAACCTATGATAAACTGTAAATTCGGAGAAATATGATGCAGAAGCAATTTTTAGAGGCTGGCGAGATTGTCAGCACCCACGGCATTCAAGGCGAGGTCAAGATTCTCCCTTGGGCCGACGGCCCGGAGTTCCTGCTGGACTTTGATACCTATTATGTTAAAGGAAAACCGCAGCGGGTCCTTTCCTCGCGCGTCCACAAGACCTGCGTGCTGGCAAAGCTCGAGGGCGTGGAAACGCCGGAGCAGGCAAGCCTTTTGCGCGGGCAGGTCATCTCCATCGACCGTTCGGCGGTTTCGCTCCCGGAGGGCAGCGTGTTTATCGCCGACCTCATCGGCTGCAAGGCCCTCGACGAGAACGATCAGGAGCTGGGGACCATCCGCGACGTGCTGACGATGCCCGCCAATGACGTTTATGTCGTCAGTGGTACAAAGCAGTATATGATCCCGGCGGTGAAGGAGTTCGTCCGCGAGATCAATGTCGCCGAGGGCTACGTCCGCGTCCATGTGATCGAGGGGATGGCGACTGATGCGGATTGACATTCTGACGCTGTTTCCCGATACCGTCGGGGACATGATGAACGAATCCATCCTCGGCCGGGCGCAGGAGCGCGACATCATCCGCATCGAGGCGCATCAGATTCGCGACTACACCGCCAACCGGCAGAACCAGGTGGACGACTACCCCTACGGCGGCGGCCGCGGCGCGGTGATGCAGGCCGATCCGCTCTACCGTTGCTGGTGCCACGTCTGCGACGAGGCGGCCGCACCGGTGCATACGATCTATTTAACCCCCTGCGGCCATGTGTTCACGCAGAACGACGCCAAGCGCCTGTCTAAGATGGACAATCTGGTGCTCGTCTGCGGCCACTATGAGGGTATCGACCAGCGCTTTATCGACGAATGCGTGGACGAGGAGCTGTCCATCGGCGATTTTGTGCTGACCGGCGGCGAAATCCCGGCCATGGCGATTGCGGACGCGGTTTGCCGGCTCGTGCCGGGCGTGCTGTCCGATGCGGAGTGCTTCGAGGATGAGAGCCACTGGGACGGGCTGCTGGAATATCCGCAGTACAGCCGCCCCGCCGTTTGGCACGGCAGGGAAGTGCCGCCCATCCTGCTCTCCGGCGACCATGCAAAGGTCGCCCGCTGGCGCAGGAAGCAGTCTATCCTCCGCACCTTCCACCGCCGTCCCGATATGTTCCGCAGCCTGACGATCCCCAATAAAACCAAGGCCGAAAAGAAATTTTTAGCCGAGCTGGAGGAAGAGGACGATGCGTTCCGAAATCGAAACACTGAAAAGCTGGATCTATGATGCCCACACCGCCGTTTTCTTCGGCGGCGCTGGTGTATCAACCGAAAGCGGTATCCCGGATTTCCGGAGTGAGGATGGGCTATATCATCAAAAGTTTGACTATCCTCCGGAAACGATTATTTCACACAGCTTTTATGCACGCAATCCGTCGTATTTCTTCCGATTTTATCGGGAGAAGATGCTGCCGCTGGAGGCTGAGCCGAACGTGACGCATCGTGCTTTGGCACGGCTGGAGCAGGAGGGACATCTGGCGGCGGTGGTGACGCAGAACATCGACGGGCTGCATCAGAAGGCGGGCAGCAAGACCGTTTACGAGCTGCACGGCAGCGTCCTGCGCAACTACTGCACGCGCTGCGGGAAATTTTACCCCGCCGAGATTGTCCGCGACGCGAAGGACGTGCCGCTGTGCGACTGCGGCGGCATCATCAAGCCGGATGTGGTGCTTTACGAGGAGGCGCTGAACGAAAAAACGCTCACCGGGGCGATCGGTGCGATCCGCAGAGCCGATCTTTTGATCGTCGGCGGGACGAGCCTGACGGTCTATCCGGCGGCGGGCCTGCTGCGCTACTATCGCGGGCATCGGCTCGTGCTCATCAACCGCGACGAAACGCCCTACGACGACAGCGCCGACCTGGTGCTGCACTGCTCGCTCGGCGAGGTCTTTTCGCAGCTTTAAGGGAGGGACCCATGGAGCATCCGATGCAGGTGATCGCGCACATCCGCAGCGATTTTCCGACGAAATTCGGCATCCCGCGCCAGAGCGGGCTGGTCGAGGCGCTGCGTGCGACGGTCGTGTTCGAACCGGAATACCGCAACCCGGACGCGCTGCGCGGTATCGAGGATTTTTCCCATCTCTGGCTGATTTGGGAATTTTCGGAATCCGTCGGCCATCCGTGGTCGCCGACGGTTCGGCCGCCGCGCCTTGGGGGCAACACGCGGCTGGGCGTTTTTGCCACGCGTTCGCCGTTCCGGCCCAACCCGATCGGCCTGTCCTGCGTCCGTCTGCTCGGCACGGAGCAGACGCGGGAGGGGACGGTGCTGGTAGTTTCCGGCGCGGACCTGATGGACGGTACGCCGATTTTTGACATCAAGCCCTATCTGCCCTACGCCGACGCGCATCCAGAGGCAAGCGGCGGCTTTACGGAGAAGGCCGGGGCCTATTTATTAAATGTAGAGGTCGCGCCGGAGCTGCTGGAGCGCCTGCCGGAAACGCTGCGTCCCGCGCTTCTGGGCGTGCTGGAGCATGACCCCCGGCCGTCGTATCAGCAGGATACTGCGCGGGTCTACGGAATGCGCTTTGACCGCTTTGACGTGCGCTTCACCGTGGACGGCGACCGTCTGACCGTCCGCGAAATTCTGGAACAGCGATAAAATACGGCCCATCTGCCTGAACGCGAATGGGCCGTATTGCCTGCCCGGGCGGGCTTTGTGCAGATTGCATGAAAAAAATTGCATAAATATTTGAATATTATTTCATTTTCTGCTTGACAAACGATGCCGAAAGGAGTACAATTGGCCCATCATTTGAAAGCACGGAGGAAATGAAAATGAAAAAACTGATTGCGCTGCTTTGCGCTGTTGTTATGATCGCGACTCTGTTCGCCGGCTGCGGCGGAGATTCGGCTTCGGTTTCCGGAGTGAAGGTCATCCCGATCGAGCTGACGCAGGAGGAATATGCATTCGGCGTGGATAAAAATCAGCCGGAGCTGTTGGAGCAGGCCAACGCCTACATCGAGAAGATCATCTCCGACGGCACGCTTGACAGCATCTTCGAAAAATATTTCGCCGGCGGCGACGTGGAACCCATCACCTCTGCCGCGCAGGACAGCAGCAAGGACCAGCTCGTTGTCGCAACGAACGCCGCGTTCGAGCCGTTTGAATATCTGCTCGGCGAGAACTACTACGGCATCGACATGGAGATCGCGAAGGGCTTCGCCGAGTCGCTCGGCAAGGAGCTGGTCATCATGAACATGGATTTCGATGCGGTCTGCCTCTCCGTCAGCCAGGGTAAGTGTGACATCGCCATGGCCGGTCTGACCGTCAATGAGGAGCGCAAGGAATTCGTCAACTTTACCACGGCATACTATCAGGCGTCGCAGACCATCATGGTCCTGAATACCGACACAACGTTTGACAACTGCAAGACCGTCGAGGATGTCGAAGCAATTCTCAGCGCCTGCGACTCGTCCACGAAGATCGGCTTCCAGACCGGCACGACCGGCCAGTTCTACACCGAAGGCGACGAAAGCTGGGGCTTCGCGGGCTTCCCCGTGACGGCCGTCGGCTACAAGACCGGTGCGCTGGCCGCGCAGGATATGCTCAACGGCAACCTGACCTACGTCATCATCGATAAGGACCCCGCAAATTATATCGCAAGCTCGATCAACGGATAAAAAATCCGCAACAGCGCTTCGGCCGCCCCTTTCCGTCGGGAAGGGGCGTGCCGTTCGCTCGGGAGAAAGGAACGAATATGAAAAAACTTGCAGTTCTACTCTGCCTGCTGCTGGTGGCGATGAGCCTTTTGACGGTGTTCGCCTCCGCAGCGGGCGGGCAGACAAGCGCTGCCTTTGCGTCGGGAAACGGAAAAATCGACCGCTTCCTGCGCATTTTTGTGGACGAGGGCGGCTATCGACAGGTGCTGCGCGGCCTGAAAAACACGCTGCTCATCGCCGTCATCGGCCTCGTAATCGGCGTCGTGCTTGGTACGCTGATCGCGGCGGTACGCGTGATGCCGCGCTATAAGACCCTACCGAAGGTCCTTAACGCGATCTGCACGGTCTACGTCGGTTTCTTCCGCGGCACACCGATCGTGGTCCAACTGCTGCTGGGCTACTACGTGCTGCTGCCCGCACTGGGACTGAACTACCCGGCGCTCTCGGTCTGTATCGTCGTGTTCGGCCTGAACTCCGGCGCTTACGTTTCGGAGATCATGCGCGGCGGCATCTCCTCTGTAGACGGCGGCCAGCTCGAAGCGGCCCGTGCACTCGGCCTGCCGTATCCATCGGCGATGGTTCGCGTCGTGATTCCGCAGGCGGTCAAAAACATCCTGCCAACCCTCGGCAATGAATTCATTTCGCTCATTAAGGAAACGTCCGTCGTGAGCTTTGTCGGAACGCTGGATATTTATGTTGCATTCAATGCCATCGGCACGAACAGCTATGAATTCATGGTGCCGTATCTTGCGATGGCGCTGGTTTATATCGTACTTGTCGCGGCGGCGACGCTCATGGTAAAGCTGATGGAAAGGAGGCTGGCGCGCAGTGATCGAAGTATCTCATCTCACTAAAAAATTTGGCGATCTGACGGTTCTGAACGATGTCAGCCTGACCGTCAACGAGGGCGAGCGCATCGCGGTGATCGGCGGCTCCGGCAGCGGAAAGAGCACGCTCCTGCGCTGCATCACCTGCATGGAGGACCCGGACGGCGGCTCAATCTACTTTGAAGGACAGGATCTCGCCGATTGGAGCGTGGACATCAACCTCGCCCGCCGCAAGATCGGTATGGTGTTTCAGCAGTTCAATCTGTTTGCACACAAAACCGTTTTGCAAAATATCACCCTTGCCCCAATCAGCCTCGGCTGCGCGGACCGGCGAAAGGTGCGGCGACAGAATCTTGTGGCACGGCTGACCAATCCCTTCCGGAGGGAAAAACGCCCCATCCGGCACCTCCCGCCCGCGAAAAAGGAGCTGCGGGCCGCCGCGGAAGCCACGGCATTTGACTTGCTCAAAAAGATCGGATTAGAGGACAAGGCAAATGCCTATCCCTCCACCCTCTCCGGCGGCCAAAAGCAGCGCATCGCGATCGTCCGCGCCCTTGCCATGCACCCGAAGCTCATGCTGTTCGACGAGCCGACGAGTGCGCTGGACCCGGAAATGGTCGGCGAGGTTCTGGAGCTGATCAAGCGTCTGGCGGACTCCGGCATGACGATGGTGATCGTCACGCACGAGATGCGCTTTGCCCGCGAGGTCGCGACGCGCGTCCTGTTCGTGGACGGCGGCAAGATCGTCGAGGACGCGCCGCCGCAGGAGCTTTTTGAGCATCCGAAGCATCCGAGATTGCAGGAATTCCTCTCCAAGGTGCTGTAACAAAAACGACCGGACGCAACAGTACGCGACGCACAAGCTGCTCCGGTCGATTTTTACGCAAAATGCTGAAAATTCAGAGAAATTCATATTATTGAAAGATAACGATAAATAGTGGCAGAATTTTGATAAATTTCTTCCGAAAATTCCGACTCTACTCACAGTAGAATCATGGTTTCGGAACGTAGAGGCGGAAAACATCGGGTAGATTGCCTTTTTCGGTACCGCCTGTTATAATCAAATGCGTTCGGCAAGACCCTGCCGAACGCATTACCAGAAAGCGAGAAACCGCAATGATCCAACTTTTTACTGATACCTCCGCGAACCTGACTGCGCACACCGTTAAGGACCTTGGCCTGCGCGTCGTACCCTTTACCTACTCCGTGGACGGCAGAGAAGCAACGCCGGAGGCGCTTGAAAATTTTGACGGCAAAGCCTTTTACGACGCGATGCGCGGCGGTGCCGTCGTCAAGACCGCAATGGTCAGCATCGGGACCTTCCTCGATATGTTCCGGCCTGTGCTGGAGGCTGGGGATGATATTTTATACGTCAGTATGTCCGGCGGCATCAGTGGGACATGTAATGCTGCAATACTTGCGGCCGATGAGCTGCGCGAGGACTTCCCGAGCCGCCGCGTCGCCGTGGTCGATACGTATGCCGCTTCCCTAGGAGAGGGCCTGCTGGTTTTGAAAGCGGCCGAGCTTTTGAAGGCGGGAAAGTCGCTGGACGATACCGTTGCCGTTCTCTCTGACCTGCGGAACCGGATGTGTCAATATTTTACGGTGGACGATCTGGAATATTTGAAGCGCGGCGGGCGCATCAGCCGTGTGGCCAGCGTCGTCGGTACGGTTCTGAAGATCAAGCCGCTGCTGACCGGCAATGCCGAAGGAAAGATCGTTATGTGCGGCAAGTGCCGCGGTCGCAAGCAATCACTCCTGGCGCTGGCGGATTATTATGAGAAGAAGATCGTCGACAAAACCTCGACGATCGCCATCGCCGATGCCGACGACGCGGCAGGTTCGGAGCTGCTCCTTCAGGAGCTGCGCAATCGCGGCTTTACCGGCGAGTGCATTACTGCTTGCTACGAGCCCGTGACCGGCGCTCATGTCGGACCGGGAACCGTGGCCTTGTTCTTCTTCGGTACGGAAAAATAAAAGAAAGAGAAATCCCCACCGTGCGCTCCGATTTTTTCGGACGATGCGGTGGGGATTTTTTAGTTTTCCATCTGCCGGCCGAGGAAGCCTGCAACGGTCTGTGCCAGCTTTTGCTCGGATTCCTCCGGCGCGGTGTCGTTTTCGCCCATCAGCAGCATGACACAGCCCATCAGGTCGCCCTCCGCGATGATCGGCGCGGCCACGCCGAGATGATACCGCTCCACACTCTCCGCCGGCCGCAGTCGTGTGTCGCCGGTGCGGTAGCGATAGCTCTTCCGCTGCTCCATGAGCTGCTCCAGCTCGGCGGAGTTCCGCTTTTCCAGCAGCTCCCGCTTCGGCGCACCGGCCACAGCAATGATCGAATCCCGGTCCGCCACCGCCGCGATATGCCCGGTGTTCTTCCCGATGGATTCGCAAAGCTGCGCCGCAAAATTTTGCAGCTCCCCCATTGGCGAATACTTCTTAAAAATAACCTCCCCGTCCCGCTCCGTATAAATCTCCAAGGGGTCGCCGTCGCTGATAACATGGACACGGAAAACCTTGTCCTCGTGGTTTCTTGAGGACTGGATCAGCGTGGTTTCGATATTTTCCGTGCCGGAATTAAAATTTACGATCTGCGCCTCGCCCTCGCAGCGCAGCAGCGTGTCGATGTCCGAATGGAGGCGAAGCTCCAAGTGATCCTCGAACACGCGGATGCCGTCGATGAGCAGCTCCAAATCGTTGCGCTCCAGCTTTTCCTTGTGCAGCAGGCCGTGGAATACGTCGATGGCGGTTTTTGCCGTGCGGCCGGTCTGAATGATGGTGTTGCGCTTATCGGTGAGCAGGTCGAGCTGGCGGTTGAGTCCGTCAATCTTCCTTGACAGCTCTGCCTCCATCTCGTCGTAGAGCTCGTCCAGCGCCGCCTCGCGCTCCGGATGCTTCATGATGTCCCGGATGCGCTGACGCTTCGTGGCCTTCAGCTCTTCCGTGAGGTCGGCCAAAAGCTCGCCCAGCCGGTCGGCGGATTGCTCCGTTTCCGCGATCTGTTCGGGCTGCTTTTGCAGCTCGGCATCCAGCTCGGCCAGCATTCCGGCGCAGTTGTCCGCCAGCTTCCGGACATAGCTTTTCAGCAGCTCGTCCAGCTTGTCCACCCGAATGTGATGGCTGGTGCAGCCGGAGCGCCCGCGGCGATGGTAGGTGCCGCAGGTGTAGGCAGGGGAGAGGCTGCTGCGGCTCATGGCAAACATGGGGCTGCCGCAGTCGCCGCATTGCAAAAAGCCGGAGTACACGTTGTCGTTGATTTTCACGCCGCGATAATTGGAGCGGGTGCGCTTTTCGCGCAGTGCACGGGTGGTGGCGAAGGTGCGGTAGTCGATGACGGCCGGATGGTGGTTTTCGATCACGATCTGTTCGTCCTCGTCGCGCCGAATGTCCTTGCCATTGATTTTGGTGCGCGTGTATTTGCCCTGACGGAGCGTGCCGATATAGAAATCGTTATCCAGAATGCCCTGTACCGTGACGATCGCCCACGCGGATTTTGCCGGATGCCTGCACGTCTGCCCCTCGGCTTCCTTTCGCAGCTGCTCGGACATTCGTGGCGTGGGCACGCCCTCGTCGGTCAGATGGTTGGATATTTTCTTGTAGCCCCAGCCGCGGTTGTTGTAGAGGTCAAAGATGGTGCGGACGATCTCCGCCTCCGTCGGAATGACCTCAAATTGCTTCTGCGGGGTGATGCGGTAGCCGTAGGGCGCGGCGCAGAGCCATTGGCCGTCCGCCTGCCGCCGTTTGATCACGCCCCGCACCTTTCGCGAGGTGTCCGTGACGGGCATTTCGTTGATGAGGAATTGGAACTGAATTTTCAGCCAGTCGTCGTCATTCGGGAAATCGATCCCGTCGCCGATGGAGATAATGCGCACGCCTGCATCGCGCAAGTCCTCCAGCTCCACCAGCCCGCGCGAGTTGCGGCGGGAAAAGCGGGAAAAATCCTTGACCAGCAGAATATCATACCGGTGGCCGATCAGCCCCCGGCGCATCTCCTGATAGCCCTCGCGCTGCTCAAACGTATAGCCGGAGCGGTCGCGATCCTCAAAAAATGTCAGGCTGCTGCCCGGGAAATGGGTTTTCACATAGTCGGAAAGGATGGCCTTCTGGTTTTCAATGGAGATGTTCTTCTGATCCAGCTCATCGTCCACAGAAATGCGGGTGTAGCCCGCGATGTCAAAAATTTCGGTCATGGTCATTCACCCTTGCGATATTTTTCCGTCCGGCGGTCGAACTCGGATTTTCCATCTGCGATTCCTCCGGTATTCCTTTTTGTTCCCGAGAAGCAATGCTTATATAGATAATATTGTATCCGATGCTGCGGCATTTTGCAAGCCAAAAAGGCGATCGGTCGGAGGAAAGTTTTTCCCCCGACCGCTGCTTATCGTTCTCTCCCGGCGGCATGGCGCTGCTTTGCCTGCTGCACGATGCGCTCGGCGCTGCGGCGCTTGTTGTATTGCAGCAGCGCCAGCGTATCATCAAACAGGTCGCCCCGCCCGGATTCATACACCGCCACCATGTATTTTTTCGGCTTGTACTCGGCGTAAAGCGTTTTCAGCTCCGCCTGAATCGCCGGGCTTGCCTTCTCCGCATTGGTCAGCCAGACCTCCACCGTTTTTTCCTTGTCCAAAACCTCAATTTTCAATCCACAACACTCCTTTCCCTCCTATTTTCCACATTTTCCCTGTCATTTATTCGCAAAAGCACTTGACGAAGGTCTATGAAATTTTCAAGAATGAGTACAAGCGGACGTGCGTTGAATTATACCGACAAGGGAAATGACCGGAAACGCCAGAGGGTATACAGAGGAAGATTTTTCGCGAAATGTTTCGCAGCCGGACTCGTATAGAGGATTCATGCGGGCCGGAAGCGCTGCGACACAAGAATCAGAATAAGGATTTGGGATTGACCCAGCCAAGAGCTTATGGTCAACGCTCCGGCAGGTTCGGCCTTCCTGCTCTCCGGCTGGGGCAAGGTCAAGGACGGCGGCAACCTGAAAGCAACCACCTACGGCAACAACCAGTCCGTCAGCTGCTCCTATGACGACCTTGACAGATTGGTACGGAAAGAGTATACTGGCGGTAGATACGTTACTTATACCTACAACGCCGGCACGAACGAAACCGGCAATCTGGCCACCATGACGACCGGCACCGGGGATATGCCCAGCGTAGTCCTTACCAAGGGCGAACACAGGGGATATACGAATGCTTGGCGTGGCCGATTTCCGTATGGGCAAGGAAATGTGAGCTATAGCGATATCAAGAATTTTTATAATTCAGAGTATGCCGGCAAGGGGGACTGGCTCGAATTGCTCGCATATTATTTGAACTAGTTTTCTCGGTAAGGAGGCCACCATGTATTACGATCTCCATTACAGTCTTTGGGGGTATCCGAACATTCCGAAGCTGAAAGAAACGCTGGAAAAGAAGTACGGGATCTCCTGCATTTTACTCGACAGTGGTTTTTTGATTTTTGACATTGCAGATAACACAGCAATTTTTCCGGAAATTGAGCAGCTTTTGCCGCCGCTCACCACAGATGAAGAAATGGAACAACTTTTGGGGCAGGACGATCGCTCTCCCTGCGCGCGTGTTCAATACAACCCGGTATTTTCCGAAAAGGAATTGCTGGCGGCCGATTGGCTGGAATTTCGGGCGATCAGCCTGAAGGTGGACCCGCAAAACGATGACACGCTCTGGAAAACGTTCTGCGTTCCGCGCGGCGCGGTAGCAAAGCCCGGAATGTGCGTCATGGGGCGCCATCTCGTCATAGACGAGCCATTCACCTTGGAACGTCCTGTAAAATTACGCCAAACGCAATTTTTCTGTACATCCATAGTGTTTCAACAGGCTATTTTTTGCAGCGCTCTGGCAAAGGAATTTTTAGAAGCGGAGGACCTGCACGGGATCACATTTCTGCCGGTCATGAAGCGCGGCGGGAAAGCGGCCTGTGATGACCTGTTCCAGTTGGATGCTGCAACGATACCTGCCGAAGCTCTGGTTCCGTTACAATATATGAAGCAACGGCACTGCGAATTCTGCGGGATGCCGCTGCTCACGCCGCTGGACGGGCGGGAGCGTTTTGGTATCGATCAGCGCTTCTTGGACCGCTCGATTGACATTTACAAGACGCCACCGATGTTTTCCGGAACAAATGTAAAAATCCCCTATGCCTGCAAGGAGCGATATCTGATTTCGGCCAAGTTTTACCGCGTCCTGAAGCAGAAACGCATGACGCGCGGTTTGAAATTCAAACCACTACTGTCTGCCTTACCGCAAGACTGATCGGGTACGATTATGCCTGTAGTGAAAGCACCATATTATTGCAAGGTTCAAACTATGGGCAGCAAACACATGATTTCCCGCCCAGTTCTTCATTATAAAACTAACGGACTATTTCGGAGGAACACCATTTAAGATGCGGTTTGTCCCCAAACGGCGTTGCTTGCTTGCGGCTGGTATCATACATCCAATGTTCGACATCTGCCGGTGCAGGTACGTTTGCAGTGGGAAAGCGGACGAAAAAATCGCCGAGAGGGCTTTCATTGTGAAACCCTCTCGGCGATTTACATTATTCAGCTCGTCATGCTTTTACACTGTGACCCGGCGGCATACCATCCTCAGCAGGCTGCCGCAGATATCCAGCATAAAAACCGTTCCATATCTCAAAAAACTGCGTTGCTCTCATAAAACGATAGCCCGGCAGGGGAGACGGATGGCTTGCTACTGTAGGTGCGGACGGCCCGTGGAGTTTTCTGTGAATTCATTTACAAGGCCCAGCCTGCTGCTTGGCGAAGCAACGCGTTGAATTTTCGTTTATGCTTCGCGCGGCGAGCGCTGTGCAGGATGGGCTTTTGCAAGTTGACTGGCGGCCAGAATTGCGGCGGCGGCGATTGTGCTGAGAAGTGCGTACAAGAACCATGCCGGTGCATAGCTTCCGCTGCGGTCAAAGATAAATGCGCAGGCCGGTGCGCCTACGGAGCTACCAAGGTATAGAATCGTAGTAATCAGGCCGACGTTGGAGAGAAACGCTGCCGAGCCGAAGAGCTTTTTGGTTAAATACGAGGGAAGAATTACCTGCAGTGCCGTAGACAGTCCAAACAGAATCGCAGGAAGCATCACAATGCGCTCCCCAAGACAAAGCCACAGACTAAGGTAGGCACAGGCTGCCGTGATTCCGCAAAAAACAGTGGCGATCGGGACGGGAAAGCGGTCGTAAATGTAACCAACCAGCATTTTCCCGGCGACTCCGGCCAGAAGCACGATGGAATACATCCGTACAGCAATTTCCTGCGAAATGCTTTCCGTGCGCCAATAGGCGACAAGCTGCTGCTGCGTTCCGGCGGTCATCAGACCGAACAGAAAAATACCGACTGCGAGCAGCCAATAAGACGGTTGACGAAGGGTGTCCCTTTGGCTTAGCCCGTTCGCTTGAAGGGAGGGCAATTTTTCGTGCCGCTTGCCGCCGTAGGGAAGTAGTCCCATTGCTGCCGGCGTGGGCCGAATCAGCAGCAATGCTGCAAGAATGGTCAATACCAGCCCGGCGGCAATGCATCGATAGCCGACCCGCCAGCCATAGGTGCCGATCAGGCTTGAAACGACCGGAGAAAGAAGGGAAGAAACAAGACTTGAGCCGGTAAATGCGATTCCGGTCGCGAGGCCGCGCTTTTCTTCAAACCAGTTTGCCAGCAGCAGCGTAATGGGAGCGGCACCTGCCAGACAGGCGCCGATTCCCGACAGAATACCGCCCAGATAGAACAAAATGGTATTCTGCGCGAGAGAATAGCAAAGGTGTGCACACCCGCCGGCGATTGCCCCAAGGAGTATAAGGAGCTTCATGGGAATGCGGTCGTAGAGCTTTCCGACGAAGGGGAGCAGAAGCATGGTCGTTACGGTACTGAAGGTGCTCATTAGAGAAAGCGACGACCTTGCGATGTGCAGTGACTCGCACACGGGGGTTACAAACAGCGCATTAAAATAGGACAGCATTCCGATGCTCGCTGCGGACAGCAGCAGACACGCAGCAACGATAACCCAGCAGTACCATTCCTTTGTTCGTTTTTTCTCCATGATTTACTTCCCGAAGATGCTGACAGCCCGCTGCATCCGTTCCCGAACCTGAACGCCGAAGGGGCAGGCCTTTTCACAGCTGCCGCATCCGATGCACGCAGAGGCTGTGACAGACAGCGCGGCGTAGTGCGCTCGGACAGTGGGAGGCACGGTGTCTTCCACACAGGCCAAATCAACGTATTTATGAATCTGCGCGATATTCAGTCCGGCCGGGCAGGGGAGACAGTGATTGCAGTATACGCAGGCACCGGCTTGGCTGTATTTGGGAGAAAGCCGAAGGAGCGATGTGTAATCCGTTTCTTCGGGAGAGGCTTCGGCGTAGGCCGCGGCGCGGGCAACCTCTTCGACGGTTTTCATCCCCAGCATGGCGGTGGTGACACCGGGGCGGTCGAGCGCATAGCGAATGCACTGATAATCTGTCAGCGCTTTTCCGAAGGGGGATAATTTGTCGTGCAGCAGAAGCCCGGCGGCAAAGGTTTTCATGGTCGTGATGGCAATACCCTGCTGCTGGCATACACGATAGAGGCTTGCACGGATCGGGTCAAGACCCTGCGCGCTTTGCTGCAGATCCTCCGGAGCGAGCTGAATTTTCATCCTGGACGGCGGAACAAGGTCGTAGGCTGGATTTACGCTCAACATCATACAGTCGAGCACACCGCTTTGTGCCATTTCGAGCGCCACGCCGGAATGATGCGTGCTGACACCAATACATTTGATCACGCCCTGCTGCTTCAGCTCCTGCGCGTAGGCAAGGATTGGCCCATCGAAAACAGCGTGGAAGTCATGCTCGTTGTCAATCATATGAAGCATTCCGAATTCAATATGATCCGTTTTTAAGCGAGAAAGCAGATCGTCAAAGGAACGCTTAACCTCATCGATATCTAAGGTGCGGGTATATTGACCGTCTTTCCAGATGGTTCGAAAATGCCCTTGGATCAGCATCCTATCGCGCTGCCCGCGCAGCGCCTCGCCTAAATCGGAACGAACCTTCGGCTCCGGCATGAAGCAGTCCAAAATGTTGATCCCGGCATCCAGTGCGGCGTTGACGACCTGCACTACCGTTTGCGTATCTCTTCCTTCCAGATGCTCGCAGCCAAGGCCAATTTCAGAAACCTGCAACGGCGTTTTCCCAAATGTACGGTAATTCATGGCAGTACCTCACAAGCGTACGCTCTTTTGTATTGGAGCGATGGATAGTATATGAATAGCATACTCACGTTCGCTTGTAATGTCAACTATGCAGAATGCATAAATTTTTGATAAAAATATTGTAAAAAATGAACAAAGTTTCGAATGAGGACAGTTTTTTCTGAAAAAGCTCTTGAAAAAAGGCGAATCTGTGCTAGACTTGTTATGACAACATTACAGAGCGACTGTTGATCATCAAAAAAATAGGAGGCAAAAATGAAACACGCAAAACGATTTTTGGCAATGCTTCTGGCGCTGTGTCTGCTGCTTGGCTTGTGTGCCTGCGCAGGTACAAATGACGATCCGAAAAACAGCGATCCCCCCTCTGGGACGACCGGACAGGACGAGCCCAACACTTCCGCTCCCGACAACGGTGAGATTCCTCTGGAAAAGACGGTTGCCCTGATTCTTCAGCCCGGCGGCTTGGGCGACGAAGGCTGGAACGATGCTTCCTGGGCGGGCCTTCAGCGGATGATGAAGGAACGCGGGATTGGCGGCATCACGGTCGAAACCTCTGCTACGGCGGATACCGAGTTTTTCATCCGCGAGCTGGCAGAGAAGGGCTACGGCCTGATTTACTGCTTGGACACCTCTGTGATCCCGACCTGTATGCAGGTTTCGTCGGACTATCCGGATTCCATCTTTGTCTATCCCGCAAAGCTGAGCCTTGATGCCAACGTCGGTAATACCTACTGGATGTGGTATCAGCTCAATGAGATCGGTTTTATGGCCGGCGTGGTTGCAGCGTTCGTTGCGACCGACGGCAATGAGATCGTGGACTATGCCGGACAGAACCCCGGCTGCAAGCTCGGCTGCATCTTCGGTGCGGACGGTGCCGGCTTCTATCGCTATGCCGACGGCTTTGCCCATGGTGCAAAGTGGGTCAATCCGGATGCGGAAATTGTTTACGACTATACTGCCGGCTATACCGATACCGCGAACTGCCAGACCATCGCTGAGAATATGATCAAAAACAACCAGTGCGATGTGGTCTGGACCTGCTGCGGCACTGCCGGCTACGGCGGCCTGCAGGCCTGCCGCCTGAACGGCGCCCTTGGCATTGGTGTTGACTCTAATCAGGACATGGTGGAGGAAGGCTACGTCATTACCTCCGGTATGCGTATGATGGATCATGACATCGAATTTGTGATCGACAAGTGGCTGGCCGGAACGCTGGAAGGCTCCAATGATATGTTTGACCTGGCTTCTGGCTCGGTCGGCATTACCGACATGTCCGTCATTGAGAAGTATGTTACGAACAAAGAAAACTTTGAACGGCTGAAGGCGAAGGTTGCCGAGGTCGAGGAGATGATCCGCAACAGAGAGCTTCGCCCCTATGATACCGCAGAAACTGCATATACCGGTGATGGCACGATTGTACGCTTTGCCGACTGGTGGGAAGAAAACAAGGACACGAATCCCAATAACATCCACGACTGGTATTACCCCGACATGATCATCTATCACTGATATCCAAGCATCGGTTCGGCCGGGCCAGCCCGGCCGAACCGCACACGACAGGAGGCCCCATGGATGAATAACATTATAGAAGTACGGGATTTAACAAAAAAATATGGTGATTTTACCGCTAATGACAAAATCAATTTCACCATTCGAGAAGGTGAAATCCACGCCATTATCGGAGAAAACGGTGCAGGAAAGACGACGCTGATGAACATGCTTTACGGCATTCTTCAGCCTACCTCCGGAGAAATCCTGTTCCGCGGGAAACCGGTCAGATTTAATTCTCCCAAAGATGCCATTGCCCAAGGCGTGGGCATGGTACACCAGCATTTTAAACTGGCACCCAGTTTAACAATTTATGAAAATGTTCTCCTATGTAATGAAATCCACAAGAAGATCAAGCTGGGAAGCAAACAGATTGCAACTCCCATTATAGATAAAAAAGCGGAAATTGAAGCTGTGCAGAAGGTCGTTGATCACTTTGGCTTCAACCTGAATGTGACGGACAAGGTTCAGGATATTTCCGTGGGCTGCCGTCAGCGTGTTGAAATTGTAAAAATGCTTTACCGGAATGCGGATGTGCTCATTCTCGACGAGCCTACCGCCGTTCTGGTGCCGCAGGAAATTGAAGAACTGGTGGGGCGACTGAACGAGCTGCGTGCAATGGGAAAAACCATTGTGATCATCACACATAAGCTCGACGAGGTCAAGCTGTGCGCGGACCGCATCACGGTAATCCGCCGCGGCAAGGTCGTCGGAACGCTGGACAACGACGAGAAGGCCACACCGCAGGTGCTCGCAAACATGATGGTGGGGCGGCCGGTGCTGCTGACGGCCAAACGCAGCGAGAAACCGGTCGGAGAAAAGGTGTTGCTTTCCGTGCGGCATCTTACCGCAAAAAACAGCGCGGGAAAGCCTGTGCTGAAGGACATCAGCTTTGACATCCACGAAGGGGAGATCCTTGGCGTTGCCGGTGTGGACGGAAACGGGCAAAGTGAACTGATGTTCCAACTAACCGGACTTATGGAAGCCATGAATGGCGAAGTTGTTCTCGACGGAGAGAATGTCTTTGGTTACTGGCCCGATGCGCTTCGTGCGCGAGGTGTCGGCATTATTCCGGAGGACCGCTATCGCCAGGGTGTGTGTTTGCCGGTTGCGGTCAGCCAAAACCTTGTGGCGGGCTATCACGGCCGGGAACCCTTTTCCAAGGGCTTCCGCATGAATTATAAGGCGGTGCAGGAAAACTACACGCGTCTTGTGCAGGAGTATGACATTCGCCTTTCCAACCAAGACCCGCCGGTCGGCGCACTTTCCGGCGGCAATGCGCAAAAGGTGATTGTTGCCCGCGAGTTTTCGCAGGATCCCAAGCTGCTGTATGCCAGTCAGCCTACGCGCGGTGTTGATGTCGGCGCGACGGAATTCATTCATGAACGCCTGCTTCGCTCCCGTGATGAAGGAAAGGCAATCCTCCTGATCTCCTCTGAATTGTCCGAGGTCGTTGGACTGTCTGACCGATTGGTCGTTATGTATGAAGGAGAGATCACCGGAGAATTCCGCTCGGCGGATGTAACGTATGAAGAGCTGGGCTTGTATATGTCCGGTGCAAAACGACAGGAGAGAAAGGAGGCGCAGGAGCATGGCCAGTCCGTTAAGTAAGCCGTTAACGAATAGAGTTCTGTATAAAAGACTGTCATTCCTGAACTTTGTTCTTCCTGTGCTTTTGGCGTTCCTTGTAAGCAGCCTGTTCTGCGTCATTGACGGCTCCAACCCGTTTGAGGTCTATCGACGGATCTTTGCGACGGCGTTCTTTACGAAGGCCGGATGGATGAACACGCTGGGCTATGCGACCCCGTTGATCATGACCGGTATTGCAACCTCGTTTTCCATTAAGGCCGGCGTGTTTAACATGGGCATTGAGGGTCAGGTCTATGTCGGCTCCTTCTTTGCGGCAGTTGCAGGCTATGCGCTTCCGTTGCCCAAGTATCTGCATATCCCGGTGTGCCTGCTTTGCGGCGCGCTCGGCGGTATGCTGTGGTCGGCAATTCCGGCGGTTCTCAAATCGAAGTTCCAGATCAATGAGATCGTTACAACAATCATGCTCAACAATGTTGCCCTGACGGTAACAAATGTGCTGACCATGGGACCGTTTAATGCCAACTACATTTATTCCTCCACCCCGACGCTGCGAGAAACGGCGCTGATGTCTCGTTTTGTTTCCCAGTACAAGGTTACGACGGCATTGATTGTTGCGGTTATTCTTCTGGCGGTGGTTTGGTATATTCTGCGGCGCACAAAATTCGGCTATGAAATACAGTTCTTGGGACGACAACAGGAATTCTCCGACGCGGTTGGCATGCGCGTTTCCCGCAAGATCATGCTCGTCTTTGTGCTGGGCGGTGCCATCGCTGGTATTGCCGGTGCAACGGAGATTATGAGCGTTTACAAGTCCTTCATGCCAAGCTGGGGCGGTGCAATGGGCATTGGCTGGGACGGCTTCTCCGTTTGTGTTCTGGCTGCCGGCAATCCGCTGGGCGTTCTGATTGTGTCCCTGCTCTACGGCGGTTTCCGCTACGGCTGCATCTCGCTTCAGGCAAACATCGGCACGCCGATTGAGCTGAACGATATTGTCAAGTGTGCGATTATCCTGTTCTTCTCTGTGAAGTATATCCGCCCGGATATGGATCTGCTCCGATTCTTCCGTCGGAAGCGGGTTAAGGCAGAGAAATAAGGAGGCCAAACGATGAATGTAATTTTGACGCTTCTTTACTACACGGTAAAAATGTCTACTCCGCTGCTGTTTGTCATTATGGGCGGCGTGTTCGTCCAGCGTGCAGGAGTATTTAACTTCGCGCTGGAATCCGCAATCAACACGGGTGCCTTTGCTGCAATTGCAGTGATTATGGTGACCAACAACCTTCTTGCCGGCATCATTGGTGCACTGCTTGCGTGCGTTCTGGTCAATATGTTCTTTGCACTTTTTACCGTAAAATTCAATGCGCATCCCACCGTTGTCGGTATGGCGATCAACCTGCTTACCGCAGCCATCATTCCTTACCTGATGATGGCACTGTTTGAAACCAGTGCCGTACTGAATGTGACGCAGGTCGTAGACCCGGGAAGCGTGCCAATCGATGTTCCCATCCTCCGGAAAATTCCGATCCTCGGCGACATTTTCAACATGCAGTCGCCGCTGACCTATCTCTCCTTCCTCGCGGTCGCAGTGCTGACGCTGATTTATTATAAGACGGATTTCGGTACACACGTCCGACTTGTCGGCGACAGCCGCGAGGCTGCCGAGGCCATCGGCATCAATGTCAATAAGATCAAGGTTCTGGCACTGGTGATTTCCGGCATATGCTGCGCTCTGGCGGGTCTGAACATTTCGGTGGAGTCGCTAGGCATGTACACGCTGAACCTCTCGGCATCCCGCGGCTATATCTGCCTGTCTGCAATCAACTGCGGCAGAAAGGAACCGCTTAAGTCTGCGGCCTTCGGCCTGCTCTTTGGCTTTGCCAGAGCGCTGCAGATCATTCTGGCAAATTATCTCGGTACGACGCTCGCCTCGCTCCTGGAGGCGCTGCCGTATATCACCATAATTGTTGTCCTGGTTATGACGGAGATTCCCAATGTCCGCCGCAATCCGATGAGAATTTTTGCGAAATAAGGAGGCGGCTGTGAAAAAATACGAATATACGGTTTTTGGAACTGCAACAACAGTGAAGGTAATGAAATTCGATGAATTTCCAAAGCCGGGACAAACCACACCGATTCTGAATACGAACTTTGATCGGCTGTATTACGGCGGAAAGGCATGGAATATCGTCTATGACCTGATGATGCTGGGGCTTCCGGTCTACCCGGTTCTGGCATATTCCGATGCCAGATTCGAACCGGAATTCCGGCGTGCGGCCGAACGCTTCCAAATGCCGACGGACGGAATTTTCCGCTCACCACAAGGAAACTATGAATTTCTGACCTGCTATGTCCTTGAGGACAAGCACAAAGACCACATTACCTTGGGCGGCTATCATTCCAACGCGCCGTCGCTCGATCTGGCAGAATTAAAAAGAGACCATGTCCCGGTCAAGCCGGACTTCCTTTCGGACAGCCGTATGGCGCTGCTGACGTGCCCGAAGGCGGGAGATTTGGATACCATGTTTTCTGCAATCGTAGACTCGGGGCTTCCTATGGTTTTTTCCATGAGCCACGATCTATCGGTATTCAATAAGAAAAACCTGGAGCCGATCCTCAAGCATGCCAAGGTGATTTTTGCAAATGCCGAGGAGATTTCGTATATGGAAAATCTGTACGGCTATTGCGCAATAACGGACTTGTTCCGTCTTGGACAGACGGAAATGATCATCAAGACAATGGGCGCGCAGGGCAGCGTCGTTTATGTCAAGCAGGCCGGAGGTGTCCGGGAATATCATGTGCCGATTACCCCACCGGCAACGCAGGAAATTCGTGCAATTGGCGCAGGAGACGCATATGTTGCCGGCTTCCTGTATGGTATGAGTCAGGGCTGCGATCCGGTCATCTGCGCGCAGTATGGCAGCACCGTTTCCTCCTTCGTTATTGAGGATGACGGCTCGACGACAAACGCACCGACATTGCAGCAAATGCTTGCCAGAAATGCCGCGCGGCCTGACGCGGGGAACAACGCTGAAAAGAATGGAGATGTAATATGAAGGTCATTGAGCGAATGAAGGAAAAGGGCGGCGTTCTGATCGGCATGGTGCATTGCCTGCCACTGCCCGGTACGATGAATTACGGCGGAAGCATGGACGCAATTGTGGACAAGGCGGCGGAAGATGCCCGTGCGCTGGAGGCTGCCGGCTTTGATGCCGTTCTTGTTGAGGCGACGATGGATAAGCCGATGGGGATGGTACGCGGCCCGCTTCAGCTTGCGGCGATGAGCGTGATCTGCGGCGCAGTTCACCGTGCGGTGCAGATTCCGATGGGCGTATCTTATCTGACCCCCGACTGCAGGGATGTTTTTTCCATCGCAAAGGCCAGCGGAGCCGACTTCGTGCGGATCTCTGCCTTTGTCGATGCTCTGCGCTTCCCGGTCGGAACCGTCCAGCCCTGTGCGGTCCAAGCATGGGAGGTACGGCGCGAAGGCAGTATGCAGGATATTTCCATTCTTGCGGATATCCAAGTCAAGCACGCAGAGCTGGTCTATCCGCAGACGACGCTGGAGCAGTCAGCGTATTTGGCACAGGTGCAAGGCGCGGATGCAATCGTTGTAACAGGCAATGCTACCGGCGAGGAAACGCCGATGGAAACCATTCGCCGGGTCGCCAAGGTGTCCAGGATTCCAATTGTAGTCGGCAGCGGCGTTGCCCCGAGCAATGTGCGGACGCAAATGGAGCTGGCGCGAGGATTTATTGTCGGAACCTCTGTGAAGCAGGCCGGCAATCTGATGGCGCCCATTGACCTTGCACTTGCTTCCGAGCTGGCGCGAGCCAGAAACGGAGAATAGCTTATGCGGCAGTATCGAACAGCGCTGCTGGTCATTGATCTGCAAAACGACTTCACTCAGCCGTGGGGAAGCGTTTATCGGGAGCCAACCGGTGAAATGATGGATCGCGTCAGCAAAAGCATTGATAAAATGCGGGAAAAGGGCGTTTTGGTCGTCATCGTTTATTCCGGGGGGCCTGCAGAGGCCAGAAAAGCGACGGGGGAGTTCCGGCCCTCGCGCACCCACCGCGCCGACGGTGTACGACGCTGCCTGATTGAAGGGACCCCGGGTGCCGAAATTGACGAACGGATCCACATTGACCGAGAACGGGATATTCTTTGGCACAAGCACGCACCAAGCGCGTTTTTTCAGAACGATTTGGCCGAGCGCTTGCGTGCATTTGGCGTGGAAAATGTTCTGGTTTGCGGCGTAAAGACAAATGTGTGCTGCCGCGCTACGGTAAACGATGCCTTCAGTCATGGCTTTACTACCTTTGCAATATCCGATATGCTGGCCACCAATACACCGGAGCTGAACGCATTTTTTGTTGAAGACATGGCGAAGTACTTTGCTACCGCTGTGACTTCCGATGAGGTTTTCCGCCTGTTAGAGGAAGGAAAGCTGTAAAAGGAGATTCATATGAAAGTAATTGGTTATCTTTCCCTTGGTTACCCCACCTTGAAGCGCAGCCTGACCATGGCGGACGACTACTTTGAGGCCGGCTGCGACGCAATCGAGATTGGTATTCCCAGCCCGAATCCCAAGTATGAAAAGGAAACGATCCGCGCATGGATGCAGCAGGCTTATCGCGAGCAGCCGGATTATGAGGTCTATTTCTCGGCGATTGCCGCACTGAAGGCCAGACATCCGGACAAAGAGATCTACACCATGGTTTATCAAGAGGTGCTTGACATGGTGACACCGCAGCGCTATGCGAAGTTTTGCAGAGATGCGGGCGTGGACTGTATCATTTCTGCAAATCTTACGCAGGAATCCATCGAGGTTTGCGACCGCATGGGTGTGGCGCGCTGCTCGTTTGGCAGCCTGATCCTTGACCCGACGCGGCTTGAGGCCTGCAAAGGCCCCGGCGGCCTGATTTACTGTCAGGCCAATTTCTGGCCGAACCAGACTCCGGTGCCCGGCTACGAAACGCTGGGTAAGGTCATTGACTATATGCACAGCATCGGTATCACACGGCCGATTTATTGCGGCGGCGGAATTCAAAGCCCGGAGGATGCAGTGCGGGTGAAGGAGGCCGGGGCGGATGGATTCTTTGTAGGAACGGCAATTATTTCCCTTGCAGACCGGCCGGAGGAACTGAAAAAAGCCATCCGGAGTTATTGCACGGCTGTAAAAAGCTGAAAAATAAAAAAATATCAACAGAATTGTTTGCAAAAGCGTGGTGATATGGTATAATTGAAAGAAGAATGTTAGAAGTGACGGTGAGAAGGCCTATGGATCGCGCACCCTATCAAAAAATTGCAGATGAAATTTCCGAAATGCCAGTACCGAAGTACTATCGCTTAAAGATGGACATTATCAGCAAGATCAATACTGGCGAATGGACGGATCACACAAAGCTGCCCTCGGAAAACGAGCTTTGCAAGCAGTACGGGATCAGCCGGATAACAGTGCGTAAAACGTTTGATGAGTTGGCTGCCAGCAAGTACATCTATAAGGTTCAGGGCAAGGGAACCTATGTTTCGCCCAAGAGCCAGCGTGAGGTCGTCCTGACCAAACAAACCTACGGCTGTGAGGATCAGCTCCGCGCTCTGGGGTATGCGCCCTCGCATAGCATTCATTTTCTCGGCTTTGTGCGCTGCCCGGCGTTGATCGCGCAAAGCCTGGAGCTGCGCGAAGGGGAGCTGGTGCTGGAATATGTGCGCATTTACAACGGCGATGGGAAACCGGTGATTTTTGCACGATCCTACATCAATCAGCGCCGTATCTCCGGCATTGAACGGGCGGATTTTGAAGGACGGTCTCTTTCGAAAATTCTCTCGCAGGACTTTGGACTCATCACCTCCAATCAGCGCTGTGCCTTGGAGGCGGTGACGGCCGGCGAGGAGATCGGCTCTGCCTTGGGAGTTGACCCGGGATTTCCGCTTCTATTCCGAAATTCAATTATCAGCGCCACGGATGAAACGGGCACGTTCCCGCTGGAGGTCAGCTTGGTCTATTACCGAACGGACGTTGCCCCGTTTATCACGGAAGGGTAGTATCGTTTCTCCGACGGACAGGTAATGCGGCGTACATTTCCGCACAAAGCCGCATCCCCTCCCGGCGGAGCATAGTTTCCTTTGAACTTATCATAACAACATGACAATACAACAACATTTCAGGAGGTGCCTATGGCTACAAAAACCGCACTGCTGATCGTGGACATGCAGAATGATTTCACGAAACCCGGCGCCAGAGCCTATTATCCCACAACAGAAAAGCTCATGGAAACCTTTGAACAAAAAATCAATGTGCTTCGCGACAAGGGCGTGCAGATTGTAATCATCTATTCGCTGGTTCCGGATGACCACAAGCCGGATCCTGAATTGACCCGCATTACAAAAACAACCAGAACGCTGGTAGAAGGAACCTACGGCGCAGAAATTGACGAGCGCATTTCCTACGACCCGACACGCGATTGGAAAATGCGCAAATATGCCGCAAGCTCCTTCCTGCATACCGATTTAGCACAGCGACTGAAGGAGGCGGGGATCGAAAATGTCCTCGTCAGCGGGGTGAAGACAAACGTCTGCTGCCGCCATACTACGGTGGACTCGGCGAGCCATGGCTTCCGAACCATTCTGGTCAGCGATATGCTGGCGACCAATACGCAGGAGCTGCAGGACTTCCATCTGAAGGAATTGGGACATCAATATGCCACCCCCATGACCTTTGAGGAGGTTTGCGAGCTGTTGGATGCAGGGAAGCTGTAAAGGAGGCAAACATCATGACAAATAAAACCGCACTGGTCGTAGTGGATTTGCAGAATCAGTATACCGATCCCAAGGGCTGCCTCTATAGCGCCTGCGTGGGAGAACATCTGCCGGCAATTTTGGCGGGGATCGAGAAGCTCCGCGAAAAAGGCGTGCGCATCATCTACGCGGTCAACGAGGCAACGGGGAATGAATTCTCCTATGATACGGAGGTTTTAAAGCGACGCGATCCGATCCCTATGGCCGGAACATGGGAGGCGGCGCTGAATGCCAAGGTTACAGTTCGGCCGGAAGACCTTGTGCTCAGCCACTACGCATCTTCCGCATTTTTTGGTACGGAGCTGGAGCAGTATTTGAAGGACTGCGGCATCAAGAATGTGATTTGCTGCGGGGTGAAAACAAATTATAACGTTCGCGCAACGGCAACGGATGCCATGTGGTACGGCTTCCGCGCAATGCTCGCCAGCGATATGGTGGCTTGCGACAGCGAAGAGGTCAGCCGCATCCACCTAGAGGAGCTCACAAAGTATACCGCAAAGGCGCTGCCTCTCCAGGAAATCCTCTCCCGAATCGAAGCGGGAGCAATTTAACAACATGCGAAGGAGAAATAAGCTATGAAATTTAGTCCTGTTTATTACATTATCAACGGCTGGCCCACGGTGGATAAAACGATCGAAATGACGGATCGCTACGTCGAGCATGGTGTCAACGCCATTCAGATCTGTATGCCGTCCAAAAACCCATGGGGAGAGTCCAAATTCATCCAAGACCGAATGAAGCACGCGCTGGATACCTATGGACATGATTACACGGTCTTTATGGATTGCATCCGCGAAGTTCGTCGCCGCCATCCGGATTTGGAATTCCATCAGGTGCTTTACAATGATGTGGCCGAGAGCATTGGGCTGGACAAGTTTGCGGACTTCTGCCTTGAGGTTGGCACCTACACTGTAATGGTTGATAACAATGACACAGCAGATTTCCTGAACAAGCGCGGCGTGCGTACCACGGACTTCCTGATGTATGATATGCCGGAGGAAATGGTACAGCGTGCGATCCGCACGAAAAATCTTGTGATGCTGCGCAGCAATAACCGCTATGAGGACACGCCTCCCCGTGACGGTATGAGCACTTGGGCACAGCGTATCTCTTGGCTTCGTCAGCGCGGCGTGGAAGGCCCCATTTATCCGGTTTCCGGTATTTCTACAAAGGATCAGCTTGCGGAAGTCAAAGCAGCCGGCGCGGACGGCGCTTACATCGGTACCGCGTTGATGCAGCTTTGGGAGGATGAAGCTGCGCTCTGGGCGAAGCTGGATGAATTCAAATCCTTGACAGAAAAGTAAACGGAGGAGCACTATGAAATTTCGTCCTGTTTATTACATGATTTCCGGCTGGCCTTCTTTGGAAAAAACCAGAGAAATGGTTCGGCGCTATGTAGAGCATGGAGTCACAGCACTGCAATTTGATATGCCCGGTGCTGACCCCTCCCGCGAATCCGCCTTTATTCAGCAGGGAATGCGGCACGCCCGCGCCCTGTATGGCGAGGATTACGATGTTTTCATGGATGCGCTGCGCGGGATCCGGCGCGAATTTCCTGAGCTGGAGATTCACCTTGTTGTCTATCCGGATGTGGTAGAGCGCATCGGACTGGAGCGCTTCGGTGATTTCTGTCAGGAAATTGGTATTTACTCCGTTCTCCCCGGCGACAAGGATAAAATGAAATATCTCAGCAACCGCGGGATCGCAACGGCGGCGTTCATTGGCTATGACACCTCTGACGCAGCGATCGAGCTTGCACGCGCCAGTGATAAGCATATCGTTTTTGTCAGCAACGCGAATGGCCGCACACAGCCCCGTGAGGGACTGGTTACATGGGCTGAGCGCATCGGATATATCCGCGCACACGGTGTCACGGCACCTATTTTCGGCGTTACCGGAATTAAGACACCGGAGGAGCTTCAGCAGGTTCGTGATGCCGGTGCGGACGGTGCCTATATCGGCTCCATTATGATGCAGCTCTGGGATAACGAGCCGGAGCTTTGGAAACTATTGGATGCATTCCAAGCGGTCGCCCAATGACCGTTAGAATAATCTGTCAATATTTTTTAGGAGGTATATTCAATGGAAATTCGTAACGAAATGCAGGACTTTATGATTCACGTGCCCACGCAGATTTTCTTCGGCAGAAGCGCAATTGACCATCTGGCCGAAAGCATCGAAAAGTGGAGTCCCAAGAAGCGCGTGCTGCTTGTCTACGGCGGCGGAAGCATCAAGCGGATGGGTCTGTATCAGAAGATCGTGAAGATCTTTGAAGACAACGGCATCTTCTGGACCGAGCTTGCGGGCGTACAGCCCAATCCTAAAATGGGCTTAATCCGTGAAGGCGTAAAGATCTGCAAGGAGAACGATATTGACTGCGTTCTCGCAGCAGGCGGCGGCAGCGCTGTCGATACCGCGAAGGCGGTGGCAACTGCTGTGAAGTATGACGGCGATGTGGCCGAGCTGGTCGGTCAGTGGTGGCTGAAGGAGGTCCTTCCCGTCCTGGTCATCTCTACGGCCTCCGGTGCCGGTACCGAGATTTCCACCAGCACGGTCCTGAACAACGAAGCGACCAACAAAAAGGCCGGCTTCCACGGTCCCGAGATTCGTCCGAAGGTTACCTTCCTCAATCCGGAGTACACGTTCACATTGAATCCGCATCTGACGGCTGCCGGCATCATCGACGGCATCAGCCATACGCTGGAGTCCTACTTCTCTCCGGTTGACGGTGCGTATATGCATGCCAGAATGGGTGAAGCGCTGATCGACACCTTCCTGAAGTTCGGCCCCATCGCCTACGCGGAGCCCACGAACTACAACGCTCGCGCCAACATTATGTATAGCTGCGTCTATGCAATTGACGGCATTCTGACCAAGGGCAACTATGCTGCGTGGGTCTGCCATGGCATCGAGCATGAGCTCAGCGGTTATGACGACAAGATCACGCATGGTGTAGGTCTTGCGATTATTACCGATCGTTATCTGCGCTGGGCGCTGGATGAAAACACGGTTTGGCGCTTTAAGGAGCTGGGCGTGCATGCAATGGGAATTGACGCCAGCCTGCCGGATATGGAAATTGCCAACAAGGTGATCGATACCTTCCATGATCTCTTCTTCAATACCTTTAAAATGCCGAAGAACTTTAGAGAGCTTGGTGTTCCGCGTGAGGCCCTTGAGCCGATGATCAAGAATCTCGCAAAAGTTGCTTCTCCTAAGTTCCAGCCCATGCTCTTCAAACCGATGAGCACAGAGGATGTTCGGACGCTGGTTGAGTCCTGCTACTAATGTGATTGCTGTTAGCAACAAGTAATACTGCGAAAAGTATATAATGAGCCTTGTGCCACCGATTCCGGAGACGGAACCGGTGGCACATTATATATTGCGGAAAAAAGCTGCGACAACGCTCCGACATTCGAAGCTATGATACGGATAAGCTGATATAGAAGGCGTGCTGCTTTTGCCCCCGCCGGTCATCCCTGCGCGGGTGGAGCTATGCGGCGCCTTCTGCTGAGCCGGTTCCTGACGCGCAGATAGAGACGGCTGCAACTTATGAAGAAACCCGTTTAATAGTCCACGCGCAGCAGGGAGTCTGTCGGATGCACGCTCTTGGCACTGTGCGCGCTGCGGTTAATCCAACGAAATCACACCGGTTGCGATGCTTTGGGGCGCTAGGGTTAGGGGAGCGCAGGCGTCTTGCATTCGCAGGTACAGGTCGATCGGCTGCGCGGTGCGGTTGAGGAGGACGACGGTGATCTGCTTTCCGGCTTGGAAGGCGGTGGCTTCGATGGCCTCGGTGTATCGGCTGAGGCCGACGCGCACGGCACCGGGGGTGAGGAAGTGACTGAAATGCCAGAGGTAGCCTTGCAGCTCCTGCTCCGCCAGCTCACCGGTGCTTGTATCAAAAAGGAACGGCGCGTCGCAGAAATTGCCGACGTGATTCGGACCGCCCTGCTCGTTGAGCACCAGATTCCAGTCCAAAAACGTGGACATCCCGGCGTTGAGGTCGCCGATGATGTCGTGCGCATATTTTTGCGCGTTTTTCAGGTGCTCTGCGGCGCTGTATTTGCTGAATTCAATGCAGGCCTCGGACAGCAGGAGCTTTTTGCCGGGGAAGCGTTCACGTATCATTTGCAGCGCCTCGAAATGGTCGCCGCTGTACCAGTGAAACGCAAGACCGGCAATCATGGGGTTGGTTTCCTCGTCAATGATTGTTTCGGCCCATTCCAGTGCGCGCTCCTTGTTGTGGTCCCAAATGTAGATTTGGATGTTTTCCATGCCGTGGGCGACGAGCGAAGGCCATACGAAATCCCGCAGAAATTCCTTTTCCTCCTGCGCCGTATAGATGCAGGAGTCCCAAGTCTGCACTGCTTTCGGTTCGTTTTGCAGCGTCAGCATGGTAACGTGGAAACCACGCTTGCGGAATTCGTCGATGTAGCGGCAGAGATACTCCGCCCAACGCTTCCAATAGCAGCGCTTCAGCTTGCCGCCGTGGTCGCGCTCGCCGTTGGTTTTCATATAGGCAGGGGGACTCCAGGGCGAGAGCATGATTTCGAGCTTGCCGCCGTAAATCCGCTCTGCGTCCGTCAGCATCGGCAGAATATACTGCTCCATGCGTGCGAAGGAAAAGCTTTTCAAGCCGGCGTCATTCTCGTCACCGTCCGCTTCGTAATGCTCCAAAGAAAAATCACAACTGTCGATCGGAATTCGGACATAGCGGTACTTCATATTTTCGCTGCTGAAGTAGGTTTCCAACAGGTGCTGCTTCTGCTCCGAGGACATCAGCGAATAGACGTAGGCTGCCGACTCCGTGATCGCGCCGCCGAAGCCGTCGATGGTCTGATACGTTACCTGCGGGTAGAGATTGAGCAGCTGTTCCTCCCGTCCGCCGTCGTCGGTGAAGGGAATGCGCACTGTGGCGGTTTGACGGGTTTTGCCGGCATAGGTCGTCGATATAAGGTTAAGCTCCATTTGAGACCTCCTGTTTGCTTTCGCAATAAACGTCGATTTTTTTGACACGTCTGCTGCGGACTTGCTTTGCCCACTTCTCCGGAATACAGTCGCTCGAAATGCGGACTTCGGAATCCAAGCAATAGCCGGAGATCCGATAGCTCCCCGGTATCAGCGCGGGGAGCTCGGACAGGTGATAGGTGACGGCAATCGTGCCGAGAAATGTCGCGCTGACGGCTTGCCGGTTGCCGATGAGGTATTCCGGAAGCGCCGGACGGAAGCGGAGAGAAAGGTGCGCCCCGTCGTATTGGAATGGATCGCTGCCGAAAAACATCTCGAGCCAGATGGAGATCAGCTCCGCCGTGCTGCCGGACAGACGGGAAACATAGCCCCGTCCGTGTGTGCTTGCGTCTGCATTGGCGGAGGAGACCAAAAAGCTGGAATTCTCTGTTGTGCTGCGCCCGTAGCGTTCGGGCGAAAGGAACGGAATCGCGGCATTCCGAAAATCGGCGAAAAACTGCTCGTAAAGGCCGCTTTTCAGCAGGGACAGCAGGTATTTATACTCCATGTGGAGCCAGATGGATGCGTTTTCAAGCCAGCCGTCGGGGAAAGCGCGAATCCTGCCGATCTCGAAGCTCTCGTTTTGCAGCGAGACATTCAGGCGGTACATCCGCAGCGCACGGTCGTACAGCTCACTGCGCCGTACGGCGGCTGCCATTTGGAGTTTTGCCGCGGGGGCTTGGTTCGTCCGCAGCCAACGGGTCGGCCCTTCCAGAAACAGCGGCAGCGACCTCCTTACGAGCTGCGTCGGCAACAAACCGCCGTTCGCGTTGCGGATACCGAGGGCTTGATAGGAATAGTAGGTCGGGCAGATGCCGCCATTTTCCGTCGTTGCCGTGTCGATTGCGGCTCGCAGGGCGGCGGCCAGCGTTTTTAAGGCTTGCAGAAGACGTTCGGCGGACACGACCTCGGTTTTTCCGGAGAAGCCCTGCCGTGTCTGCGTCCGGTAGCGGTCGCGGATGCGATTGCGCTCGTACCACTGCTCTTCGTCGGCGCGTTCGTCTGCGGCCAGCGCGGATATCTCCCACAGCAGCGCGGCGATCTCTTCGTGCAATTCCACCTGCGCCGGGTAGAGCGGCTGCCGCGCAATCAGATAGTCCAGCAGGCGCAGCAGCTCGCAGCCCTCGGCAAGGCTTGCGCCGAATTGTGCCGGAAGGCCGTTGAGCGCATCATTCCAGCCCGGCTTGCCGCCCTCCATCTCGACGGCGGCGCCGGAAAGGTCGAGCGTCGCTGTTTTGACGGCGCAAAGCAGCACCAGCTTTTCAAACAGCGTGCTGTATACCGTGCTTCCGTTTTGTGCCGTGACCCATTTTTCGTCGGCAGTGCGCGGTGCGACGCAGTGGTACTGTCGCAGCCCGCGTTCGGTTTGGCAATAGCGCTGCGTTTGCGGCAGGACTTCGGCCTGTCCGGAAAACCAGCGGTATTGCGCTGCACCGAACAGCAGCACGGCCTCTCGTTCTGGGTAGATCGCCAGCTCCGCTTCCAGCAGATCGAGCAGATAGGTCCAATGATCCGACCAATAGCCCGCCTGAAACACGGCGTTCGGCTCCATGACGGAATCCTCCAGCACGGCGGCGAGGAAGCCTGCCGGGTTGGGAAGCGCCCAGCCCTCCGTCGCCATGGCGAGGCTGCCCATGGAAAACGGCGCGCTGAGCAGCGCTTGCGCTTCCCCGCGATACGGCTCGGAAAGTGCCTGTACCAGATGCTCCGGACGCCGCGCACGGTAGCTCACCGGCTCAAGCACCAGCGGAAGATAGCCGTCCGGCTGTAACAGCTCAAAGAATAACTGTAAATTAAACTGCCCGGCGGTGGGGTGGAAGAAGGTATCGGAACGCCGATTTTGGCAGATGTCCCGGAAGTTGGCGTTGCCCTGACTGAAATAGCTGCGGTCAAGGCAGAATGCATTATATTCCCGCTCGGGGTCGCCGTGCTTTCGGGAATACAGGTAGACCGGCAGCGTGTCTTGACCGGCTCCGAGACGGTACGGAAAGCCGCCGCGCATTACATTGTCCAAAAAACTCTGCCGGACATAGGCATCGAAAATCGGGTTGGCGGTTTTGCAGCGAACCTGCGCGGTAAGCGTCTCGGCCAGCGCCCGGGCCTGTGTGAGCTTCGCTTCAAAATAGGCCTTGCTTTGCGCTTTTTTGCAAAAGGTGCGCAGCTCCTGCTCGTCCTCCGCCTGCCCGTAGAACTCCCACAGCTCGACGACACCGTTGGCCGGAAGCGTTCCCTGCCATGCCGTCATGCAGCAGGGCAGAAAGTTTTCGTTGACTGATTGCCGGTGCAGCAGCGCGGAAAGCGGGGCTTGCTCGAAGGCAACGGGGCGCAGGAGGGAAGTATCCCAGCCAAACACCAGCTCCGGCCGGACGAGGACCGGAAGCGGCTGCCCGTTCTCGGCAAAGGCAAGGCGAAAATTTCGACCGCGGATCTCGGCTACGCGCGTGCTGTCCTCCATGCTGGCGCGGATGCCGAAGCGGGGGAGGCGTTCCTCCGCTTTTTCTACACGCATCCACGCCGTGCTGAGGTTCGGCTCCAGCTTCAGCTTCTCGTCGCGCACACCGTACGGCACGATGGTCGCAAGGCCGTCGAGCAGCTCCAGCGCCGTTTCCGCGGTCGAGAGATTTCGGACGCGCAGTCTGCGGCAAAGTCCGGCCATTCGCTCGTTTGGCAGCGTGAAATATACGACCTCGACAGACGTTCGCTCATTTTTCCATTCCAGCCGCAGCACGTTCGGCTCGAGAAGCATCGTTCCCATGCTGTCGGCAAACGGCTCGATGACTGCCCCGTCCTGCTTGAGGAAGGTACGGAAGCCCGTTTGCGCGGTGCAGCGATAGGCGGTCGAGGCGGCGGTGAACTCCAAAATCGCGTGATCCTTGTCCTGCACGCCGAAGCTGCAAACCGCCTGCCCGCGATTGTTGTAGTTGCACCACGCCGGAATCCCCCACGGGCCGGCAATGCCGGGCAGAAAGCCGGAAAAGGGCAGCTGTCTTCCGTATTCCGTCTGCACAAAGTGCAGCTTTTCATCAAAATAACTGTTCCCCATAGCTTACTCTACCCTTGCGGCCTCAATGGCCTCGACCTTGACCGTGCCGGATGTGCAGCATACCCAGACCAGCGCTGCATCAGCTTCGTCAAGCCGTGTGCGGAGCGCTCCGTCGCCGTGCCAATGCACCGTGATTTTTATATGCGGGTCAGTTGCTGCTTGTATGCGATAGGCGACGCGGTCGCCCTCGTGCAGGCGGAGCAGCATCCGTTCGCGCTCCGGCTGCGGCTC
>CABSFY010000002.1 GCA_902477055.1 uncultured Eubacteriales bacterium
TCAAGGTCGTCGGCAAGAAGAAGGAGGACGTGAGGGTCGTCACCTCCGGCGCGGGCGCTGCGGCGATCGCGATCGTGAAGCTGCTGCTCTCGGCAGGCTTCCGGAATGTCACCATGTGCGACCGCAAGGGTGCGATCTACAAGGGCCGCGAGGGTCTGAACTGGATCAAGGAGGAAATGGCGGAGGTCACGAATCTGGACCACAAGCAGGGCAGCCTTGCGGATATGCTCGTCGGCGCGGATGTATTCATCGGCGTTTCCGCTCCCGGCACGGTCACGACGGAGATGGTCAAGACCATGAACCGCGACGCGATCGTCTTTGCCTGCGCAAACCCGACACCGGAAATTTTCCCGGATGACGCGAAGGCAGGCGGCGCGGCAGTCATTGCGACCGGCCGCAGCGATTATCCGAACCAGATCAATAACGTTCTGGCCTTCCCCGGCATTTTCCGCGGTACGTTTGACGTTCGCGCCAGCGATATCAACGAGGAAATGAAGGTCGCGGCGGCTCATGCGCTGGCCGATCTGATCTCCGACGAGGAGCTGAGGGCCGATTACATCATTCCGATGGCCTTTGACAAGCGCGTCGGTCCCGCTGTTGCCAAGGCGGTTGCGGAAGCGGCCCGCGCATCCGGCGTGGCCAGAATTTAAGGAGGACGGACCATGACACAGGAGAAGCTCGTTGAGCTAAAGCGGTTTGCGCTGCAAATCCGCATCGGCATTCTGGAGGAGCTGAAGGCACGCGGCTTCGGCCATATCGGCGGCAGCTTGAGCATTGCCGACGCGCTTGCCGTGCTGTACGGTGACGTGATGCGCATCGATCCGAAGAACCCCGGCTGGGAGCAGCGCGACAAGCTCGTCTGCTCCAAGGGCCACGCAGGCCCCGCCGTCTATGCGGCCCTCGCGCTGAAGGGCTATTTTCCCTATGAGCAGTTGGTCACGCTGAACCAGCCCGGCACGAAGCTGCCGAGCCACTGTGACCGCAATCTGACGACCGGTGTCGATATGACGACCGGCTCGCTCGGTCAGGGTACCTCCCTTGCCGCAGGCATGGCGCTGGGCGACAAGCTCAAGGGACTGGACAGCCGCACCTTCCTGTTTGTCGGCGACGGCGAGTCCAACGAGGGTCAGGTCTGGGAGGCCGCGATGTTTACCGCCGCTAAGAAGCTCACGAACCTGACTTGGCTGATCGACAATAACAAAAAGCAGCTCGACGGCTATACCAGCGACATCATCGAGCCGTTCGATTTCGAGGAAAAGTTCCGTGCCTTCGGCTTTGAGGCCATTTCCATCGACGGCAATGATATCGAGCAGCTTTATAACGCTCTGACACGGACCCCGATCGACCGCCCGATCGCGATCATTCTGAACACCGTTAAGGGCAAGGGCGTTGCGGAAGTTGAGAACACGATGAGCAACCACAGCATGACCCCTGCGCCCGAAGCATTTGACCGCTGGCTCGCAGAGCTGCACGCGGAGCTGGACGCGCTGCGCTGAGGAGGTTGGAAGCATGAGTTTTATTTATAACGGAGAAAAGGACACCCGCCTGTATAAGAACGTACTCGGCGAGGTGATCGGCCAGCTGCTGGAGCAGGACCCGCGCGCGGTCTATCTCGACGCGGACCTCATGAGCTGCATTGGCACGGCAAAGCTGCCGGCTAAGACCGACCGCGCGATCGACTGCGGCATCGCCGAGGCCAATATGGTCGGCGTTGCCTGCGGCCTGTCGGCTGTCGGCTTCAAGCCCATCGTTCATTCCTTCGGACCGTTTGCCTCCCGCCGCTGCTATGACCAGATTTTCCTTTCCGGCGCTTACGCGAAAAACAGCGTAACGGTGATCGGCACCGACCCCGGTATCACGGCGGCCTTCAACGGCGGCACGCATATGCCCTTTGAGGACATGGCCCTGTACCGCGCCATCCCCGGCGCAGTTGTCGTCGATGTGACGGACGTTTCGATGCTGACCGCCTTCCTGCATCAGTTCCAGGAACGGCCCGGTGTGAAGTTCCTGCGCGTGGGCCGCAAGGAATCCTACCCGGTTTACCCGGCGGATTATGCTTTCGAGGTTGGCAAGGGCGCCGTCCTGCGCGAGGGCAAGGACGCGGTGATCGTCGCCAGCGGCATTATGGTACATGAGGCGCTGGAAGCGGCAAAGCTCCTGCACGAACAGGGCGTCGAGGTTTCCGTGATCGACCCCGTCACGGTCAAGCCGCTCGACGAGGCACTTGTCCGTGCCTATGCGGAAAAGACCGGCGTGGTCGTCACGGCGGAAAACCACAACAAGATCGGCGGCCTGACCAGTGCCGTACAGGCGGCCGTGTGCGGCCTGCCCATCCGGTTCGGCTATGTTGCGGTCGAGGACGTTTTCGGCGAGGTCGGCCCGCAGCCGTATCTGCGCGAGCGCTTTGCCCTCACGGCGGAGCATATCGTCGCGGAGACACTGGCGCAGCTAAAAAGATAACAAAATCAGGCAAGCCCACCGAATTCGGTTCGGTGGGCTTGCTCAAAAAAGGAGCGAACATGGAAATCAAGCAGTATCTCAACGGCGTACAGCACATCGGAATCCCGACGAACGACATGGCGCAGACCGTTGCATTTTATCAGGGGCTGGGCTTTGCGCTGGCGTATCAGACCGTGAACGGCAGCGAAACAGTGTCGTTTTTGCAGCTTGGCAATCTGGTGATCGAGGCCTATGAAAACGGTAAGGCAGTGCTGCACAGCGGCGCGATCGATCATATCGCGATCGACGTGACCGATATCACGGCGGTCTACGAGCTGGCCAAGGCGGCAGATTACACCATCGTCGAGGATGCCGTACAGTTTCTGCCCTTCTGGGAGCATGGCGTAAAATATTTCAACATCAAAGGCCCTAATCAGGAGACGATTGAATTCTGCCAGCGGCTGTAAACGAAAAAAACAACGCAGAAGCAAAAAAAGAGCTTGACATATGGAAATTTTTCCGTATAATAAGCACAACAACTGAATTTTCATGATAGAGGCGCGGCTGAAAAGAGTAACCGTTTCACAACAGGCAAAGGAAACGGCGAAAGGGTTAGCTGCCGAGGAATTACATTCGCTGCCTGGCGGTGTAATGTCCGGGCCGCCGGAGAATATCCGTCGGACTGTCGTTCGGAAACGAACGGAGCGCTGTCATAATCTTCGGGGGCGGCATACCCTTTTTCGGAAGTTATGACGGAAGTCATGGCTTCTTTTTTGTTGTTAAAAAATTTTGAAAAGGGGATTTTGCTATGCGAAGAAACCAAATTCTCAAGCTGGCGTTGACGGCGGCGGTTTTACTTGCCATCGTCGTTTGCGCCCTGACCATGGCCGACGGAACGGAAACCGGCGGCTTCCGCGAAAGCGCGTGGGCCTTGCTGCCGCCTGCCATCGCCATTGCGCTGGCGTTGGTGACCAAGGAGGTCTACTCGTCGCTGCTCATCGGCATCGTGTTCGGCGGCCTGCTGTATTCCAATTTCAACTTTGAGGGAACGATCGACCACGTGCTGAACGACGGCGTAGCGGCCGTTCTGTCCAACCGCTACAACGTCGGCATTCTGGTGTTCCTTGTGATTTTGGGCGCGATGGTCTGCCTGATGAACCGCGCGGGCGGCTCGGCGGCGTTTGGACGCTGGGCCTCGCGGCATATCAAGTCGCGCGTTGGTGCGCAGCTTGCCACGATCGCACTGGGCGTGCTGATTTTCATCGACGACTATTTTAACTGCCTGACCGTCGGCAGCGTGATGCGTCCTGTGACGGACAAGCACAATATCTCCCGCGCGAAGCTGGCCTATCTCATCGATGCGACGGCAGCGCCGGTCTGCATTATCGCACCGGTGTCCTCGTGGGCAGCGGCGGTTTCCAGCTATGTCGAGGAGGGCAACGGACTGGACGTGTTCATCCGGGCCATTCCGTTCAATCTCTACGCGCTGCTGACCATTGCAATGATGATTCTGCTTGCGGTTTTCAAGCTGGACTTCGGCCCGATGGCAAGGCATGAGCGCAGTGCGCAGAACGGCGATGTGTTCTCCGGCCTGCAAACCTATGCCGAGGCCGCCGAGGAAAAAGCCAATCCCAGAGGGCGTGTCCTTGATCTGCTGTTGCCGATCGGTGTGCTGATTGTTTCGTGCGTGACCGGAATGCTTTACTCCGGCAACTTTTTCTCCGGCGTGGATTTTGTCACGGCGTTTTCGCAGTCCGATGCCTCCGTCGGTCTGATGCTCGGCTCGTCCTGCGCGTTGGTCTTTACGCTGGTTTACTATTCCTTCCGCCGCCTGATGTCCTTCCGCGAGCTTATGGCCTGTGTCCCGGAGGGCTTCAAGTCGATGGTTCCGGCCATTTTGATTTTGACGTTTGCCTGGAGCCTGAAGGCTATGACAGATTCCCTCGGCGCGGCCGGGTATGTCGCGGCGCTTGTCAAGAGCTCGACGGGCAGCTTCCGTAATTTCCTCCCGGCGGGGGTGTTCCTGATCGGCTGCGGCCTGTCCTTTGCGACCGGCACATCGTGGGGGACGTTCGGCATTCTGATTCCGATCACGCTGAACGTGTTCCCGCTGAGCGACCCCGTCGGCGTGGTGTGCGTTTCGGCCTGCATGGCGGGTGCGGTCTGCGGCGACCACTGCTCGCCCATCTCGGACACGACCATCATGGCCTCTGCCGGAGCGCAGTGCGACCACGTGGCGCACGTTTCCACGCAGCTGCCCTACGCCATCGTTGCAGCGGCGGTCAGCTTTGCCGGCTACATTCTGGCGGGCTTTGTACCGAACGCCCTGATCGTCCTCCCTGCAACCTTTGCGCTTTTGGTTGCCGTCCTGCTTACCTTGCGCTTCCTGTCGCGCAGAAGGGCGTAAAAATAGCGCTCCCCTTTGCCGTTCGGCGAGGGGAGCGTTTGCTTTATGCAGCAACGAAATGATAGACCAGCACGAGGATGCCGAGGCCGATGCGATACCAGCCGAAAACGGAGAAGTCGTGCTTTTTGATGTAGCCCATGAGGAATTTGATTGCGGCGATGGACACGGCGAAGGCGAGGACCATGCCGAGCAGAAGGACGGCAAGCTGCGTCCCGGTGAAGCCGAAGCCGAACTTGACAATTTTGAGCAGCGAAGCGCCGAACATGACGGGGATAGCGAGAAAGAAGGTATATTCCGCCGCCGTTTCGCGTGTAGCGCCAATCAGAATACCGCCGAGGATGGTTGCGCCGGAGCGAGACGTGCCGGGGACCAGCGCGAGGACCTGGAAGATGCCGATGAGCAGCGCATCCTTCCACGTCAGGCGGTTGAGCGACGTGATGCGCGGGGTGCGCGTCTTGTTATAGCGCTCGATGAACAGGAAGCCAACGCCGTAGAGCATCAGCATCAGCGCGACGACGACGGGCGTATACAGATGTGCGTCCATCCAATCGTCGAGCGGGAGGCCGATCAGAATCGCCGGAATGCACGACAGCGCGATCTTGAACCAGAGAATGATTTTATCAAGATAGCAATAATTGTCGCAAAACCGCTGGATGCCGCAGACGGCACGGTTCGAGCTGGCCTCGGCGAAGTAGGAGCGGCGGCGGCGCTTGGCCTTGGTATGGAACGGCCAGACCTTTTGAAAATACAGTACAACAACAGCGAGAATTGCGCCAAACTGAATGACGACGGTGAACATTTTCATGAATTCTTCCGTCATCACGGGATTGTCGGACTTCCACAGCGCGTCAACAAGAATCATATGTCCGGTGCTGCTGATGGGGAGCCACTCGGTGATGCCCTCGACGATGCCGAGAAAAACCACCTTCAGCCAGTCAAGAATTGCCATAGTAAAACCTCACTTCGGTATAATCTATGCGGGGCGGGATGAGTATATCACAATACGCGGCCGCTGTCAAATCGTCCCCAGTCGATGGGACGTTCCCCCTGCGCCGATAAGAACGCGTTGGCGCGGGAGAAGGGACGGCTGCCGAAAAAGCCGCGGTAGGACGACAGGGGACTGGGATGCGGCGCGGAGAGAATGCAGGTCGGCGCGGTACGGGCGGTGAGCAGCGCGGCCTTCTTCTGCGCCTGCGCACCCCAAAGAATATAGACAATGGGCTGCGGAAGGGCAGCGGTCGCGGCGATTACTGCGTCGGTAAAGCGCTGCCAGCCCCACGCCGCGTGGGAATTGGCCTGCCCCGCAGCGACGGTCAGCACGGTGTTGAGCAGCAGCACGCCCTGCCGCGCCCAGCCGGTCAGATCGCCGCTTGCGGGCGGGGCGATGCCGAGGTCGCTCTCCAGCTCTGTGAAAATATTGCGCAGCGACGGCGGAAATCGCACTCCGCTGCCGACGGAAAAGGCCAGCCCCATGGCCTGCTTCGGCTCATGGTACGGGTCCTGCCCCAGAATCACAACGCGCACCTGCTCCGGCGGCGTTGCGGTCAGGGCGAAAAACTCCCGCCCCTCCGGCGGGTAGACCGTGCCGGAAGCTCGCGCCTCGCCGACCCGCTCCAGCAGCCGCTGAAAATACGGCGCATTCCATTCCGCACCGAGAGATGCGCCCCAAGCGCCGAGTGACGAAATATCCATATCGTTCCTGCTTTCCAATTGTCGAATTTTGTGCTATAATGGCCAAAAGGCGGTGAACCGGATGGAAAAAGTCCAAGAAATAATTGCAATTTTAAAAGAACGCTACCCGCAGGCCCTCTGCGCGCTGCAATACGAACACGATTATGAGCTGATGATCGCCGTGCGCCTGTCGGCGCAGTGTACGGACGCGCGGGTGAATAAAATCACACCGGCGCTGTTTGCCCGTTTCCCGACGCTGGATGCGTTTGCCGATGCAGACGTTGCCGAGGTGGAGCAGTATGTCCGTTCCTGCGGGTTTTATAAGCACAAGGCGCGGGATATTGTTCTGGCTTGCCGGATGCTGCGCGACGAATATGGCCGGAGGGTGCCGGACTCAATGGAGGCGCTGCTGCGGCTGCCCGGCGTCGGGCGGAAAACGGCAAATCTGCTGCTCGGCGATATTTACGGCCGGCCCGCCGTGGTCTGTGACACGCATTGCATCCGGATTGCCAACCGTTTGGGTCTGGCGCAGGGCAAGGAGCCGGAGAAGGTGGAGCGCCAGCTTCGCGCGATCCTGCCGCCGGAGGAGAGCTCTGATTTTTGCCATCGCATCGTCCTGTTCGGACGCGAGGTCTGCACGGCGCGTGCGCCGCATTGCGATGCTTGCCCCCTCCGGGCGTTTTGCTCTGCGTTTACCGGGGAATAAGTCGCCCCAACTGTACAATCGCGTCGGCAATGCAGCCCTCTCCGCTCGGCGCGGCAATGTGAACGCCGGGGAGGCTGAGAATTTCGGGTTTCGCATCTGCGGGGACGAACGCGAGGTCCGCCGCTTGCAGCATTTGCAGGTCGTTCGGCGCGTCTCCTGCGCAGACCAGGATGCGGCGGCCGAGCGAGTCGGCCAGTTTCCGTGCCGCGCCCCCTTTATCGCAGCCGCGCCGCCCGATCTCCAGCACCAGCGGCAGCGAATGGACCACGTAGCATGTCTCGCCGCAGATTTCCTCCATTTTCTGCCGGAGCCGCACGACCCGCGCCTTCTGCTCCTGCGTTGCTTGCTGAGAGAGGACGTTTTCGTCCTTACCGACGCAGATCACAAATTTCATCCACGGAAGCGGCAGGCTTGCGTCGGTCCTGACCGGCGTGATACCCTCGCGCAGCAGAAACAGGTCGCGTGCGGAGGGACGAAGGGAATAATGTCCGTCCAGCCGCTGAATTTCGACACCGAAATCGTCGCCGAGCGCCAGCATTTTTTGCAGCAGCTCCGGCGCGTTGTCCGGCAGCGGGGTGGCATAGCGCTGCTCCTGCGCGGAGAAATCATAGCAGACTGCGCCGTTGCTGCAAAGGCACGGTGCGTTGGTCGGCACGGCCTTTACCACATCCCGCAGCAGCGCTACGCTGCGCCCGCTGTTGACGCAGAATCGGCCGCCCTCGTTCATAAAGGTGCGGATCGCGTCAATATTTCGCTTCGGCACGGAACCGTCCGGGCCGGAGAGCGTATGGTCGAAGTCGGCGGTGAATAGAACCTCGGAAAATTTGCCCATGGGGAATGCCTCCGTGCGAGAAATGTCAAAAAACCGTGGATATCTGCCGCGCCCATTCTAGCATAAAACCCACAAAAAGTCCAGCAAAACGGGTACATATCACTTAGGGAGGCGTTCATAAGACAGGGCTCGGCCGAGCTGACGAGCGGCGTGTCTGCCAAGCCGGGGCGGCAGTGAAATAGCGGATATCCAGTGAAGGCCGGATACCCGCTATTTTTTTACGGCGACGAAACGCGACCGACGGCTTTTCAGGGAGGCCTGAAGCGTCAGAGCAAGTATTTGCGTCAATTTTCAGGAAACGTGTAGTGTGCGGCGTACAGACCCGGTGTATTAGGGTGAAAAGGCCTTGATACAAACGAGAGGAGTGTGACGATATGGATGACAGCAAAATCATAGCGCTTTATCTGGACCGGTCCGAGCAAGCCATATCTGAGACTTCTAAAAAATACGGGAGATACTGTCACTACATTGCCTATGGCATCCTACAGAACGATGAAGACGCGGAGGAGTGCGTAAACGATACCTATCTCCGCGCGTGGGAGGCGATCCCTCCGAAGCGACCGAGCAGATTACAAACATTTCTGGGGAAAATTACACGCAACTTATCGCTCAACAAATGGGAGAAGCTGTCAGCCGAAAAGCGCGGAGCAGGGCGAGCCTCGCTGGTTCTCGACGAGCTGTCAGAGTGCATTCCTGCCGAAAAGGATACGGCGCATACCGTGGAAGCGATGGTCATCCGAGATACCATGAACCGTTTTTTGCAGCAGCTTCCGGCAGAAACAAGAAGGCTGTTTGTTCGCCGCTATTTTTATCTGAGCCCCGTTAAGGAAATTGCAGAGGACTACGGACTTTCCGAAAGCAAAGTGACAGTTACTCTTTTCCGTACAAGAGCGAAGCTCAAAGCTGTATTGGAGAAAGAAGGTATCACATTATGAAAAGCAAACGTCTTTTAGAGATTTTCGGAGAAATCGATGACAGGTACATTGCCGAAGCAGCGCCTGCTGTAAGAAAAGCGCACAATAAGCCGGCGTGGGTCAGGTGGGGCGCGATTGCTGCCTGTATGGTCTTGCTTATTTCCGTTTGCTTCGCCTCCTTTGCGGTTGCAGCCGAGGCAAAGGAGTATAGAGCTGCCGTTCAATTCTTTTATGACAACGGGATGTCCACGGAGGGTCTTACCCGCGGCGAGATCAAGGAGGTGTACCGCGACATCACAACGGAGTCGTTCACCTATTCCAAGACCGCCGAGGTGATTCGCAGCAGTATTTCCTCCGCTTACGTCGGCGGGTATGAGATTGCACAGGATGACCCGACGCCGGAGGATGTGAAAAACCTTTGGAATTATAAAAACTATACCGGTCGTTTTATCCCGGTAAGCCAATCGGGCGTACACTACGAATATCATCTGGAATACAGGAAGAATGCAGCGACGGAGATCGAGCTGTTCGATAAGAGCTGCTTTGAAAAATACGACGGAGACGACCTGCTTTGGAGCGTCACCATTTCCGATTTTTGGATAGAGGATTACAGCGTCGTGTCGGACGGCGTAATTGTCTACGGCAGAATGGATTCCTGGTCGAACGCGCAAAGCGACAAGGCATGGATGGCAAAAATCGACCTTGACGGAGCGCTTGTTTGGAAGCGGGTGCTCAATAACGGCTTTGACAGCGAGTACATTGCCGCCGTCTTGGAAAATGCCGACGGCAGCTATGCCGTCATCAGCCGCGGCGATCTGAAATATTTCTGCCTCAGCCAATACACCGCGGATGGAAAGGAAACGTACATCCGCAAAACGAAGGTGGGCAACTACGGAATCTGGAATGCTGCGCGGTTGGAGGATGGCTATATTGTGCAGCTTGGCAGCTATATGACGAACGAGCACGCAAAAATCGTTAAGGTAGACCGCGAGGGCAATATTACCGAGTCCTTCTCCTACGGCGATGAGGCATCCTGGTATTACATCACCGATATGCTGGAATTCAACGGGAATATCTATTTGTCCGCCTATTCCGTTCCGAAGCACGCCGGCGAGCGCGAGCTGGAGGGAATCGTGAAGCATTTGTTTGACAATCAGCTTTTGGAGATCTCCAGCGAGGAGCTGACGCCGATGGTAAGAGAGAACTATACCGCATTGCTGCTGGTGTGTGAGCCGAGCGCAGGCGATCCGCAGGAATACTACTCTGTCAAGGGATCTCTTGGCGGAGCGCTTTCTGTGAGCGATACGGGAGAGCTGGTTTGGAATGTAGAGAGCATTACCTCCACCTTTTTCTCTCCGGCAACAAGCTCCTTCACGATCGGCGGCACAAGCAGCGTATTCCGCTACGCCTTTGATGCTTCCGGAATGCTGATTCGTCAGGAGAAAACAGATGAGGTTTTGAATTTTAGGAGATAATGGAACAGAAGAACGGCTGGGGTCAGGCACATTGCCCGACCTCAGCCGTTTTGATAGGCTCTATCTTGCTTAAAGCGGCAGCGCATCCATATCCGTGCGGAGGTTGGAGTCGGAGATCAGCTTGCGGGGGCAGACCGCCGCGCACCGGCCGCAGGAAACACACTTGGAGTAGTCGATGGTCGCCAGATTATTGATGACGTGGATGGCATCGTATTCGCACTGCTTCTCGCACAGGTGGCAGCCGATGCAGCCGATGGAGCAGAATTTCCGTGTGTTCGCGCCGCGCTGGTGGTTGGAGCAGGCGATCACGATATCCTCGCCGTGGGTGACGGGGACGATGACCTTGCGCGGACAGATTTCGACGCACTGCATACAGCCGGTGCACTTGTCGGGGTCGATCTGTGCGACGCCGTCCTCGATGCGGATGGCATCAAACCGGCAGACCGTCAGGCAGGTGCCGAAGCCAAGGCAGCCGTTCGGGCAGGCCGAGGGACCGTTGCCGGTGACGAACATCGCGCTGCGGCAGTCGGGAATGCCGGAATAGGCGGCCTTTTGCAGATGGTGCTGGCCGCGGCACTTGACCATGGCGACCTTGCGCTCTACAGCCTGTGCCTCAACGCCCATAACGGCGGACATTTTTTCCGCCGTCTCGGAGCCGCCCGCGGCGCAAAGACCGATCGGTGCCTTGCCGTCCAGCACGGCCTGCGCATAGGCCTGACAACCCGCAAAGCCGCAGCCGCCGCAGTTGGCACCGGGGAGCGCTTCCACCAGCTTCGGCAGGCGCTCATCGACCTTGACCGCAAAAACCTTGGAGGCAATGGCGAGGACTGCGCCGAACACGGCGCCCATCACGCCGAGAATGAGGATTGCGTAAATAATTTTATCCATACCGCTGCCCTCCTTAGAATACGCGGAAGCCGGAGAAGCCCATGAACGACAGCGCCAGCAAACCCGCGGCAATCAGCGCAATGGGGAAGCCCTGAAATGCCTTCGGGCAGTCGCAGTCCTCCAGCCGCTCCCGTACCGAGGAGAACAGCAGGATTGCAACGGTAAAGCCCGCGCCGCCCATGACGCCGTAGACAACGGACTCAATAAAGCTGTAGCCGTTTTGGATATTCAGCAGCGCCACGCCGAGCACGGCGCAGTTGGTGGTGATGAGCGGCAGGTAGATGCCCAGCGCCTGATACAGTGCCGGCAGCGCCTTTTGCAGGAACATCTCCACGAATTGCACCAACGCGGCAATGACGAGGATGAACACCACCGTCTGCATATATTCCAGCGAATAGGGCAGCAGGAGATATTCGTTGACCGCCCAAGTCGCGGCGGAGGCAAGCCCCATGACGAAGATGACTGCCACACCCATGCCGAGCGCCGTGTCGAACTTTTTGGAAACGCCCATAAACGGGCAGATTCCCAAGAATTTTACAAGGATAAAGTTTTCCGCAAGGATTGCGCTGAGGGAGATGGAAAAGAGGGAGAGAAAGAGATTCATTTGATTGCCTCCTTCTTTTTCTTCTGCTCGGCCAGATGGCGGTTAAACCACTGGGAAAAGGCGATCAGACAGCCGAGCGTCAAAAAGCCGCCAACGGGAAGAATCACGATCAGCGCAGGGTACTCCGCCGAGAGGATGCGCAGGCCGTCGTCGCCGAATACGCCCTTGCCGAAGGTGCCGCTGCCCAGCAGCTCACGGATGACGCACATCGTCACCAGTGCGACGGTGTAGCCGATGCCCTGCGTCAGACCGTCTACTGCTGAGGCCAGCACGCCGTTTTTCGACGCGAATGCCTCCGCGCGGCCAAGAATGATGCAGTTGACGACAATCAGCGGGATGAACACGCCGAGACTGTCCGACAGCGCGGGGAGAAACGCCTTTAGCAGCAGATCGACCATGGTCACAAAGCCGGCGATCACAACGATATAGGCGGCAATGCGAATTTTGTCGGGAATGACCTTGCGCAGCAGGGAAATGGCGACGTTGGAGCAGATCAGAATCAGCGTAACGGACAGGCCCATGCCGAGACCGTTAAAAAGCGTGGTCGTGATGGCCATCGTCGAGCACATACCCAGAAGCTGTCCGAGCACGGGGTTGTTGGTCAGCAATCCTTCCTTCAATTGCTTTTTGAAGTTCATTCCAGCACCTCCTTGACATAGCGCAGCGCCAGATTCACGCCGTCGGAAACCGCACGGCTGGTGACCGTCGCGCCGGTCAGCGCTTCGATCTGTCCGCCGTCCTTCGTCACAGCGACCTCGCCGGACGCGCCGACGAACTGGCTGCGGAAGTCCTCGCGCGTGCAGTTTGCGCCGAGGGAGGCGGTTTCGGAATGGGAAATTACGGAAATACCGGTCACGGTACCGGACGGGTCCACGCCGACCATCATGTCGATTGCGCCGCCGAAGCCGTTGACGCTTACGCGAATCACATATCCGGCATCGTCCGCGCGGTAGACGGCTGCAATGCCATCGGCCTCGGCCGGAAGCTCCTCATAGCTCTGCGCCGGGAGCACCTCCTGCATGGCCTTTTCCGCTTTTTCACGGGTCAGGGTATCGATCTTTTCCCCCGTCAGCTCGTTGACAAGGCCGAGCAGCGCCGCCGTAACGGCGGTGATGAGCAGCAGTGTCAGCGTCAGGCGGAGAATGTATCGGGCGGTTTTCATGCGGCCTCACCGCCCTTCTTTTTCTTCTTCTGTGTGCCGAAGCGCTTGAGCACACCGATCTTGTCGAAGAAGCCGACGCAGCAGTTCATCAGCAGGATCGCGAAGCTCACGCCCTCGACGTACGAGCCGAAGTAGCGGATGAGGATCGTCACAACGCCGCAGCCGATGCCGAAGCAAACCTGACCGGCGTGGGTGACGGGGGAGGTGGTGTAGTCCGAGGCCATGAAGATCGCGCCGAGAACCAGACCGCCGGAGAGGAGCTGATAGAGCATCCAGTCAATGCGGTCGCAGCCGCCGCGCGGGAAGATCACGGCCAGCACCGCGACCGTCGCCAGATACGCCAGCGGGATGCGCGGGGAAATGACCTTACGGATGACCAGATACACGCCGCCGAGGAGCAGCAGGAGCGCCGAGGTTTCGCCCAGACAGCCGCCGACCTTGCCGATGAAGTCGTTCAGCAGGCTCTGCGTGGGCAGCGTGCCGGCGTGCAGCGCCTGCATCGGCGTTGCCGTGGTCACCGCGTCGAGAAGGCCGCCGGTCGTGACGTTGTAGGCGCTGCCGGACATGAGCGACGGCCACGCGAACATCATAAAGGCTCTGGCCGCGAGGGCGGGGTTGACGATGTTCATGCCGATGCCGCCGAAGAGCTGCTTGACCAGCACGATGGCGAAAAAGTCGCCGATGATGAGCGCCCAATAGGGAATGTTCGCCGGGCAGACAAAGGCCAGCAGCATCCCCGTGACGACCGCCGACCAGTCGCCGACGGTGCAGTCCTTTTTCATAATGTTGCGGTACAGCCATTCAAAGAACACGCACGCACCGGCGGAGATGAGCGTCACGGCCAGCACCCGTGCGCCGAAGAACACGACGGCACCAATCAGCGCGGGAACGAGCGCAATGCACACGTCGCGCATGATGACCTGCGTAGAGTTGGAGCTGTGATCGTGGGGCGAGGAGGAAATCGTTAGCTTTAAGGGTTCGTATTTCATTTCTTCGCCTCCTTTGCCTTCGCGTCGCGGAGCATTTTCTTTGCCGTCCGGAAGCTCTGTACCAGCGGAATTTCTGCCGGGCAGTTATACGCGCAGCTTCCGCACTCGATGCAGTCCATGACGTTGCCCTTTTCCAGTGCGGCGAGGTCCTCGCGCTTCTGCGCCCGGTGCAGGAAGATGGGCATCAGGTGCATCGGGCAGACATCCACGCACTTTCCGCAGCGGATGCAGTGCGGGTTCGGCTTGACGCGCAGGTCGCTGAGGTTGTAGCACGTCAGCGCGTTATTGCCCTTGATGGTGGCCGCGTCGAGCGTATGCTGCGCGATGCCCATCATGGGGCCGCCGACGAAGATCTTATGCGGCGTACCGTGGAAGCCGCCCGCCGCGATGATGAGATCGGCAAAGCTGGTGCCGATCGGGGCAAGGAAGTTGCCGGGGCGCTCCACGGCGTGGCCCGTCACGGTCACGGCACGGCGCACGAGCGGCATCCCGTCGTAGACCGCGTCGCAGATCGCGGCGCAGGTGGCGACGTTGAACACGGCACAGCCGACCGCAGCGGGCAGCCCGCCGGGCGGGACCTGTCGCCCGGTGACGGTCTGGATGAGCTGCTTTTCCGCGCCCTGCGGGTAGCGGACCTTCATGGTCAGCAGCTCGACATCGGCCGGGAGGTGCTTTTGCAGCGAGGCGATGGCCTCCGGCTTGTTGGCCTCCACGCCGATGACCGTCTTTTTCGGCTGTAAAATTTTCTGAACGACGGCAAGCCCGCGCACGATGCGCTCCGGGGTCTCGCGCATCAGACGGTCGTCTGAGGTGATGTACGGTTCGCATTCGGCACCGTTGATGATGACGGTGTCTACCTTGCCGATGCCGGACGAGAGCTTCACGTTCGTCGGGAAGCCTGCGCCGCCCATGCCGGTGATGCCCGCCTCGCGGATGATGGCGACCAGCTCCTCGCCGCTGAGGCCGTCAATGCTTTCACGGGGATGAATGTCGCGGCTGAGCGTATCGCGGCCGTCGCTTTCGATTACGACGCAAAGACCGTCTGCGCCGGAGGGCGTCGGGCGGTTTTCAACCGCAATGACCGTCCCGGAAACGGATGCGTGGACGGGAACGCACAGCCCCTTTCCGTCGCCGATCTTCTGACCGACCAGAACGCGCTGGCCGACGGAGACCAATGGCTGACACGGAGCGCCGATGTGCTGGGACATCGCAATGCTGACGATTTTCGGGTGCAGAGGGCGGATCGGCGTATCCTTGGAAAGCTCCTTAAAGCCCCGCGGATGCACGCCGCCGAAGAATGAGCGCGCCATAGCGTTGCATCACCTCAATTCAAACTTTTACTTTGATACTATATCACATCAAGCGCTTAAAATCTACGATTTTCGCAGCAATTTTTCGCCGGTTTGCAAAAAATATGTGGAACCTGCACAAAAGGGATTGACAAAAAATGAATATATTTTCAAGAAATACCGGTTGCTTTTTCGACGCAATGCGCTATAATAAGGTTACAAAGAAATATACCCGTCGAAACAGCGCGGGAAAGCGGTCGTTCGACCCTCCGAAGGAGCAAAACTCTCAGGAATCAAGGACCGCGCTGTGTAGGGACTCTCTGGAGAAGCTCATGCATTGAGTGCCGAAGGTGCAAGGCGAAAGCCGAATCTCTCAGGCAAAAGGACAGAGTTGTATTTTACCGCGCGGAAGCTCTCCGCGCCGTGGAATACCTGCTATGAGTGCATCCGGAGGTTCCGGCTGCACTCTTTTTGTATTTTATTTGGACAGGCGCGGGAAAAGCACCCGCCCGGAGGAGGACCTATGAGCATTCATGAACTTGCACCGAACATTGAATTTGTCAGCCGCTTTGACCCGGAGGTCGGCACGCTTTTACAGGGCGAGCTGCGCCGCCAGCGCCGGAACATCGAGCTGATCGCTTCGGAAAACATCGCCTCGGCCGCCGTCATTGCCTGCATGGGTACGGTGCTGACGAATAAATATGCCGAGGGTCTGCCCGCCAAACGCTACTACGGCGGCTGTGAGGTCGTCGATGAGGTCGAGCGGCTGGCCATTGAGCGTGCAAAGGCACTGTTTGGCGCGGAGTTTGTCAACGTCCAGCCCCACAGCGGTGCGCAGGCGAATCTCGCGGTCTATGCGGCGCTGCTCCAGCCGGGCGATACCATCCTCGGCATGAGCCTTGCCAACGGCGGTCACCTGACCCACGGTGCGGCGGCCAACCAGTCCGGCAAGATCTATAACGCCGTTTCCTACGGCGTGGATCCTGCCACGGGCCGCATTGACTATAATGAGGTCGAGCGCCTGACGAAGCTGCACCATCCGAAGCTGATCGTCGCGGGCGCGTCCGCTTATCCCCGTGCGATCGATTTTGCCGCCTTTGCCGACATCGCACACCGCAACGGTGCGCTGCTGATGGTCGATATGGCGCACATCGCCGGCCTGGTCGCGGGCGGTGTGCATATGAGTCCGGTTCCCTATGCCGATATCGTGACGACCACGACGCATAAGACCCTTCGCGGTCCGCGCGGCGGTATCATCATGGGCCGCGAGGAGTTTGCCAAGAAGATTAACTCCGCCGTTTTCCCCGGTACACAGGGCGGCCCGCTGATGCACGTCATTGCGGCCAAGGCCATTTGCTTCCGCGAGGCAATGCAGCCGGAATTCGCCGCCTATGCGCAGCAGATCGTGAAAAACGCGAAGGCGCTGGCGGCGGCGCTGCTGGAAAAGGGCTTCGACCTCGTTTCCGGCGGCACGGACAATCACCTGATGTTGGCCGACCTCCGTCCGCTGCACATCACCGGCAAGGAGTTACAGCACCGGCTGGACGAGAATTATATCACCGTGAACAAAAACGCCATCCCGAACGACCCGGAAAAGCCCTTCGTCACCAGCGGCGTCCGCATCGGCACCCCCGCCGCCACGACCCGCGGCATGGTCGAGGACGATATGCGCGTGATTGCACAGTGCATCTATGACACCGCGTCTGACTTTGAAGGCACCCAGCAAAAGGTTCGCGCCGCCGTCGCCGCGCTGACCGAGAAATACCCGCTTTACGAATAAAAAATCATAAAACCGTCCCCGCCGGAGCGATAAAAACGCGCACCGGCGGGGACGCTATTTCCATGGTATGTTCACTCCACATCGTTTGCGCGGGGGAGATTCCAGCGGTAGTGGGCGGCGAGGAGGCGGATAATGACGACGAGGGCCATGGCGATGGACATCGCGGCGTATTCCGGCAGGACGCGCCACAGGAGCGTGCAGCTCACCGCGCCGACCAGCGAGGCGCAGGCGTAGATATGCTTGACGAGGATGTACGGGGTGTTGCCGGCCAGCACGTCGCGCAGCACACCGCCGCCGACGCCCGTCAGCACACCGACAAAGACCAGCAGGAACGTGCTGCGATCCGGCGAGAACGACAGCGCGTTCCAGATGCCCATCGCCGTGAATACCCCAAGGCCGACCGAGTCCATCACCAGAAGAATCACGTCAAAGTGCAGCTCATTGTGCATCAGCCGGTGCCGGATGCCGGGCAGGAAGGCGATGATCGAGGTAATGACGGCGATTATGGCACACAGCGGGTCGCGGAAGGCCAGCGGCGGCGTGATGCCGAGAATCAAATCGCGTAAAATGCCGCCGCCGATCGAGGTCACAACGCCCAATACGATTACGCCGAGCAGGTCCATTCGTTTTTTCATCGCCGTCATCGCGCCCGATGCGGCGAAGGCGACCGTACCGGCGATCTCCAGCACACGAACAAAAAGCTCCATAGTTATCACTCCCGATAAATACGGGCGGATAGCATTGCCATCCGCCCGTAATGAATTGTCAAATTATCCTGCGTCCGAAACGCGGCGTGCATCCGGCGTTTCCACGCGCTTGATCTGAGCGCCGAGGCCGCGGAGCTTGTCCACAAGGCTCTCGTAGCCGCGCTCGATATATTCGATCTCCTCGATGACGGTCGTTCCGTCAGCGGACAGCCCGGCGATGACCATGGCCGCGCCCGCACGCAGGTCGCACGCGTGGACCGTGCAGCCGTGGAGCGCCTCAACACCGTTGATGACGGCGATCTTGGTTTCGACCTTAATGTTTGCGCCCATGCGGTTCAGCTCCGCGCAGTAGCGGAAGCGCGTGTCGTAAATGCTCTCGGTAATAACGCTTACGCCGTTAGCCAGCGCCATACACACGGCGATCTGCGGCTGCATATCCGTCGGGAAGCCCGGATAGGGGAGCGTTTTGACGTTTGCGCGGCGAAGCCTTCCGGTGCGATGGACGCGAATGGCGTCGTCGTATTCCGTTACGCGAACGCCCATCTCCCGCAGCTTCGCGGAAATGGTGTCCATGTGCTTCGGAATGACATTCTGCACCAGAACGTCGCCGCCGACCGCTGCTGCCGCCGCCATGTAGGTGCCGGCCTCGATCTGATCGGGGATGATGGAATATGCGCCGCCGCGCAAGGCCTTTACGCCGCGAATTTTGATAATATCCGTGCCTGCGCCGGAGATCCTCGCGCCCATCGCATTGAGGAAGTTGGCAAGATCGACGATATGCGGCTCCTTTGCGGCGTTTTCAATGATGGTTGTGCCGGTAGCCAAGGCCGCGCCGATCATGATATTCATCGTCGCGCCGACGGAAACAACGTCAAGGTTGATGCGCCCGCCGGTCAGACCGTTTTCGGGCGCTTCCGCGCAGATATAGCCGTTTTGCAGCTCGACCTCCGCGCCGAGGGCCTCGAAGCCCTTGATATGCTGGTCGATCGGCCGCGCGCCGAAGTTGCAGCCGCCGGGCAGCGCAACGCGGGCATGGCCGAACCGGCCAAGCTGTGCGCCGATGAGATAATACGACGCGCGGATGCGCCGAACCAGCGCGGCCGAGGCCTCGGAATCGCGGACGTGCGTCGCATCGATCTCCAGCGTGTTGGCGCTGAGACGGCGAATGGCCGCGCCCATGCCCGAAAGAATTTCGAGCAGGAGGCGAACGTCGGAAATATCGGGAACGTTCTCGATTCGGCACACGCCGTTGACCAGAAGCGTTGCAGGAAGAATGGCGACGGCGGCGTTTTTCGCACCGCTGATGGTAACGACGCCGGAAAGCGGTTTCCCGCCCTGAATGATATATTGTGTCATAAAATACCCTCTCATAATCGGAGTATATGCAATATCGAATGCTTCATTAAGGCAATATTATCCACGCCGGGGCGCGTGTTTTACCATTATATCATGCAGATGATATTTTGTAAATAGAAAATAACAAATCGGGAACAGAAAATTGTCAATTCTCTGCAAGCGCACGGGCTTGCAGGGCATTTGAATCCAGAATTCTATAACCGGCGGGTGTTTTTTCCAGTATCCCGTCGGCGCACAGCGCCGCGAGCGTGCGGTAAAGATGGCGGTAGCTGATGCCGACGGAGCAGGCGACGTCCGTCATAACGTCGCGGAAAACGCCGCCTTCCGCCGCGCCGAGAATGTAGCGGCTGAGCCGGACCTCGGCGGTAAACAGTGCGGCGGTCACGGCGGAGTCGGCGACCTGGAGCTTTTGCGCCAGCGCGGCCGCCGCGGTGTGCGCAAAGGGCAGGCTGTGCGCCAGCCAATCGCGATTGCGCGGGACCGGGACGGCAATGCAGCGGAAGGGGCCGAGCGCGACAACGGTCGTATTGGCCAGCGCACTGCCCGCGAAGAACTCGGCCTCGCCGATGAGGCCGTCGGAAACGTAAAAACACATAATCAAATTCTTGCCGTTTGGCGCGGTGATGCCGACCTTCGCCTTTCCTGCGGTCACGGCAAACAGACAGTCAAGCGGCATCCCCTCCGTGACGACGCGCTCGCCGAAGGCATATTCGCGCACCGTGCAGCCGTGCAGCGCCTGCGCGTCCAGACCGTGCCGGTGCAAAATGGCGATATCCTGCGGCGAGAGGGCTTGCGTTTCTTTCATAAGTGCCTCCAATCACGAATGGGACATATGTCCTATCTCCGGCCGCTCACCGTGTGCTACACTATCGGCAGAAATAGCAATCGGGAGGTCGGAATGATGTTCAGCTTTCTTGCGCTCGGCACCGGCGTGCTTCTGGCGATCATGATCCAGATCAACGGCACGCTTTCGGGCCAATACGGGACCTATCACGCGGCATTGTATATCCACATCATCGGCGCGTGCGCTGCGGCGCTGCTGCTGCTTTTGCGGCATAAGCCGATCCGCGCGAAGTCCAAGGTATCCTTCTGGATGCTGACCGGCGGCGTGATCGGCGTGGGGACGACGGTGTTTAACAATTTGGCGTTCTCGCATATCAGCCTGACGTGTATCGTAGCGCTTCAGCTCTTTGCGGAGCTGCTGGTTTCATGCCTGATCGACGCGTTCGGCCTGTTCGGGATGCAGCGGCGCGGCCGCGGGGAATGGAGCATCGCCGGGATGCTGCTTTCCGTCGCTGGCATCGCGCTGATGCTCGACAGCACCGCTGCCGGAGCGTGGATTTACGTCCTGATGTCAATGGGTGCGGGCGTGACGGTCGTGCTGAGCCGGACGGTGAATGCGCATCTGTCCGACCGCATCGGCGCGCTTCCGGGGACGCTGGTGAACCATCTGGCGGGAATGCCGGTGTGCCTCCTGCTGATGCTGCTCCTCCCGGAAACGGGTGCGGGCGGCGCGTTTCGGCTTTGGACCTGGTGCGGCGGCCTGCTCGGCGTTGCGGTCGTCGCCTCGCTCAACGTGGTCGTGCCGCGCCTTCCCGCCTCGCGACTGACGCTTCTGAGCCTTTGCGGCCAGCTGTTTTGCGGCGTGGCGCTCGATCTTCTGGTGGGGAAAACGTTTGAAATCCGCCAGTTCGGTGCGGCGCTGCTGGTGGGCCTGGGCATTCTCGTCAGCCAGCTTACAAAAATCTATCGCGAAAAGAAAGCCCTGCGGGTCGGGAAAACTGTCAATTGAGGCGGCGCAGGCCCTTGGGATAGTGATTTTTCAGGATGCCGCCGCTGCCCTTCGCCCAGCCGAGCGGATAACCGTCCACGCAGATGAGCGTCCAGCCGGTGCTTTCGCCGCTCAGCGTTTCGCCGCGCAGATAGGCGGCAATCTCGCGGCTGTCGGCGAGATAGGAAACGGAATTCGGGAATTGCCGCAGCGCCAGTGCCAGCGCGTGCGCCGGAACAAAGCGCCCCTTGCGCAGCTCGCCCAGCTCCAACCCGGCGCGAAGTACGTGCAGGCCCTTTAAGTCCGGCAGTCCTTCGGGAACGAGATATATTGTGTCCCCGAACGCGACGGAACGTTCGGGAAGCTCCAGTCCAAATTGCGCGGCAAATTCCTTCACGGGCGCGGACAGGGGAGAGAGCACCGCAGTATCGACGCAGCCCTCTGCGTCGCCCTCTCGCTCCAACACGGCGGCAAACTGCCCCTCGCCGTGCTGCCGATGCGGCCAGAGCCGGAAGGTCGCGGCGATTCCGTCCGCCGGATCGTCAATCCAATCCGGCCGCCCCGGCGAAAGCCACGGCGCGTCGATCTGCGCAATGGAAAAGTCAGGGTGCGCGTGTAAAAACCGGCTGACGACCCCCTCGTTTTCCTCCGGTGCGAACGTGCAGGTCGAATAGACCAGCCGCCCGCCCGGCCGCAGCATCTGCGCAGCGGAGCAGAGAATCTCATATTGCCGCGCGGCGCACATCTGCACCGTTTCGACGCTCCAATCGGTGAGCGCTGCCTCCTCTTTTCGGAACATTCCCTCGCCGGAACAGGGGGCATCGACCAGAATTCGGTCGAAGTACGCCGGAAATCGTGCCGTCAGTGCCGCAGGATGCGCATTGAGGACCAGCGCGTTTGTGACACCGAGCCGCTCAATGTTGGAGGAAAGAATCCTCGCCCGCTTTGTATTGATCTCGTTGCAGACCAGCAGCCCTTTGCCCTGCATCGCTGCGGCAAGCTGCGTGCTTTTTCCGCCTGGTGCTGCGCAAAGATCAAGCACCCGTTCGCCCGGCTGCGCATCAAGCAGTGCCGCCGGGGCCATCGCGCTCGGCTCCTGCAAATAGTACACACCTGCGTCGTGATACGGGTGCAGCCCCGGCCGGACATCAGGCCGGAGAAAAAAGCCGTTTTGCGCCCACGGGATGGGTTCGCCGCAGAATTCCGGGAGCGGCTCGGTGCGCTTTGCGGGATTCAAACGGATTCCGGCGCTCCGGGGCGCCGCATAGGCAGCCAGAAAGGCATGAAACTCATCGCCGAGCAGCCGCCGCTGCCGCTCCAAAAAATCGACAGGAAGCATGAAAAACCTCCGCTTTTGTTTTTCCTCTAGTTTACACTCTTTACGCGAAAAAGGGAAGGAAAAAATGTTTTTTTGAAAAAGTGAAAAAAATTGTTGACAAAACACGATGGCATCGCTATAATGATCATGCTCTGTTTGAGATGCCGGTATAGCTCAGCCGGTAGAGCAGCTGATTTGTAATCAGCAGGTCGGGGGTTCGAGTCCGTCTACCGGCTCCACAGTGCGCTCAAGCAGAAATTGAATATGGGGGAATTCCCGAGTGGCCAAAGGGGGCAGACTGTAAATCTGTTAGCAGTGCTTTCGGTGGTTCGAATCCACCTTCCCCCACCATCAAGAGGGTACGAAAAAGATGTACCCCGCAAAAAGCCCGATTTTATCGGGCTTTTTTGCTGCCCAAAAGCCGTTTTTCGGAGCTTCAAAATCGTAGATGTAAAAACGGCTTTTCCCCTTTGAGGATAGATACGAACCCAAGTAACAACAGAATTCAGGACAAGAACGGCAGATAGTCATAAGCACTACCTGTCGATTTTTGTTGCCCTCGGAGCCAATCGTTTTGCCAAGAAACGGTTGGCTCTTTTGGGTTCAATGTCTGTAAGTACAATTGAAGCCCGGCGCTATGTTCTGTCGGAGTTTGTCCTTGGCTATCAAAGCAAATACTTGCAGAAATACCACGTTAGTGATAAAATATATAATAATAATCAACGTGTGAATATGCTGACTGTGCCGACCAAGAAATGGCAAGAGCTTGTGTGACAGCGTATACACGATACGACCTGTGTACCCGCGACAATAAATAGATATTTCTTAGGTGGTGGTTGAAAAATGAACGCAAAAGAGACTGCATTTTTGAAGCAACTGATGCAGGAAGCTTATCCTCTCCTTTACCGGCTGGCGTCTCTCTCATTCCGTGATCTGCTGATCGTTGAGGAGCTGATACAGGATACATTGCATGATGCTGTCCCGCAGATCGGGAAGCTGATGCGGCATAAGAACCCGACCGGTTGGCTGATCGCGGTTTTGAAAAATAAGATAAGCGATTACAAAAAGGACCTCAGCCGCCGAACGCAGCGGGAGACTGCACTGTCAGAGGAAGAGCTGCAGCGGCTGCCAAACGTGTCAGGCATACAGCCGGGCAGTGAAGCGCATTTGCTGCTGCTTTCGCTATCGGAAGTCCTGTCGCCGGAGGACTGCCGTTTGTTTTGGAAATTTCTGACCGGCGCTTCGTATTCGCAAATAGCTGCGAATAACGGCCTTGCCATCTGGAACTGCCGGAAACGGATTCAGCGCATTCGGGAGCGGTTACGGGCGGAATTTCGTGATGAGAAAAAATAATTTATTTTTTTGTCACAAATTGCCTGCCAAAACAGATAATAAAAGTGAAAGGGGCATTAGGAAATGAAACGACCCGGCACAGATCATCAGCAAATATCGCTCTCCTTGCTGTCAAATGAAGAACTGGAGCGGATCCTGCTCTCCGATGAAAAACTCAGCGAGGAAACAGCAGAAGCAATGCTGCGGCTTCTGAACGAACGTGACCCAATCGACCTGCCGGATGCGGAACAGGCGTGGGAGGAGTTTCAGACCCACTACAATACGCCGGAGGGTGCAGGAGAGCGTCTCTATCCTTCCGAGCTTCCGGACACGGAGGTGATTGGCGAACGACCCAGGAAAAATCGCCGCCCGCTGCGGTATGTCGGACTGGTTGCGGCAAGTATCGGCATCCTGTTTGCGCTGTTGACCGTGGCGCAGGCAACGGGGCTGAAGGTATTCGATGCGTTGGGGCGCTGGACGGATGACTTTTTCAGCTTTAAGGGAACAGCAAAAACGGTTTCGGAATATAACAGCGCGGACTTCACGCCGCAAAACACCTTGCAGCAGGCGCTTTCCGACTTCGGGATGCCCGCTCAGCTCGCCCCGTCTAATCTCCCTGCGGGGTATCAGTTGAATGAACTGCTATGTGAAGAAACGCCGTCGATACGTGATGTTATTGCGTTTTATTCTGACGAAACGGAAGATGTGTTACAACTTTCCTTCGCTGAGTACTGTGATTCTACGGGAATGGAAGCTTCTTTCTATCCAAAAGATGCAGGAGCCCCGGAACGCTATGTTTGCAACAACAGGGAGTTTTATATATTCAATAACGCGGGACGATGCGTTGCCGTATGGAGCGATGCTCACTATGGTATTTTTGTCAGTGCCGCAACCAGAGACACCGTACTTACGATACTTGAATCAATACCGGAGGGATAATAAATGAAAAAACGAATTTTTATTGCCTTGCTTATTGTCAGTACACTAATTTTCAGCTTGCTTACTCCTGCCCTTGCGATTGATGTTTATAGCTCCGAGTACATTTCTGATGCCTACTGTTATTTGAATAAGGGGAGCGTTTCAGGACAAATCACGGTTTATTATTCTGTCAGATCTACGAAATCAGCACTGACGCGAATCGGTGTCAGCCAAATCGCCATTTATAAGGCCGACGGCTCGTTTGTCAAGAGCGTCTATGGCACGACCACCAATGGTTTGATTCAATCCTCCGGGCGTGCTGCAACCGGAAATTACACGTTTGATTGCGCACCCAATACAGTGTATTACGCTGTTGTGTATTTTACAGCCAAAGATGTGAATGGCTTCGACAGCACATCAAGAACCACCAATACCGTTACTTCTCCGGCATAGTCAAAAACAGACCCCTGTGCGTGGAATACATTCTTGATAGCGAACGTCTGATCAGCGTTTGTTATATCGGACGATTGCGTCGGTAAATGGTACCGTACCGTCGCAATACCGCCAAGCGACAGCCGTAAGCCGAATCACGGCTGCGTCCGAACGGAAATCGGCAAACACACTACAAAAAACTACAAAGGAGAAGATTACCATGAAGCAATTATCAAGAAGACTCGCCGTATTTTTCCTGACCCTTGCTATCCTCCTCTCTTTTGCAACCGTAGCCTTTGCCCATGACGGCCTTGACGAGTGCGGAGAGGAACACGCGGAAGCCCTTGATGAGACCGCCCCAGTTGATATGAACCCAGATGAAGCTATTTCTCCGCAAGCGACTTGTAGCCATAAGTGGGTGGACGGAGAAGAATACTATGTATACCATGCGGGTACATATATTGACGAGAACCAATGTAAAGCGGTGTTTCGTAAATTTTACAGATGCACTCTTTGCGGTGCTGTTGAGCAGGAAAACCTCTATGTTTCTGGCCCGCACAACGTTAGTGCTATCGATAAGGCAACCTGCACCGGAACTGTACAGACATGGCATATGAGCTGCTACAATTGTGGCAGGAAGCAAACGACCGTTACCCGTGCATGCCCCGGTGCATCACACATCGGTAGAACTTGTAATTGGCTGCCTGTGTGATTTTCTCACAAATCATCTTGATTCCGCGCCCTGCGCACAGATTTCTGTGCGCAGGGAACCCCTAAGCTGGAGGTAAGATAATGAACATATTTTTCACCCAACTTCGGCGGCGAATTGCGTTGTTTGGGTTACTGGCTATTCTATTGGCAGCCGTGGTTGCATTTCAGGCAATCAGCCTTTCGTCGCTGGTCGCGGTACGGAAGCAAATCAACGCCGTCAGCGGACAGTACACGACCATTGCCGTACCGGTAGAAGGGACCTATTGGAAGAGCATCTTCGATAGAGAAGACAGCGGTGCATATGTCTCCCTTTTGGAAGAGAAAACAGAAATCCCCGGGCTGCTTGCCGAGGATTGCAGAGCGGTTTTGAACGCCCATGTGAGTGACTGCGAGTCCGTTTCCTGCTTTGAAAAGGGTTATTTTTCTAACGATGCCTATGATATGTTCAGCCGCAACCTGACCGTTCTGGCGGTGCGCTGCACGAAAGCGACCGAATATGAATGGGAGAGGACCCTCTCCCTGCCCGATGACGACGACGAAACTGCCGGAAACGAGGAATGTGTGCAGCGGGACTTTGTTGCGGAATTTTCTTTGGAGTCGGTTCTTTGTCAGTTCCCGGCGTATGCAGACACGCTGCCGCCGATTGCGGAGATTCTAACCGGCGGTCCGTATCCGACAGACGGCAAGATGCCCTTCGAAGAAGGAAAGACCTACCTACTGTTTGGCTGCTTTTTTGCGGACCATAAGGTCGTGACGGGCTTCGATGAAAGTGGAAACTTTACATATGATTTTTCAAATCCGGAATCTTGGTATTTCAACCTGATCTCTCCGATTACTGCCGGGAACAGCGGAGGACCGTCGAATGGCACGCGCTGCTTCGATTTTCTCCGGTCTTCCGAATTGTTCAAGGGAGATGACGGGGTTTATTATGAGCGTATGAGTGAGGGAACGCTGCCCTACAGCGTGGAATACGAAGGGGATGCTGCGGAGTTTTTGAACAGCGACAAGGGGAAGCTTTGGCGCGACACGCTCATCCCGCTTTGCCAAACAAATTATGAAAGTGCAAACCTTGTGCTGACGGACAACTTGGAAAGTATTCTTTGGTTTAACAGTGGAGATGCGGCCGTTTTCGAAGGGCGAGGGTTTGAGCCTGCTGACTATGCCAATGGTGAAAATGTCTGCCTCGTCAGTGCCGCCTACGCACTGAAAAACGGGCTTTCCGTCGGAGATACCCTCGAATTGGATCTCTACCGATCGCAAATTGGTAAAATGACGGTCGTGGCTGGCGATGTGCAGCCGACTTCGGTCAACTGTAACGTCTATGAGCCGTGTAAAGAGGAAAACCGGTTGAATATTAAAAAGGACTATCAAATCGTCGGCATCTATTCCGCGCCGGAGTTCGCGACAGGGGAACACGCTTTCTCTGCGAATACGATTTTCGCCCCGAAGGCCTCCGTTCCGAACGCCGAACGCTATGAGGACCTTAGCGACTGCCTGTTGTACTCTGCGATTTTGGAAAACGGCAGTTCAGACGCGTTTGAAGCAATGTTAGAGGAACGCGACTGCGGCGGAATATTTGCTTATTTTGACCAGAACTATAACATGCTGGCGGAGACGTTGGACGTGATGGAAGGAAACGCAGTGCGGATGGTGCTGATCAGCAGTGCGCTGTTCGTGCTGGTCGCGGCGCTGTTCTTCTTCCTGTTTCTGCGGCAGACGGCGGACCCGGCAAGGAAGCTGCGGCTGTTGGGTGTCCGCGCAGGGACTGTTCGGCGGCAGAGGTACAGTGCGGCAGTTATTTTGATTCTTGTTGCCGCCGTTTTAGGCGCGGCAGGCGGCGCGGGACTTTACGGCGCGGTCACTAAACGTGTTCTGTCGGGCAATATCGCCCTCCAACCGACCGCGCTCCTCCTCGCCGTCGCCGCCCAAGCGATTTTGTTACTCCTTGCCGCCCTGCTCTGCACCCTCGCAACGGCAAGGCAGAATTTGATGCAGAAAAAATAAGAACCGAGGGGAGAGAAATGTCATGAGGAAAAGCGGGTCGGCCCTGCGGCGGATGACATTGGCGGTGCTTTGGCGGCGGAAGGGGGTCAGCCTGCTGCTGGTGCTGCTGGCGGCGCTGGGCGTGTGCTCGGCGGCGCTGTTACAGAATCTCGCGCTGCGGCAGGAACGCGCGATGGCGGACATGATCGAAAACACGCCGATCCACTGCGTCGTCACCGATGCGCAGGGCGCATCAAGCGACAAGCTCAACATGGTCAGCGCCTTCGTCGATATGCTCATGGGTTATCGGCACGAGCGCGGCTGCTACGCGGACGAGGGCGCGAAAAACGTCCGCGCCAAGGCCTCAATGCTCCTGCAAAGTCCGAAGGACACGACCCTCTGCCGCATCCTGAGCCTTGCTTCGGACAGCGCGTTCGACGCAGTTTCCGGCGCGGAGGTCACGTTTTTCGACGGCTGGTCGGAGGACCTGTTCGGCGGCACGGAGCGCGTCTGCGTCGTCCCTGAAAGTATGCTCCTGACGGCGCAGACGGACGCGGACGGTGACCCCGCCGTCACGATCGACTATATTGGCGACCCCGTCACATTAAAAATCGTCGGCACGTTCAACGGGCAGACGGGCACGACGATCTGGTGCCCGTTTTACGCGACGATGCAGGACGGGCAATCGGAGAGCTTTTACGTCGATTCCTGCTCGTTCGACATCCGCGACAACACACGCTTAGAGGAATGTAAGACGGAAATTTATAAGACGTTCGTCGTGCCGAAGCTGACCAATCAGCTCGACTGGAAAACCTACGGCGTGATCGTCCACGACGAGGAATTCACCGCGTCGGTGAGCGAATTTGAGTCGAATCTCAAGACGCTGCGCCTGCTGCTGCCGATTTTGCTGGCGCTGTTCGCAGGCGTGGGCTTCCTCGCGGCGTACCTGACCACGCGCGGGCGCAAACGCGAATTTGCGGTCATGCGCTGCATCGGGCGCAAGCAGCTCGGCATTTTCGGCCAGGTGTTCGGCGAGGAGCTGCTGCTGGCGCTGGTCGGCGCGGCGATCGGCGCGGGTGTCGCCTTCGCCATCGAGGGCAACTACCCGCTTGCCGCCGTCAGGAGCGCGGGACTGCTGCTGGGGCTGTTCCTACTCGGCGCGGCAGTTGCGTGTTACATGGTCACAAGTGTTAATGTAATGAAGCTGATGAAAACGGAGGATTGAACATGGAACGTTTGGAAGCAAAGGATGTGTGCTACGAATATCGCACGAAAACGCAGGTCGTCCGCGCCGTCAACGGCGTGAGCTGCACGTTCGAAACGGGCAAGGTCTATGCCGTCGTGGGCGCGTCGGGCAGCGGTAAGACGACATTTTTGTCCCTGCTGGCGGGGCTGGACGTGCCGGTCGGCGGCTCGATCGACTTCGACGGCAAGTCCACCACCGACCTTGACCGCGACGCGTACCGGCTGGAGCACGTGTCGGTCATCTATCAGAATTTCAACCTTTTCTATCATCTTACGGTACTTGAAAACGCCGCATATCCGCTCTATGTGAAGAAGATGCCGAAAAAAGAGGCGGACGAGATCGCGCGGGAGATGCTCGAGCGCGTCGGCCTGACGCCGGAGCAGTTAACGCGGCTGCCCAATATGCTCTCCGGCGGCGAGCAGCAGCGTGTTGCCATCGCGCGGGCGCTGGCGTCGGGGACGGAGCTGATCCTTGCGGACGAGCCGACGGGCAACCTCGATAGCGAAAACAGCCGTAACATCGTCGAAATCCTGCGCTCTCTCGCGCACGACGAAAACCGCTGCGTCATCGTCGTCACTCACGACCCTACCGTCGCAGAGCTGGCTGACAGAGTTCTTCCTATGCAGGATGGAAAACTGCGAATGCAACCACTTAAGCAGTGAAAATGACGAACAAAAAATGCCTGAAGACTGAGGTGATGTTTATATGGTTGTTTCGTGGTCTGTGTATCTTAAAGCTGAACATGAATCCGCAGTCAGATTTATAGAATCCATTGAAAAGTACTGCCCTTCCCCGAATATCTTCAAAACTATATACATTGAAACTTTTTTGAAAGGATGAGGCTTTTTGAAAAGAGTGTTTGCAATTTTAATCGTCGCTGCCGTAGCCATTAGTATTTCATTGATGGTTTTGCCAGTTTCGGCAGCAAAGGCGGTAGATCGTGTTACGATATATCTCAATAATGAGCCAAGCGTTGAGCCACCGAAAGCCGTGAAGGTTGGTTCCGTAAATGAGTTGAAACATTATCTGGACGAATATCATCAGGGAATTGGGCTGGACTTTGATAGATATGATAAGGCGTTCTTTCAAGAGAGTGTGCTTCTCTTTACACTTGCGAAGACTACTGGAAGTTCCCCATACTTTCAAATCTTCTCTGTTGAGGAAACGGAAACATCAATTAATGTTAAACTGACAAGAGAAGATATGCCGACCACTCCCGATATGGCGTCTTGGATTTTGGTGGTTGAAATGGATCGCGATGCCCCGGAAAGAGAAATTTTAGTAGATTCTCTTTCGGTTGCTACCGCACCGTACAGACGAGTGTCAGACCATGTTTTTGTGAATGACATTTGCACAATTTGCGGTGCAATAGCGCCAATCCAATTCACGGATGTCCAAAAGAGCGCATGGTATGCAGATGCGGTAACATATGCTGCAGAACGTGGCCTAATGCGTGGTGTTGGAGATGGTCAATTTGCACCGGAAGAAACGATGACTCGTGCAATGCTTGTGACGGTGCTTTGGCGTTATTCGGGGGAGCCAGAGGCAAGTAAGAAAAGCCAATTCGTCGATGTGTCCAATGGGTCCTACTACACCGAGGCAGTTGCATGGGCAGCGGAACAAAAGATCGTCTATGGGACGGCGAGCAACTGTTTTGATCCTAATGGAGCAATCACACGGGAGCAATTAGCAACAATTCTATTTCGATTCAATGTAGAAGATGTGGGTGAGATGCTTGATGGCGAAGTTTTTTCGAGATTTGCGGACGGAACTATGGTACAGGACTACGCTGTCAAAGCAATGCAGTGGGCAATTGCAGAAAAACTCATCTTAGGATCAAATGAACAAAATAGGCTTTATCTGAATCCACAGAGTAGTGCGACTCGTTCGCAAGTCGCTGCTATTTTGATGCGCTATTTAGAGAGTACTATGAATCAACACAATGCGTGAAACAATGCCCCGGCCATGGACAGCAGTCTCTGACCGGGGCATTATATGATTGTATATGCGACTACCACCGCCGTCAATCTGACGCGCAGTGTTGCCAGGGCGACCGGAAAGTGATGCAAAGAGCAAATTTTCTATGAAGTTTTGCGTAGCCCCTTGATTTTATTTCGGTATGCCGATATAATATAGATAAAGGAGGCGAACACGATGATCATAGAAGACTTGCTTTCAAGGCGAGAAATGACAAAATATCGGCTTGCCGTAGAGTCCGGCGTTCCTCACGCTACACTCAACGATATTTGCAGCGGAAAGACAAAGCTGGAGAAGTGTTCCGCCGAAACCGTGTATAAACTGGCAAAAGCACTCGGTGTATCTATGGAGCTGCTGACCGAGGGTGGCATTCGCCAGGCAGAACGGGAACAAGCCTTTGAATACGGCCTGCCCGACTATCTCCAGCATGACTTGGATGCATATAAAGATGGTCTGAAATCACACAGCGGACTCATGGACTGCTTGTGGGGCGAACTCTATGGCAGCATCAACATGGCCGAAATCAGTGATGGTATCATTACCTCCGAACACGCAGACTATCTGCGCAAAAAATATCTATATGGAGCGAGAGTATGATTGATTTTACGAATTGCAGGTATACGTGAACGCAAGGTATGATCTGATCATTCGTCCCGCATTTGAATTTGTTACCGCAGAGGAACAGGAGGAAGCCGGACCAACATTGACAATGTAAAACCTGATATCACCGCTTCGGGCATCGCACAAACAGCGATGCCCTATTTTTGTCCAAAGGAGGGCGAGAATTTGAGAGAAAACAATGCACTGACTCGGGACGATATTTCCTTCGACCATGACATGCAGATCGACAGCGATGAAGACCGTGAAATCATTGCGTATGTTGAGACATGGTTTGATGTGGACAGGAAGTTCCACATCGATACCGCTTCGGACGATGACACATCTAAAGGTTGCAGAAATCCAAAGCAAGCTGCCGGTGGGGACGTTTGTGAGCGCCGCCTGTGGCGGATGAAGCGAGCAAAAAGGAGGGGCAGCGGTCAAAATTCTGTGAGCGGATGCGAGCAAAGAATTTTGGACCCCACATCCACTTGGTGGGGTTCGTCGAAGCCTTTTCCTCATGGCTTCGACGGGTACCGCAACCGGGGCGCTTGCCGTAGCTCCAACATTACATTCATTAGATTGTTACAAAATTGGTGGTGCAATTCGGCGGGAATATGATATAATGGCACCATACCGCATCGAAAAAGGCGGCGGCAGTGCTTTTGGCGGCAAATGGAAGCCGTCCAAGCCTGAAGATGATCGGCTGATTGGGAAACCGGGCGAAATCAAAGTCAGCTATGCAAAAGATGGCACAAAAATTGAAACAAAGATTGGGGCAGATGGCCGCGCTGTGGCGGAAAGGCACGATACCACTGCGCCAAACCTGAAGTACCATACAAATCCCCATGATCATATTATCAACTGGGAATCTCCCAGATACGGTATTCCTAATTATGAAAAGCTACACATTAACTACCGGCCTGATGCGTATCCCAATGGTGCTCCGGGGTTCAAACGATACGGAGGTAAATTCATGTACAACAGCGAAGAAGATAATCGTTTTAAGACCATATCGGAATTTAAGGAGTGTATCATCCGGGGCGGTGAACCCGTGTTCCTCTGGGACGGGGATGTATACGGCGTGTGCTTTGTTGATAGCGGATATTGTATTGCGCGAATTGACGGAACACATGAGAGAGTATACAGTTCACCTGACGCTGTTCTTGAATATACGATTCACGATGACAGACTGAGAGATATCATCACGAGAGTCACTGTAATTTCCCGAAATATTTAATTCCGTACCTATGACAAAACTTCTGTGTGGGCATATGATTCTGCACGACCACAAAGTTACTTGGAAGGAAAACCGCCTCAACTGGGGAGATCCCATCAATTATCCCGAGGGCGCTGCGCCGAGTTTGAGAGTATGTTTGGAGGAGGTAAGGCGTATTATATGAAAGGAAAAACGTTTTACATGTCTCCCGAGGACAATCGTTTTGAAACGATCGGCGATTTCAAATGGTGCTTGGAATGCGGCGGCGAAATTCAGTTCTGTTGGAAAGGTCAAGAGTACGGCATGGTACGATATGGCATTGACCATAAGATCACAGCCTACCGCGCCTATGACGCAGCCTCGGAGCGAGCCTATGATTCTGCGGAGGAAGCCTTGGAGTATATGGTCGGCGAGGATCGGCTGCGGGATATTATTACCCAAGTGGAGGTCATCTTCCGTTCCATTTAACCAACATCGGTTCTTTTCTTCCCATCGAAAAAAACAGCAGTTGACAGGCTTTGGCGGCATAGACTGGGATATCCGGTCTATGCCGCCGTTTTTCAGCAGCTACAGGTCTGGCAGCCTGCGCAGGGGGCGGATTCGTCGCAGCGGCCCTTGCGCTCCGGGAAAAAGGCGCGCATCGGGAACTCGATACGGCTGAACAGCTCGCAGGGGTCCTCCTCGCAGCATTCGTCGTCGCAGCATTCCCGCGTCGGTGCACAGTATTCGCAGGCGGTGATGGAAAGCTGCGTGTCGCGCTCCAGACGGACGGTCGAGAACTGGCCGATGGAAACGTACAGCCGCTTGCGCTCGCCGCTGAGCATCAGCGCCTCACCGAAGGATTCTACGATGCCCTCCGGCAGGTCGATGACCTCGGTTTCGCCCTTGTGGCACTCGCAGACCTCGCGGACGCTCGACGAGAGGATCATCGGGTCGAGCGCCTCGACGATCGCCTCCGGGCAGTTGCAGTGCAGCAGCGCGTCAACGGAGGGGACGCTCTCACCGCTGCGGAAGATTTTCGCGGCGCCCTTGCCGCCGTAAAGCACGACGCGCTTGGAGAAGATTGCAAGGCCGCAGATCGTGGTCGGACGCAGCGTTCCGGTCAGCGCGTCGCCGATGATGCGATAGTAAAACGTCAGATCGACCGCGTAATAGCCGCGCTTATAGGCCAGCGCCTCCAGCTCCACGTTTGTGAACAGCAGCTCGGCGCAGCGGGTCTTGGCGCTCGTGGCGGCATCGAGCGCGGCCTGCGAGGTCGTGGTCAGATAGACGCGCAGATCCTCGATGCAGTCCTTATCGAGGCACGAATCGACGATCTGATTGGTATGGATGCAAACCGGAGCGGCGATTTCCAGCCCACTCGCGGCTTCATGGGTATTGTCCGGCATAGAATTACCTCCCGAAAGTTCATTGAAGCAAAATCTGCTTTCACAACAGTGTATGGCGCGGGAGGGGAGATTGTGAAATGCACCATAGACAAAGAGAAAAAAATGTGATAAAATAAGACGGAATATAGACAGAGGAGGCGGCCCATGAAAACAACGGTCCTTGGTGTCGCGTATGACAATATTACGATGGCGGAGGCGCTTGCGCGCGGACGGGAGCTGCTGGCCGGCAGCGAAACGGCCTACTGCGTCACGCCGAATGCGGAAATGGCCTATGAGGCGATGCACGACTCGGAATTTTGCAGCATTCTGAACGGTGCAGCGCTCGTCCTGCCCGACGGCGCGGGTGTGATTCTCGGGGCAAAGATCGTGCGCACCCCGCTGAAGGAAAAGGTTGCGGGCATTGATTTCGCACAGAATATGCTGGCCGTTTTCGAGGAAACCGGCAGCCGCCTGTACCTTCTGGGAAGCAAGCCCGGCATCGCGGAGCTTGCGGCGGAAAAAATGCAGCAAAAGCACCCGAAGCTCTGCATCTGCGGCATCCGCGACGGCTATTTTCAGGACGAAGCGGAGGTCGTTCAGGCCATCAACGAGGCCAAGGCCGACGCGGTCTATGTCTGCCTCGGCTCGCCGAAGCAGGAGCGCTTCATGTACGCCCACCGCGGCGAGCTGAACGCAAGGCTGCTGGTTGGCCTCGGCGGAACGCTCGACGGTATCGCCGGAACGGTCAAGCGCGCACCGAAGTGGATGATCCGCCTGCAATTGGAATGGCTCTACCGGCTCATCAAGGAGCCGAAGCGCTTTAAGCGGATGCTCCGCCTGCCGAAATATATCTTTGCCGCGCTCAAAACAAGAATGAAAGGGTAACGGATATGGGAAAGCTGATTGTGATCGAGGGAACCGACGGTTCCGGCAAGACGACGCAGTTTACACTTTTGAGCAAGCGCTTGCAGGCGAGGGGCGTTGACTTCCGCACGATGGATTTCCCGCAGTATTCCGAGCCGTCGTCGGCGCTCATTCGGATGTACCTCGGCGGCGAGCTGGGCAGCAAGCCGTCCGACGTCAACGCCTACGCCGCCTCGACCTTTTACGCGGTCGATCGCTACGCCTCGTTCCGCAAAGTCTGGGGGGAATACTATAAAAACGGCGGCCTGATGCTCTCCAACCGCTATACGACCTCCAACGCCGTGCATCAGGCGTCGAAGGAGCCGGAAGCGCAATGGGACGATTTTTTTCGGTGGTTATACGATTTTGAATATGTGCGGCTGGAACTTCCGCAGCCGGATCTCGTCTTATACTTGGATGTTCCCACGGAGCTGACCGAGGGAATGCTCCGCAAGCGCGAGGAAAAGACACATACGCACGCCGATATCCATGAACAGAACATGGATTACCTTCGCCTGTGCCGCAAAACAGGCCTGCGGGCGGCGCAGCATTACAATTGGAGCATCATCCGCTGCGCGGAGAACGGCAAAATGCGGACGATCGAGGACATTCACAACGAAATTTTCGCCTTGGTGCGAAAGTGCTTGGAGGGTTAAGCTATGGTATATATTATTCTTGGTACGGGCTTTGAGGAAGCCGAAGCTATCATTCCGTGCGACCTGCTGCGCCGCGCGGGAGTGGAAACGCGCCTTGCCGGGGTTGGCGGCCGGGAGATTACCGGCGGCCACGGCATGACCGTTGTTGCCGACTGCGCTGCGGAGGACGTTGATCTGACCGAGGCGGAGATGATCGTCCTGCCCGGCGGGCTGGGCGGCGTTGAAGCGATCAACGGTGCGGAAAAGGTCCTTGCCGCAGTGAAGGAAGTTTACGCGCGCGGTGATTTTGCCGCAGCCATCTGTGCCGCGCCAACCGTGCTGTCCCGCCTCGGCCTGCTGGACGGGAAAAATGCGACCTGCTATCCCGGCCTGGAGCCGAAGCTGACGGGTGCAAAGACCGCCGGGGCCGCCGCCGTCCGCGATGGGAAGCTCATCACCGGCAGAGCGGCGGGGACCGCGTTCGACTTCGGTCTGCTGCTGGTCGAGGCATTGTGCGGCGCCGAAACGGCGCAGAGGGTGAAGGACGAAGTCGTTTACCGCTGATAAGGAGGAACCTATGTCTGATTTGGATCGCTTTGATACCGGCGGCACCGATGACTTCAACGACATCGACGCGCTGATCTCGGAAACAAAGCAGGAGCTGAATATGATGCGCGGCGAAACCGGCGGCGTATCGGACGAGGCACAGCCTGCGGCGGAGCCGCAGCAGTCAGAGGAGGAGTTTACGCCGGATTTCGGCAACGCCTTTGACGACTATGGCGAGTACGAAACGCCGCAGGACGAACCGGCACCGGACGAATACGACGAAGCGTATGACGAGCCGTATGATGACTATGACGATGCGAATGATGCCGCCGGCGACGAGGATGACGACGCGCCGCCTGTCAAGCCCTCGCGCAGAGCGACGAGGCGCATCGTGCCGCTGGTGGTCAAGATTTTGCTGTACGTCGTGATCGTGGGTGTGATCGCCGTGGGCTTCGGCTACGGCGCGTGGGAATGCGCCGAAGATGTGCTGGCCTTTGGCCGCTCGGACGAGTCGCTGACCGTTACCGTTAAGGCAGGGGACACGTATCAGGATATCGGCGAGATGCTCAAGGAGCGCGGTGTCATCAAATATCCGTGGCTCTTCAACCTCTACTGCGAGTTTACGAAGTCCACGGAGAAAATGGACCCCGGTGTTTACGAGCTGTACTATAACTATGACTATCACGCGCTGGTCAGCGGCATGATGACCGGCAGCCCGAACCGTTCCGAGGTCCGTGTGATGATCCCGGAGGGCTATACGTCGAAGCAGATCTTCGCCCTGATGGAGAAGAACAACGTCTGCACGGTTGAGGCGCTGGAAAAGGCTGCGGCCGAAACGGAATTCGACTACTGGTTCCTGGAGGGCATTCCCTACGGCGAGAGTAACCGTCTGGAGGGCTTCCTGTTCCCGGACACCTACGATTTCTATGAAAACGACGAGCCGGAACGCGTGCTGGACAAGCTGCTGACGAACTTCAATAAGAAGTTCTCTGAGGAAGCGCAGAACCAGCTTGCGCTGCTCAACGAGCGTCTGGCCGAGCGCTGGCGCAGCGCGGGCTACGACGACGAGTATATCGCCTCGCATCGCTTTACGGTCTACGAGCTGATGACCGTCGCTTCCATGATCGAAAAGGAAACCGCCGGTATTTCCGAAAGCGGCCAGATCGCCTCGGTCATCTACAACCGGCTCTGCCGTCCGGCGGACTATCCGTACCTGAACATCGACGCGACGCTGATCTATGCGCTCGGCGGCTCGGTCGAGGGCGGACTGACCGAGGCGGACAAGCAGGTGGACAGCCCCTATAACACCTATACCCATGCGGGTCTGCCAGCCGGACCGATCGCGAACCCCGGCCTGTCCGGCATCACCGCTGCGCTGAATCCAACGGACACGAACTACTATTTCTACGCGCTGGACAAGTCCACCGGATATCACCACTTCTCGGAGAGCTACGATGAACACAACCAATTCCTCGCCTCGCAGAACGATAGTGAATAAACCGGAGCTGCTGGCTCCGGCGGGGGATATGGAGCGGCTGAAAATGGCCGTGCTATACGGCGCGGATGCCGTATATCTGGCCGGAACGAGCTTTGGAATGCGCTCCTTTGCGGGGAACTTCACCCCGCAGGAGCTGCCCGAGGCGGTCGCCTTTGCCCATGCGCACGGCGTGAAGGTCCATGTGACGGTCAATACCATGCCGCGCAGCGACGAGCTGGCCGCGCTTCCGGCGCATCTGGAGCTGCTCGACCGGTGTGGCGTGGACGCTTTAATTATTGCCGACCTCGGCGTGTTTCAGATGGCAAAGCGGTATGCGCCGCACTGTGAGCGCCATGTTTCCACGCAGGTCAGCATCGCAAACTATGCCTGCGCGAACGCGTGGTATGCGCTCGGCGCAAAGCGCGTGGTACTGGCGCGGGAGCTGTCGCTGGAGGAGGTCAAGACCATCCGCGCCAACACGCCGCCGGAGCTGGAAATTGAAACGTTTGCCCATGGGGCGATGTGCGTTTCGTATTCCGGCCGCTGCCTGCTATCGAATTACATGACTGGTCGGGACAGCAATCGCGGCGCGTGCGCACAGCCTTGCCGCTATCAGTATGCGCTGATGGAGGAAAAGCGTCCCGGCGAATACTTCCCTGTTTTCGAGGACGAGAAGGGAACGTACATTATGAATTCCCGCGATATGTGCATGATCGACCACATTCCGGAGCTGATGGACGCGGGCGTGAGCTGCCTGAAAATCGAGGGCCGTGCGAAATCGGCCTACTATGCTGCGATCGTCACCGGCGCGTACCGTCACGTGATCGACGACGTGGCGGCGGGCAGGGAAATTGATCCCATCTGGCGCGACGAGGTGGAGCACGTTTCACACCGGCGTTATTCAACCGGCTTCTTCTTCGGTCAACCGGGGCAGTACACGGAAAGCTCGCGTTATATTCGCCAGTGGCAAGTCTGCGCGATCGTCACAGCCTGCGACGAGAACGGCCTTGCGACGCTTTCGCTGCGCAATAAGTTTGCCGCTGGGGATACCGTCGAGCTGGTCGGTCCTGATCTGCGCCCCTTCGCGCTGACCGTGCCGATGATGCGTGACATGGATGGCAACGAGCTTTCCGAGCCGCGCATTCCGCAGATGGAGTTCACCATGCAGCTCCCGCAGCCCGTCCCGCCGTATAGCATTCTCCGCCGGCAGGTGGAGCTATCTGCAAAATAAATCGAGGCCTCCGTTTTGCAATGACAAAACGGGGGCTTTTTTGCATCCGGTGCAAAATTGTTGTTCCATTTTGCGCGGCAGCATGGTAAAATAAAGACAAAAAATGAAAACAGAAGGAGTGTGTTCCCATGAAAAAGCTGCTTAAGGGCGGTACAGTTGTCAATGCGCATGGCAGACAGCGTGCGGATGTGCTGATTGACGGCGAGATCGTTGCAAAGCTTGCACCTGATCTGACCTGTGACGATGCGGAAGTGATCGATGTCAGCGGAAAGCTGCTGTTCCCCGGCTTTATTGACGCGCACACGCATTTTGACCTCGATGTCTGTAACACCACAACGGCGGACGACTTTTACACCGGCGGCCGCTCGGCTCTGCGCGGCGGCACGACGATGGTCATCGACTTCGCCTGCCCGAATAAGGGCGAAACGCTGCAATACGGCCTCGACCTGTGGCACAGGAAGGCAGACGGCCGCACCGCCTGCGACTACGGCTTCCACATGACCATCGACGACTGGAACGATGCGATCATCGCCGAGCTGCCCGCCATGTTCGAGCAGGGTGTCAGCTCGTTTAAGATGTACATGACCTATCCCGCTATGATGATCGGCGACGAGGCGATGTTCAAGGCGCTGCAAAAGCTCAGGGAGCTGGGCGGCATCGCGGGCGTTCACTGCGAAAACGCGGGCGTGATCGACGCGCTGATCTCCGAGAGCAAGGCGGCAGGCGAGCTGTCGCCGGAGGCGCATCCGAAGTGCCGTCCTGCCATTCTCGAAGCCGAGGCCATTAGCCGACTGCTGAAAATGGCCGAGGTTGCGGACACGCCCGTCGTGATCGTCCATCTGTCCAGCGAGGCGGGTCTGCGCGAGATCGAGGCGGCGCGGGCGCGTGGCCGGAAGGTTTATGTCGAAACCTGCCCTCACTATCTGCTGCTCGACGATTCCAAATACGCGCTGCCCGATTTCGAGGGCGCGAAGTACGTCTGCGCTCCGCCTCTGCGGAAGCCGTCGGATAATGCGGCGCTCTGGAAAGCGCTGGAGAACGGCGAAATTCAGACCGTTTCGACCGACCATTGCAGCTTTACGCTGAAGCAAAAGAATGCCGGGCGCGACGACTTTACGAAGATTCCCGGCGGTATGCCCGGCGTGGAAACGCGCGGCGTACTGATGTATACCTACGGCGTCGCCACCGGAAAGATCAGCGCCGAGCGGATGGTCGAGGTGCTGTCCGAGGCACCCGCGAAGCTCTACGGCGCATTCCCGCGCAAGGGCCATATCGCCGTCGGCGCGGACGCAGATATCGTTGTTTACGACCCGGAGGGGACCACGACAATCACCGCCGCCGACCAGGTGGCGAACGTGGACTACGCGCCCTACGAGGGAACGGAAATTGCCGGTCACATTGCGCAGGTCTGGCTGCGCGGCAAGCTGTCCGTCGAGGACGGCAAGGTGCTGGAGGAACGCGGCGGCCAATATATTCCGCGCGGCAAGTGCGCCCTGTAGAATCTGCAAAATCAGCGCCCCGGCGGCAAAACCGGGGCGCTTACAAAACGGATAAACAATGAGAACGATCAAAGAAATTTCGGATTTCCTCGCGCCGGAGCTGGACGTTTACGCGCGGCTGACGGAGAACCAGCTCGTCAACCGCGCCGAGCCGGAAAAGGGCCTGTTCATCGCCGAAAGCCCGAATGTGATCGGACGGGCACTCGATAGCGGGTGTGTGCCGGTGTCATTTCTGATGGAAACACGCTATGTGGACGGGCAGGGCAAGACGCTTTTGGATCGCTGCCAGGACATCCCGGTCTACACCGCTGAGTTGCACGTTCTGGAGCAGCTCACGGGCTACCATCTGACGCGCGGGATGCTCTGCGCGATGTACCGCCCGAAGCGGCCGTCGCCGGAGGAGCTGCTGTCCAATGTGCGGCGCGTTGCGGTGCTGGAAAATGTGATGAACCCGACGAACGTTGGTGCCATCTTCCGTTCGGCGGCGGCGCTCGGCATGGATGCCGTGCTGCTGACGAGCGGATGCAGCGACCCGCTTTACCGCCGCGCCGTTCGCGTCAGCATGGGGACGGTGTTCCAGATCCCATGGTGCTACGTAGACGACGATTGGCAGACGTGCCTGCGGGCTGCGGGCTTCCAGACCGCCGCGATGGCGCTTTGCGACGATTCGCTGCCGCTGTACGCCCAGGCGCTTTCCCGCGCGGATCGGCTGGCCATCGTCCTCGGCACGGAGGGCGACGGCCTGGCGCAGCGGACGATCGCCGACTGCGATTTTACCGTGCGCATCCCGATGCTGCACGGCGTGGACTCGCTGAACGTTGCGGCGGCCAGCGCCGTAGCGTTCTGGCAGCTCGGCCTAATGTCCGCGATTCAGAATAACGGGGAGGGAAGCGGGAACCATGATCTATGAGGTAACGGCGCTCGACGCGCCGGAGCTGGCACTCTTTTCCCGCCTGACCGAGGCGCAGCTTCGCAACCGGCTGGAGCCGGAAAAGGGGATTTTTATCGCCGAAAGTCCGAAGGTGATCGGAACGGCGCTGGATAACGGCTGCGAGCCGGTGGCTTTTTTGATGGAGCGGCGGCATATCACGGGCGACGCCGCACCGTTGCTTGCCCGCTGCGCCGACGTGCCGGTCTATACGGGCGACGGCGCGCTGCTGGAAACGCTGACGGGCTTCCGCCTGAGCCGGGGCGTGCTGTGCGCCATGCGGCGAAAGCCGCTGCCGCCGTTGGAAACTGTGCTGGACGGCGCGAGCCGTGTCGCCGTCTTGGAGGGCGTGGTCGATGCGACGAATATCGGCGCGATCTTTCGCTCAGCGGCGGCGCTGGGCGTGGATGCGGTTCTCGTCAGCCCGACGTGCTGCGACCCGCTCAACCGGCGTGCCGTCCGCGTCAGCATGGGAACGGTCTTTCAGGTTCCGTGGACGCAGCTCAGCACGGACGAAAACGGCCTTGCGCTGCTGAAGCGTTACGGCTTTGCAACGGCGGCGATGGCGCTGAGCGACCGGTCCATCTCACTGGACGATCCACAGTTGGCCGAGCAGGAGCGGCTGGCCATCCTCCTCGGCGCGGAGGGCGACGGGCTGAGGCAGACGACCATCGACGGCTGCGATTTTACCGTTCGCATTCCGATGTACCATAATGTAGATTCCCTCAACGTCGCGGCGGCCAGCGCCGTGGCCTTCTGGGAGCTGCGAAAACAATAAAAATGGAGGTAGAAGGATGAAATATTATGATGCATACGGCGGCATCGGCACGATCGCGGTACTGATTTATCTGCTGATGTTCGCGCTGCTGGTCGTTGAATACGTGTTTACGGGCCTTTCGCTCTATCAGATCGGCAAGCGGCGCGGTCTGCGGAATTACGGCCTTGCTTGGGTGCCGCTGGGAGATGCCTGGATGATTACCGCAATCGGCGATCAATACGAGGGCATCCGTACCGGCCGGAAGCAGTCGCTCCGCTGGTGGACGCTCGGCCTGCTCGCAGGTACACTGGCGCTTTCGGTCGTGACGATGGTCGCTGCGGGATTTTTCGTTGTGGATTCGTTTACGTATCGCGACGAGTTGTCCCCGGAGCAGATTATGCGCATCGGTGGCAGCGGCTTTGCGATGGTTTTTTCCATGCTCCTGATGATACCGGCAGCGATCGCCGGTTCGGTGTTGACCTATATCAGCCTGTACCGGCTGTATCGCTCGACGAGGCCGGAGTATGCCGTCGTGTATTTGGTGCTTTCCATCGTCATTCCCGTGACGATGCCGTTCTTCCTGTTTGCCTGCCGGAAGTATGACGCGCCGATTGAAATGGTGATGCGCCCCGCCCCGCCGCAGCATCTGCCGCCGCAGGGACCGGAACAATAAATGAATAAAAAATGACCGCAGCATCCGGTTTAGGATGCTGCGGTAAGCTTTTTTGCGATCATTCCTCGGCATTCGTTGGGTCGTAGTTGACAATCACGCCCATGTCGGTCAGAACCTTGACCTCCTTGACCTTCGTGCCGAAGGCGTTGACCTGCACCAGCAGATAGCACGGCGACAGACACGCGATGTCCTCGATCTTTTCGTTATAATCGACATCTACATACGTCAGCTCCGGCAGGCCGATCAGCGACGCGACGCTTTCGAGCTGGTTGTACGAGGCGTAGATCTGCTGGAGATGGAAGGTCACGTCGAGCTTCGGCAGCGCGGCGACCTGATTGTGGCTGATGTCGAGATAGGCCAGATTCGGCATGGAGGCGATGACATCGACGTTCGTGAGCTGATTGTTTGCCAGCTCCAGCCGCGTGAGCTGGTTGCAGACCGCCATGGCGGAAATATCGGAAATATTATTATGCGAAGCAGTGAACTCCTGTAGCTGCTTCATTTCGGCAAGGACCGACACGCCGGAAAGGGCGTTGTTGTCCATGCGCAGGGAGGTCAGATTGTAGGAATCTGTCAGCGGCGAGAGGTCGGAAACGTTATTGCCGCGCAGATTCAGCGAAGTGAGCGAGCGCATTCCGTCCAGCGCGGTCAGCACGGTAACGGCGTTATTTTCCAGATTCAGGTCCGTCAGCGTCTTAAAGCCGGACAGCACGGTGATGTCGGAAATGCTGTTGTTAGAAAGGTCCAACACCTCCGGCGCTGTAATGCCGCCGAGGCTCTGGATATTGGACAAGCCGCAGCCGGCCAGCTTGAGGACCTTCAGATTTTCCAGACCGCCGATCAGCTCCAGCGTGTCAGCCGAGAGAATACAGCCGGAAAGGTCCAGCTCCGTCAGCGCTGTGGTGTATTGCAGGAAGGAATAATCCTCGGCGGCGCTGTCGTTGATGATCAGCGTTTGCAGATTTGTAAAGTAGCGCAGATCGGAATAATCCGTGACCTCGGTGGGGACGGTCAGCTCGGTGATCTCCCAGAGGTTTTCCGTGGTGACGGTCTCCGTGCGGGGAATGTAGAGCGTTTCACGGACGTAGGCCTCCAGCTCCGGGCTGACGAAGGTCACATCCTCGACGACGCCGACGATCAGATAATCGCCCTCGACCAGCGGACTGACGAGGCCGTTATTGCCGACGACGAGCGCCTGCACGTGCGTCTGTCCGGCGGAAAGCTCGACCGGCGCTTCACAAACATTCGACAGGCTGGGATATTCGTCCGTCAGCGAGTAGCAGACCCGGCCCTCGCCGCTTTCCAGCGTCAGAGAAACGTACTCGTCATATTCGCCCGGCTCCGGCGAAAGCACGGGAGCGGCCGGACGCATGGCGGCCAGCTCGGCCTGCACGGATGCGTCGGTGATGGAATCGGACATTTTCTGCGCGTCCATCAGCTTATCCTGCGCGATGTAAACGGAGGAGAGCTTCATATAAAGCGCGGCGGACGGCGCGGCCTTGATGGCGTTGACGAGCGAACGCTCGGCCTGCGTATAGTTGCGGTCGTCGGCAATGCAGGCATCAGCCAGCGAGAGGACGTATTCCGGGTTGCCGGGGTCCATCTCCGAGGCGTGGGTATAATAGAAGATCGCGCGGGAATACTTGCCCTTTTCCATCGCGCGGCTGCCAAGGGCGGCGAGATTTCCGGGTGTCCAGAGGAAGTAGTACAGCCCGAACAGCAGCGCCCCGACCAGAACGAGGACGAGCAGGGTAATCAATGCTTTTTTCATGTGTATGGCTCCTATCTAAATATGCAGCGCCCGCTGCGGGTGGCTGCGGCAGAATCTAAAAATACAATTTATTATACCGCAGACGGGATTTGAAGTCAATGGAAAACCGCGAAAAACGTCGGACAGACGCGGGAAAAGCATGGAAAAACGGCATCCGGCCAGAAAACCGAACGCCGTTTATCAACTTAAAATTCCATCAGCTCCGGCTCGACGGCGGCAAATTCCTTCCCGGCGCGGAGAATCGTGAGGGCATACAGCACGGTGGACAGAAGCGAGATCAGCGTGATGATAACGGCCATAACAAAGTCCAACGTACCCGTGCTGGCGTAGGCGGTCAGCTTGAAATACGCAGGATTTACGAATTGCAGCACCGTCAGCAGCAGAGCGGCAAGCGTCGGGATGAGCTGAAGCGCCATGATGAAAGCGGTCGCCTTATAGGATACGTGGCGCGAGGCCGAGCCCCACATGGCGATATCGCGCTGAACGCCGAGCATCCGAACGAGCGCCCCGTAGAAAACGAGCTGCATCGCGAGGACAATGATCTGCAAAATGTTGATCTCAAGGGCTGAAAACAGGATCAGCGAGAAAAACAGGTTAATCGACATCGCCACGACCAGAAGGATGCAGCACGTGCGAAGAACGGTGAAGGGCTTGCGGCCGATCAGCCTTCCGTGCCGCGCGCGGGAGATCAGCAGCCACTGCGGCAGGAATTCCAGCACGATGCTACCAAGCATAAGCAACACGATGACCGCGAGGACGGCAAAGAAAATAGCGTGGTCCGCCGCTGCGGCAGTCCTGCCGTAGGAATCGCTGAGCATCGCCGCGTAGTAGGAAAAATTGGACTGATAACTGAAAATGAGGCTGACGACAGAAAGAAGGTTGCTCAGCAGGGCGACCAGAAAGGCCGCCAGCATTAGCCGCGAGGCCAGCACGCGGCAAAGCGCCTTGTAGCGCGGCATATCGGGCAGCGACTCGGCCATCCGGTGCTCGGAAACGGAATAATCAGACATAACGAACGGTCCTTTCGTTGCAGAATTCATAAACGACAATATTTTATCATGCAATTTTACTGCTGTCAACCGGAACAAAGATCAGACTGTCAAAAAACAGCCCAGTGAAAGGTTTCGGAGGGAGGAAAAGTGTGAAAGGGAACCGTCAGGGTTCCCGTTCACGTTCAATAACCCCGCCGCAGCGGGCAAAATTGCAAAATAATCTT
>CABSFY010000003.1 GCA_902477055.1 uncultured Eubacteriales bacterium
GGGAGTTACGGGGGGGGGACGGGGGGTGCATGGGAAATTGGGCTTGCTTTTCGATGGTGGGATATGATACACTAATATCGTAGCGCGAAGCGATATACGGCGGCACGGTGCTGCGGTCGGAAGCGGGAGCGCAAAACAGAATAAGGTGGGATAATATGAAACGATCGACAAAATGCGGAATTCTTCTCTTTTTGAGCATCCTCTACATAGTATCCGCCATCGGCATGGTATTTGCCGCCGACGCGGATGAGGACTTTGCGCCGCTCTGCCATGACTGTGCGGAAGAAAATGCGGAGCTGACGGAGTACGTTCCGACGCGGGACGGCGCGGAGGACTATCGCAAGTGGGCGCAGACGGATTCCCGCTGGGGCAGCCTTCCGCTCGGCGCGTCCGGCGGGACGGTAGCTCAATACGGCTGCACGGTTACGGCGGTCACGAAGCTGATCATCCAGTGCGGTCTGCGCAGTCCGGAGAGCTTCGACGTCGGCACGCTCGTGCGCTGGCTCAACCAGAACGGCGGCTTTACTTCCAATGGCGCGCTCTACTGGGGCAAGCCGTCCGCCTGCGTTTCCGGCTTCACAAATTACGGAGATATTCTTTCTTACGGTACATATTCGGCTGCTGCCTATAACGACAAGATCATTGCATGGATCAGGGCCGGATATCATATGACGATTCAGGTCAGAAACGGCGGGCATTGGGTTGCCGTGGACGAGGAAAAGTCACTGGCGACCGGGACTGTTTATATCATGGATTCGTCCTCCAGCCTTGCGAATGTGGACATCACGCTTGCAAGCCGCTATGGGTCGTTTAACACGATTCACGCATACAAGGGCGGCAAAATTGCGGCCCCACCGCATACCTGCGACCTGAAGGGCGGCTATGCGTTTGTGGAAACGGAGCATCCGCACTATAAGTGCTACTACTGCTCCATCTGCGGCGTTGCACAGCGGAATTACAGCGAGCCGACGACCCGCGAGGACTGCCTGGAATGCAAGCGCCCGGCGACTCCGGCGCTGCTGGATATGAAAACGACCTACCATCCGGGTGAAGCAGTCATGTTTATGTGGGAACCTACGGCAAATACGACGCACTATAATATTTATCTGGACAAGAAGGACGAGAACGGCGAATATTCGCGTCTTGAGAACGTGTTTTATGCCGAAAGCGGCCTCACCCGGACACCGGGGGAGGGCAGCTACCGCGTTCGCCTGCAATCGACGAACAAGAATTACTACGAAAGCGACGGCAAAAACTGGCTATACAAAAACGCGGAGTGGGTGGAGTTTGAGGTGGCGCATACCTATGTGCCGACCATTACTGCGCCGACCTGCACGGCGAACGGCTACACGACCTACACCTGCACGGGCTGCGGCGACAAGTATGTGGCCGACGAGGTGGCCGCGCCGGGGCATGACCTGATTGTTGACAGCGCGGTCGCGGCGACGTGTACGGAGGACGGCCTGACAGAGGGCAGTCACTGCTCGCAGTGCGATTACAAGGTCGAGCAGCAGGTTGTCGCAAAGCTGGGACACAGCTACAGGCTCGGCGTTTGCACGCGCTGCGGAGAGAAGGACCCGGACTACAGGCCGGTGGAATTCATCGACGTACCGACGAATGCATGGTACAAGGATGCGGTGGATTACGCGGTCGGTATGGGTCTGATGAACGGTGTCGGCGGCGGGAAGTTCGCGCCGGAGGACAGCATGACGCGGGCGATGCTCGTGACGGTGCTGTGGCGCTACGCGGGCAGCCCGACGGAGGGGACAAACCGGTTCTCCGACGTACCGGACGGTCAGTGGTACACCGCAGCGGTCGCGTGGGCGGCAGGAAAGGGCGTTGTGAACGGCACATCTGCCACGACCTTTGAGCCGGACGGCAACGTGACGCGCGAACAGATGGCGGCGATCCTGTACCGCTACGCGAACTCGATTTCCGTCGATACCGGAAAGCGCGGCGACTTTACTGCGTTTGCCGACGCAAACGCGGTCAGCGGCTGGGCAAAGGACGCACTGTCGTGGACCGTCGCGGAGGGCATCATCGGCGGCAGCAAGGAGGGCGGTCAGCTGCTCCTGAACCCCGCAGGCAACGCCACTCGCGCACAGGTTGCGGCGATTTTGATGCGGTTTATTGAGAACGTGACGAAGTGAAGTAAAGAAAAAAGCTCCGGCCCGCTGCTTGGAGGCAGCGGGCCGGAGCTTTCAGACTGTCAAAGAACTACCCAACCGCCCTCGTTTCTGCTATAATAGAAGAAACGGGGGGTGTTTTTTTGCGTTGGTCCGGCGCGTGGGGCGGGGATCATGTTCAAAAAGCTGCTGTTGCGAAGTGTTCAAAAAGTGTACTTTAAGTGTACTTTTTGAACACCCTGAAAAATTGGGGGAAACTGTAAAAAAGAGTTGCATTTCCGCAATTAACGTGTAAAATAGTATCAGAAAAGCCGCTGTTGGAGAGTGTTCAAAAAGTACACGTTTTGACACAGGAGGAAACGTGTGCCGGAGATCGCACTCGCGGCGGGATGAATACTGTATGAGGAGAACTGCAAATGAAACGTTGGATTTTTGGCGTGGCGCTATGCCTGTGCGTCTGCCTGCTGGTCGGAGGACTGTGCGGCAGAGCGGAGGCGGCAGATATTGTCGCATCGGGCGAGTGTGGCAATGGCAGTGATGTGACATGGACGCTCGACAGCGAAGGGACTCTGACCATCAGCGGAAGCGGAGAAATGCGTGACTATTACGATGAATCATGGTATTCCCAAATGGACCTCGTCAAGAAGGTCATCATTGAACACGGCGTAACGAGCATTGGAACCTCTGCGTTCTCCGGCTGCTCCGGCCTGACAGGCATCACCATTCCGGAAGGCGTAACGAGCATCGGAAGCTCTGCATTCTCCGAATGCACCGGTCTGACGAGCCTCACCATTCCGGAGAGCGTAACGAGCATTGGGGACTCTGCATTTCTCGGCTGCATTGGCCTGACAGGCATCACCATTCCGGAAGGCGTAGAGAGCATCGGAGGCTACGCATTCTCCGGCTGTACCAGCTTAGCAAGCATTAGTATTCCGAAAAGTGTGACCAATATTGGAGCCGACGCGTTCTTCAACTGTCCGTCCATGAACGGAATATGGGTCGCCGAAGACAACCCAAATTACTCCGGCGACAGCCTCGGCGTGCTGTATAACAAGGACAAAACAGAGCTGCTGAAGTGCCCTGAGCGCATTTTGGGAACCTATACCGTTGCAGAGCGTGTGACGAAAATCCATCTCCGCGCCTTCTTCCATTGCGGCTTATCTAAAATTTTGGTTGCCGAAGGCAACCCGTGCTATTCCAGCGATGAAAAAGGCGTACTATACAACAAAGATAAGACGACGCTGATCGTGTGCCCCAGCGGTCTTAGCGGGGCGTATTCCATCCCGGCGGGCGTGACGGAAATTGAACTGTGGGCATTTTACGGCTGCACCGGGCTGACGGACATCACCATTCCGGAGACCGTAACTAGGATTAAATCGTATACCTTCTGGGACTGCACCGGACTGGTGCGCGTGACCATTCCGGAGGGTGTGACGAGTATTAGATTATGTGCTTTCAGAGGCTGCACCCGTCTGACGAGTGTGACCATTCCGGAGAGTATGGCAGCCATTGACATCGATGCGTTCGCCGAGTGCACTGGGCTGAAAACCGTGATATTTCTGGGAGAAAAGCTGCAGATAGTTGCCCGTGCCTTTACCGGTGTGACCGCCGATGCCTATTATCCCGAGAGCACAAGCGAGGATTCCTTCTGGTTGCAGGAGGGCGCCTTGGGAGACTATGGCGGTTCGCTGACTTGGCGGCAATGGTATACGTTGGGCAGCGACCCGCTTTGTTCGCATGCGTTGGAGGATGCGGTCGTACCGGCATCCTGCGTGGGTGTAGGATATACACTGCATAAATGTTCCTGCGGGTACAGCTATCGCACGGACTTCAAGGCGGCGCTGGGGCACAATATAGTCACGGACGCTGCGGTTTCGGCAACCTGCACGTCGACCGGTCTGACCGAGGGCAGCCACTGCTCGCGCTGCGACTATAAGGTCGAGCAAAAGGTGATTCCGGCGCTTGGGTATGATATGATTCCCGATGCGGCGGCCGCGGCGACCTGCACCGAAAGCGGCTTGACCGAAGGAAAGCACTGCTCGCGCTGTGATTACCGGATTGCGCAGACGGTTGTCCCCGCCTTGGGACATAACTGGGATGCACCGTCCTATGTCTGGGCGGACGATAACCGCTCCGTTACGGCAGCGCGGACGTGTAAGCGGGACGCGGCGCATGTTGAGAGCGAAACCACTGCGGCGGTGTCCGCCGTAACGAAGGAAGCGACCTACGACACCGAGGGCGAGATCACCTACACCGCGACCTTTCAAAATGCGGCGTTTGCCGCGCAGACGAAGGTTGTCAAAACGCCGAAGATTGCCCCCTGCAACGGCGGGGCGAGTTGTCCATCGAAGCCCTTCCGCGATGTGGATACGCGTCAGTGGTATCATGCGGGCGTTGACTTCGCCATTGAGCGCGGGCTGATGAACGGCATCGGGCGCGGCCTGTTTGACCCCAAAGGCCCGATGACCCGCGCCATGCTCGTCACCGTGCTCTGGCGCTACGTCGGCTCGCCGAGCGAGGGCACGAACTACTTCGTCGACGTCCCCGCCAACGAGTGGTACACGCAGGCCGTCGCATGGGCGGCGGCAAACGGCATCGTCAACGGCACGAGCCGCACGACCTTTGAGCCGGACGGCAACATCACCCGCGAGCAGATGGCGGCAATCCTCTATCGCTACGCAAACAGCGTGGGCATCGACACCTCGGCGCGGCAGGACTTCGGCGGCTTCCCCGACAGCGGCAGCGTCAGCGGCTATGCGCGCGACGCGCTGAGCTGGTGCATCGCTCGCGGTATCATCAACGGCTCCAACGAATACGGCGTCACCTACCTCCTCCCCCAAGGCAACGCCACTCGCGCACAGGTCGCGGCGATTTTGATGCGGTTTATTGAGAACGTGACGAAGTAAAGAATAAAGCTCCGGCCCGCTGCTTGGTGGCAGCGGGCCGGAGTTTTGGGCTTTAGCGCTTCTTGCCGACGAGCTGGTACATCTGGTCGTCGGAGATTTTGGTTGTGACATCGAAATACGGTGCAAAAAGGGCGGCGAGGGCGTCCTCATGCAGCAGGCCGCACGACACCTTGCTGGCGGTGCCGTTGTGGTGGCGGTCGAGCTTTTCGCGGCTCATGCCGTGCGCGACGGTCAGGGTGCCGCCCGGCTTCAGCAGACCGGCCAGCACGGCGATCAGCCGCGCCGGGTCGGGGAAGTGCGGGAAGGCGTTATAGACCACAACGCAGTCGAACGGCGTGTCGAAGTGCGCCGTTTCCACGTCGCCGCAGAGGACGGCGACGTTCTCCTGCGGGAATTTTTCGGCGGCGATGCGGGCCATTTCCGGCGAGATGTCGATGGCCGTAACGGAGGCGACGCCCCGCGCCAGATAGTCCGGAATCAGCACGCCGGTGCCGCAGGCCACGTCCAGCACGCGGCAGCCCGCGTGAATCCCGGCGTTATCCAGAATGGCAGCGATTTTCCTGTCGTCGTGGACCAGATCGTTGTCCCACGTCGGCGCGCAGCGGTCGAAGAAGGCAATAATGTCGTCCTTTTGCAGCATACGGTACTCCTACTCCTTAGTTAAAGAAGGTCGCGGTGTCGATCTTCTGGTAGCCGCCGAAGCTGGACGGGCAGGCGAAGATTGCATCGGCCAGCTCCTGACCGAGGAAGGCCTGCGTGATCTCGTTGGTCTTGGCGGTCATGTCGATGTCGGCGAGCTGGTCGGGATAGACGGTCTTGGCGATGAACCATGCGTTGGCCAGCGCGATCTCGTAGTTTGTATAATATGCGTTATATGCCATTTCAAGATAGACCTCGCCGTTCTGCCATGCCTTGCAGGTATCGAACAGGGTCGGATCCTCCTGATACAGCGGCGCAATGTTCTTTACGGCGGCGGCATCGAGGAACATGATGTCCATGTCCTCGCCGAGGGCGGCGAATTTCTCGGCCTCGATGGCCTGAATGCCGTCCTTGCCGAGGTCGGTCACGACGTTGCGGACGTTCGTGAGGTTGAAGGCGGCATAGTTCTGCGCGGTCATGAGGTGGTTCGTCGTACCCCAGTTGCCGAGGCCGCAGATGTAAACGCCGGGCTGCGCGTCGGCGGCGATATCGGCCGTGCGGGCGGATAGCTCTGCAATCTGATCGGTCACGTAATCAACCAGCGTCTGCGCCTTGTCCTCGCGGGCAAAGACCTTGCCCAGCAGGGTCATGGACTGTGCGAACGCGTCGTCAAACACGCCGTTCGGGCCGGTGCGGAGGGTTACGACGGGAACGCCGAGCTGCTCTTGCAGCGCATCGGCCTTTTCCACATCCTCATATTCGGAAATGACGATATCCGGCTCACAGGCGAGAATTTTCTCTGCCTCAGCGGTCTGTGCGTTCGGGCCGCCCACGCCGCAGGAGGGCAGGGTGCGGAACGTGTCGCTGTAGGCCAGCACGTAGGGGCGGGCGACGGCATCGAACATCTTCGGCCGCTCGGATAGCGTGTCGTTATCGATGTCCTCCACGCCGCACAGCAGCGAAACGTCGCCGACGTAGCTGTACATCCGCAGTGCGCCTGCGCCGATGCAGACGACGCGCTGATAGCTGCCCGGTGTGAGGGTCAGCTCGCGGCCGATCATGTCGGTCAGCGTGGCTTCGACCGGTGCCGCTTCCGTCGGAGCGTCGGTCACGACCTCGGTCGGGGTCTTCGTGGGGGCTTCGGTGGGCGCGTCGGTCGTCGCTTCGGGCGAGGCGGCGCAGGCGCAGAGGGACAGCAGCGCGGCTACGGCCAGCAGCAGCGCGAGAAGTTTCTTAACAGTCATAGTGTTTTCCTCCCAGAATGAGTTTTTTGCCTTCCAGCGTGACGATCCGCGCATTGATATCGAACGTGTCGCGGATGATGTCCGGGGTGATGATCTCCTCCGTTCCGGCGCAGCGGATCACGCCGTCGCGCAGGAAGAAAAAGCGGTCGCCGAACCAGAGCGCCTGGTTTAGGTCGTGCAGCGAGCTGAGAATGGCGACGTTTTTACGCCGGGCAAGCTGCTTGGCCTCATCGATGATGAGTTCTTCGTTGGCCATGTCGAGGTTGCCGGTCGGTTCGTCAAAGACCAGAAGCTGCGGCTCCTGCGCCATCGCGCGGGCGACGGCGATCTTCTGCTTCTCGCCGCCGGAGAGATTTTCGGCGTTGCGATAGGCAAGGGGCGTGAGCTTCATGTCCTCCAGCAGCGCCTCGACGGCCTCGTAGTCCTCCTTCCCGGCGCGCAGGCCGAAGTAGGAGATGCGCCCCATGAGGATGGAGTCAAAGACCGTCAGTGCGCCGAAGTGGATGTGCTGCGGCACGTAGGCGATGCGGCGGGCGCGTTCGCGGCGGGGCAGGCGCAGCAGGTCCTCACCGTCGAAGCGGATGGACCCAGCCGACGGCGTTTCGATGCCGAGGATGGTTTTGAACAGCGTGGTCTTGCCGGAGCCGTTTTTGCCCAGCAGAATGCCGACCTCGCCGCGCTCCAGCGCCAGGTCGATGCCGTTCAGGACGGGCGCGCCGTGCTTGGAATACTGAAATTTCAGACCTTCAATGCTCAGCATCGTTCGCCCTCCTTTTTAGAAAAAATGATGGCGATAAAGAACGGTGCGCCGAGCAGCGAGGTGATCGCGCCGACGGGCAGGGCGGAGCCGCTGCCGAGGCTGCGCGAGAGCGTGTCGGCCAGCAGGAGCAGCAGACTTCCGCTCAGCGCCGAAACGGGGATGGCGTAGCGGTGGTCCTGCCCCAGCAGCCGTTTTGTCACGTGCGGACAGATGACGCCGACAAAACCAATCACGCCGAGGTACGACACGCATACGGCCGTGATGAGTGACGCGGCTAAAAGCGACACAAAGCGCAGCAGCTCGACGTTCACGCCCATCGTTTTCGCCGTGGCATCGCCGCTGAGCAGGACGTTGTAGCGCCACGACAGCAGGCGAAAGACGATCAGTCCGGCCGCGACGACGACCAGCATGATGAGGTCGGTCTTATACGTCGCGCGGCCGAGGTCGCCGAAATTCCAGACCACGGCGGCGGAGATGCCGACATCGGTTGCATAAAACTGCAAAATCGTCGTCGCTGCCGACCAGAGCGCTCCCACGGCGAGGCCCGCCAGTACCACGACATTCGGCGAGAACGCGCGGATGCGGCAAAGGCCGAGAATGAGCAGAATCGACAGCGTGGAGAACACGAACGCCATCAGAGAGGTCGCGTAGGGGTTCGCGCCGACGGCGTAGTTTGCCACGTTGTTGCCCGTCGAGAGAAAGCCGCCCGCAAAGGCAATGATCGACAGGTTCGCGCCGAACACCGCCGCGTTGGAAACACCCAGTGTCGCGGGCGAGGCCATGGAATTGTTCAGATTTGTCTGCATCATCAGTCCGGCGACGGAAAGACCCGCGCCCGCGATGATGGCCGCCAGCACGCGCGGCAGCCGGATGTTCCAGACGATGCGCTCCTGCGTTGCGCTGCCCTTTTTCAGCAGGGCGGCAAAGCAGTCGCGCAGCGTCATGCCCGACGAGCCGACGAACAGGCATACAAAACCCGCCGCGATCACCGCCAGCAGCAGGACTGTGACCGCAGCGCGTTTTTTTGATTGTAGCTGCTTCATTGATTTCCTTCCTTGTTACGCAGCGAGTCTGCGTCTGATCGATCAACCATCCGCATTATAGTCGAAAATTGCCGCAATCGTAAGCCCCTTGGGGGGTTATTTTTTGCGCGGAAAATGAAAAACCGGGTCAGGCGCAATCGCCTGACCCGGTTGAGTTATTTTGCGATGGTTTCCGCGAAGCGCATGAGCAGCGTCGCGACTTGGGCGCGGGTGGCATCGCCCTGCGGGAGAAGCTTGCCGTCCGAGCCGTTGATGAGGCCGACACCGACGGCCCAGCGCATTGCGTCGGACGCGTAGGCGCTGATCTCTGCGGCATCGGGATAGGCTCCGGTATTGCCGCGCGCCGAGGTGTCGATGTTCTTCTGCTGCGCGTAGCGGTAGAGGATCGTTGCGATCTGCTCGCGCGTGACCCTGCCGTCGGGGTCGAACTTGCCGTCGCCGACACCGTTGACCACGCCGTTTGCGGCCGCCCACGCGACGGCGTCGATGTACCAGCCACCGTCCTTCGCGTTGACGTCGGAGAAGGTGTTGATGTAGCCCTTCGGTTGACCCTCATAGCGCCAGAGAACCGTAACGAGCATCGCACGAGTCATCGGGGATTCCGGCTCGAAGGTCGTCGGGCTGGTGCCGCCGAACAGGCTGTGCTTGACGGCGTAGTCAATGTAGGGGTGATACCACTCGTTGACATTGACATCCGTGAACTTCCGGCTGATGCAGTCGGGACCGCCATTGCACGGCTCCTCGACCGGCGGCTCGGGGTCCGGCGCTTTTTCGGGCCGGAGCGTCAGCGTGTTGCCCTCGATTTTCGTCAGGCGGAGGTAAAGCTCCTTGGCCGTGACGGTCACGACCGGCTGCTCCGTTCCGGCAGCGGCGCGGAAGGTGAGCTTCAGGAGCGCCTCGCCCTTGACCGGCTGTGTTTTCAGGAAGGAAAACACGATTTTTCCGGTTTCACGGGTGTTGACGGTGTGGACGCTCTTTTGCAGCGCCTCGGACGGCTCGGCGGAAACGAGCGTGAGCTGCGAGGCATCATAGGTCAGCTCGAGCTTGCCGCTGGTGACTTCCGTTTCCGCCGTGAGGCCGACGGTCGCGGTGTAGTTGTCACCGTCCATGCTCGCTTCGCCCTCCAGAGCGTCGGCGGCAAAGGCTGCGCCGGTCAGGACCAGCAGCACGCCCAAAAGAAGGGAGAGCCGTAAGATCAGTTTTTTCATATCCTTCGCTCCTTTCATTCAAACGCTTCGGAAAGGTCAAGCGCTTCGTAGTGCAGCGGCTGGCTGTCCGGCAGGGTGACGGCGGTCAGCGCGGTATCGCCGGTGTCCGTTTCGGGCTTCTGCGTGGGATAGCAGCCGACGACGACATCGACCTCTTTGCCGAATTCGGAGGTGCGGACGGCTTGCAGGCTGCCGTTGGCATCGAAGCCGATGGCATAGACCGTTACGTTGCCGGTGTGGGCATCCTGAAGGATGTACATCAGGTAGTCATGGCCGTCGTCTGCATCGGCGTAGGTCATGCACTGCGTGTCCATGCTCTCGTGGCGGAGGCCGAGGCTGCCGACGTGGTTGGGCAGGAGACTGCCGCTTTCAAAGAGCACGAACTGGTACAGCTCGCCGCTCTGCGTGATGGCGTAGAGCAGGTCGCCCTTGCCGTATTCCTCGCCGTAGTCGGACGTGCCGACGTAGGTCAGGCCGGTGAACAGGTCCGTTCCGACGACCGACGAGAGGTTGTAGGCCAGCGGGGAGCCGGCCTTGACGAGTTGGCCCTGGACCATACGGTCCTCCGTCGGCAGGATGCCGAGATAGTAGCCGTAGCAGAAGTAAAGCTGCTTCAGACCCTTGCCGGAGTATGTCACGTCGGTGAACGGGACGGTCGTGCCGGCAATTTCCGTGGCTTCAAACGTTTCCTCGTTGATGCGCAGCAGCTTGCCGGTGGTGGTGGCTTCGTCGAACGTGACGGCGAGCAGGCCGTTTTCCGTGCGGTCGGCGGCAATGATGCTGCCGTCCGTGCTGTCCGCGCCGAGCTTCTGATACGAGGCGGCGGCGCTGCCGTTGAAGGAGGCCCACATGGCGCTGCCGTCATTGCTCCGGACGTAGCCGGACAGCTCCGTGCCGATGGTCTTGACCGTGACGGGGCAGGTGGCCTTCACGTCGGGGTCGGAATGAGAGGCGGCGGTGATGACGGCGGTGCCGGCGGAGAGAGCCGTGACCGTGCCGTCCGCGCTGACCGAGGCGACGGCGGGATCCGAGCTGGACCAATCCACGGAGGTATCGGCCGCCGTCCACGGGGTGACATAGCAGCTTAAATCAGCCGTGTAGGAGCGGTACAGCTCCAGCGAGGTCTGCTCCATATGGACCGCAGTCACGTGGTCCACGGTCGGGAACAGGCCCGTTGCGGTGTCGCATTCGTAGGGGATAAAGAGGTCCACGTTGTGGTACGACAGCAGGCTGCGCTGCGTTGCCTTGCCGGTCTGGGGGTCCAGCTCCAGCAGACGCTGCTGCACGCTCGTACCGGTGGCGTTTTCGTAGTAGTTCGTCCAGTAGAGCTTCTCGTTTTCGTGGTCATAGGCCATGGCCTGATAGTGCGCGCTTGCGCCGTAGCCGCTGCGGCCGAGGTTTTTCAGCGTGCCGCCGGGCTGGAAGGAATAGGTGCGCACGTTGTAGGAATCGTAGGTCGCGCCGTAGAGCGTTCCCTCGTTGCCGCAGGCCAGCGTGACCAGCGTCGGGCTGAAGGACTGGATTTCCTCCGCCGTACCGTTCAGCAGGTCGATGGTGTACAGAATGCCCGTGCCGGTGCGAACGCCGAGGCCGACGGCATACATGGTGTTGGTGGTGTAGTCAAAGGCCATGTCGAACGGGACGAAGCCCAGCTCGCCGATCTTCGTTGCGACGTAGGTGCCCGGCTCGATGCGATACAGATCGCCCGCACCGGAAACGGCGAAGATGTTGCCGTCTGCGTATTCCGCACCGACAAAGAGCAAATCGGAGCTGGCAAGCGCCACGGGGGCTTCCGCCGTTTCCACGGTGAAGTTGCTCCAGCCCTGCGCGGTGTTGAAGCCGTAGAGCTTGCCCTTTTCGATCGCGGGGTTGATCGACGAGAGGTCCACGCGGTAAACGCGGACGTTCATGGCGTAGTCCGCCAGCGCGATGTAGCACAGCGTCGTACGCACGTCGCTCAGGTCGAGGACGAAGTCCTTTTCCTCTCCGGCGGTCATCTGGTTCGCGGCGATGCGCTGCATGACGCGCGAGCCGGTGGAGTCGAGCAGCATGACGGCTGCGATGTACTGATTATCCTGCGCGGTGAAGCTGAGGGTGCGGTCCTCCGCGTTCAGCGTGCCGTCCTTCCCCTCGACGAGCGTGGGCGCGGTGTTGTCGATCGTGATCGGGAGGGTCCAGGTCGTTCCGGCGGGGTCGGTCTTGCCGACGTATTCCGGCAGCGCAGTGATGGACAGCTCGGCCTTTGTGTTTTCGGGCAGCGGCTGCTTGTCCGCGCCGAGGCCGGCCCAGCCGATGGTGGCGCTGTAGTTGCGGCCGATCCACGAAGTGGTGCCGGCGTTATAATACGCCTTACTGATGGCCTGCGTTTTCTGGGAGAGCAGGGTGTCCTTACCACTTGCCAGCTTGATCTCCAGCGAGGCGGCGTTGCGGATGAGCGTGTAGGTCAGCTTGCTGACCGAGCCGATTGCGCCGGTGTTCGTGTTGGAGATCGCGGCACGGTCGGGCAGGAAGCTGTCGTCCGTTGCAAAGGGGTTCAGGCCAAGACCGATGCTGTTGTCGCCGACGCGGCCGAGAACGGTCATCACGCCGCCGGAATAGCTGATCTCGTCGTTGTAATAGGTTGCGTGTTCAAACATACTGGGGCTGGTCCAATTGCCGTAGAAGCCAAGGAAGGGCAGCGAGAGGTTGTTGCCGTTTTCGGCATCGGCATAGACGAAGCCCTCGACGTACACGCCGTTTTCAAAATTGCCGTCCAGATACGCGCGGTCTGCGTCGGAGAGCGTGATGCTGGCCTGCACGGTCAGCTTACCGCCTGCGGGGACCTCGAAGGTGGCGGCGAACAGGTCCACGTCCTTGTATTCGCCGCCCTCCAGCAGGAGCAGATAGACGTAGCCGTCGGCGGTATCGACCGTGCCGTTTTCGTCGAAGTCGAGCAGGGCAAGCTCCTGCTCCGTGAAGTCGTGCGTTCCGGCGCAGTAGTCGGAGATGAGCTGCACGTCCTTTTCGTCGAGGACGTTATCACCGTTCAGGTCATAGACGTACTTGCCGCCGGTGAAGCGGACCTTCGGGCTGAGGCGGCGGGAGGACTGCGCCATGAAGGCTTCGCCGTCAATTTCCGCCACGTCCTCCGTCAGCACGGAGGCGCGGAGGGTATAGGTTTCGGCGCTGTCGCCCATCTGGTAGATATCGAAGGTGAAGGAATATTCGCCCTTGCGGTCGGGGTCGTCGAGCAGGGAAACCTTGACCTTGCCGTCGTTGCCGTCCTTGTCGCCGACGAGCAGGTAGCCCTGCGTTTGTGTTGCGGCCTTGACGTTGGCGAGGCCCGCGCCCTGCTTTCTCGGCGAGTATTCTTCGCCGTCGGCTTCCTTCATCGGGGCGGCGGTGCTCATGATGAGCGCCTGTGCCAGCGCGCGGGCGGAGAGGCCGGTGCGTTCGGCGAGGCCGTTTTTCTCAATGTATTGCAGCACCAGCGCCGCCATACCGGCAGTGCTCGGCGCGGACATCGACGTGCCGCTCATCAGACCGTAGCCGCCGTCGGTCAGGGTGGAGTAGATGTTGCCGCCGGGGGCGGTGATCTCCGGCTTGAGGACCAGATCACTCGGAACGCCCCAGGAGGAGAAATCGCTCATACCGGAGCTGACGTTTTCCATTGTCGTAACGTCGCGATGGACCGAAAGCGTGCCAGTATAAGTGCCGTCGTCCTGCTTCTGCGAGGAATAGAAGATGGTGTCGCCGTTGGCCTTGGTGATGCTGACGGCGGGAAGCGTACATTCGTCGTCCAGCGACATACCGAACTCACCGGCGACATTGTTGTAGACGATCAGCGCGGTCGCACCGGCGGATTTCGCCGCAGCCTGCTTGTCCAGGAAGGACACGCCGCCGCCGCGGGAAACGAAAACGACCTTACCGCGTACGGCTTCGCGAACGACGGCGGTATAGGCCGAGGCATCGCCGTATTTCGCCGTGTCGTCGGCGTTCGCCGGGTCGCCGAGGAAGAGGTAGGGGAATTCCCGCGCTTCGTCGCTGCCCGCGAGGGTCTGGAAGGGGGTCGTGGCCGTGTCCGTGAAGGGGAAGGGCTGGCCGCCGACGGAGAAGTAGTGCGCTGTAATGCCGGTGTTCACGGCACTGGCGACGGTGAAGGAGTTATTGTAGGCACCGGGGGAGCCGAGGACAGAGTTGTCCACGTCGCCGGTCAGCGGAAGGCCGGTGCCGGTTTCGTTTTCATAGGCGGAGCTGTAGGAGTTGCCGGCGGAAACGGTGACGACAACATCCGTCGAGGACAGCCGGTCAAAGACCGCATCGACAAGGCCCGTGCCGTCGTAGCTGCGGGTGAAGCCCGCCGACGCGCCGAGGCTCATGTTGATGACATCGACGCCGAGATAGAGGCAGTCCTGAATGGCGGCGATGTAGTCGTCGCTGTACGCGCCGCCGTTTTTGCCGAACACCTTCATGCACAAAACCTGTGCGTCCGGTGCGATGCCGACGACATCCTTCGCTTCGCGCATATTCACGTAGCTCGTGCCGCCGGTCTTATCGACGTACAGGTTGGCGGCGGCGATGCCGGAAACGTGCGTACCGTGGTCGCTCTTGCTGTCGTTGTCATGGGTGACATCGAGGTCCTGATCGATGTAGTTGAACGCGAAGGGAATTTTTGCGGTCAGGTAAAGATCGTCGGCCGTGACGCCCGGAAGGTCCTTCGTGACGGTCAGCTTGGGCAGCACGGCGGCAATGTCATTGACATTCAGCAGCGAATAGCTTTCGATCGTTGTGTTGTCGGCCTTTGCCGTCTGCTCCAGACTGTAAAGGAAGCCGCCCTCGCTGAAGGAGGGGTGGTCGGTGTCGAGGCCGGTGTCGATGACGGCGATGCGGGTCCCCGCGCCGGTGTAGCCGTCGAGCCACGTATCATAGCTGCCGACCATGCCGCCGGCGGTGATGGTTCTGGTGTTTTCGGTGCAAACGTCGTAGACGGGGACGAGATACACGCCCTTAACGCCGTCGATCTTGGAAATCGCGTCCAGCGTTCCGTAGGGGACCGTGGCCGAGACGGCGTTCGTCGCGACGGTGAAGCTGTAGCGGACGGGAAGTTCCTCGCCGTCCAGCGCGTCGCGCTCAATGCGGCGGAGGGTCAGGGCCTGCTCCTGCTCCAGCTTGCGGCAATAGCTCGCGGCGCGGGAGTCCGTCGCCAGACCCTTGGTGCTGTAGCCCGCCTCCAGCAGGGAGGCGCTCTCAAAAACGATGAAAATCCGGACGGTTTCCTCCGGGTCGTACGCCTCGGCCTGTTCGTCCTCCGCTGCGGTCAGCGTGCCGCTTTCGGTCAGGTCCGCCGAAAGCTCGTCGGCGGAGACTTCGCGAATGGCGGGCTTTTCCTGCGCAGCCTGCACGGGGGAGAGAACATTCGGAAGCACGGAGATCAGCAGCGCGAACGTCAGCAGCAGCGCCAGCGTTCGGTTCAGCTTATGGTTCCTCATAAATTTCTCCTTTTTCAGAATTTACAGAGTTCACACGGTGAAAAGTATCGAATTTGTCATTGCGAGAAGCGAAGCGACGTGGCAATCTCGTGCAGGCACGTCGTTTTTGGCATATGCAATTCCGTGACCTGCGCCTGCGGGCGCAAGGACTCCCTCAGTCACGGCTCCGCCGTGCCAGGTCTCGCTGCGGCTCGGTCACCTCGCAGCTCTGACATGCCACCGGCATGTCATTCACTACCGCGAGGCCGCTTCGCTACCCTCAGAGAGGGAGCCAAGGCGCTGCGGCGCGGGGAAGGAAAACGGATTGCCACGGCCCTTTCAGGGCCTCGCAATGACAGTGGGGAGAGTTCACAGGATGGGAGAAAGCGAAGCTCGCTTTCTCCCATCGGGTTTTTATTTGCCTAGAGCTTACTTGGAAAGATAGCGCACAAGCATTGCGGCAAGCTCTGCACGGGTGGCGCTGTCCTGCGGGTTGAGCGACTTGCCGTCGCCGTTGAGGATGCCGCTGGCGACTGCCCACGACATGGCATCGGCGGCGTAGCTGCTGATGCTTGCAGCGTCGTCGAACTGCTTGTCCAGCTCGGCTCTTGCGGAGGTGTCCTCACCCTTCTGGGCAGCGTAGCGATAGAGGATCGCTGCGACCTGCTCGCGGGTGATGTCGGCATCGGGTGTGAATTCGGTCGCGGACGTGCCGTTGACGACCTTGGCACCGTAGGCCCATGCCACGGCGTTGGCGTACCACGCACCGGCGCGGACATCCGTGAAGGGAACGGCCTTGGTCGGCTCCGGCTTGCCGGCGCTGCGGTGCAGAATCGTGACCAGCATCGCGCGGGTCGCCGCGCCGTAGGGATCGAAGGAGGTTGCGGAGACACCGTTCATCAGGCCGTTTGCCACGGCGTAGTCAACGACGGAATGGAACCAGTCGTTCTCGCCGACATCCGTGAAGCTCGCGGACGGGCATTCGGCGGCGGCAAGCTCGGTGCGGACCGTATCATTGCAGCGGGTGCAGGTCTTGATCTCGTAACCGGCCTTGTCGTTCGACGGCTCGACGCGCTCGGTGACCTTGTAGTCGTGGCCGAGAGCCTCAATCGCGTCGTCATAGGTGTCGGCGCAGTTCTTGCAGGTGTAGCGGTCGTAGCCCGCCTCGGTGCAGGTCGCGTCCTTGTGGTCGGTCAGCTCGTAGGCGTGGCCGATGGCTTCGATCGGCTCGTCGTAGCTGTCGGCGCAGCGGGTGCAGGTGTAGCGGTCGTAACCGGCCTCGGTGCAGGTGGCGTCCTTGTGCTCGGAAACCTTGTAGTCGTGGCCGAGGGCTTCGATCACGTCGTCATAGGTATCGCCGCAGCCGGGGCAGGTGTAGCGGTCATAGCCGTTTTCCAGACAGGTCGCATCCTTGTGACCGGTCAGCTCGTAGGTGTGCTCGTGCTTTTCCTGCATGGTCACGCTGAACACGCTGTCGGCGCTCACGTCGCTGATGGTGTAAGAGCCGTTGCCGTTGTCGGTCAGCGTGCCGACGCTCAGGGCCGCTTTGGCGATCTCATAATGCTCGTCGGGAACGACGGTCAGCGTCAGACTGTAGCCGTATTGCAGGCGGGTGGTGCGGCCGGTGACCTCGCTCTTGCCGTTGTAGATTTTCGCGAGGCCGTCGGCGGAAACGAACTGCACATTATAGTAGGCTTCCACGGCGGTCAGGGTGATCTCCGTGTCGGCGGTGGGGGAGACGGTGTAGACACCGTTCTCGTCCGGGGTCAGGTCAGTGTCGCCGGCCTTGACGGAGGCGACGGCGTAGCCCGTCAGCGGCGAAACGGTGAAGCTGTAGCTGTTCATCTCGCGGACGGAGGCCTCGGTCACGACGGCCGGCTCCTCGGCCACGGTCATGGCGTTGATGTGACCGTCGGTCTTAAAGGTGACGGTGTGGACGTTCATCGGGTTCTGGGTCGCCTCGTCGTAGGGGACAAAGTGGACGTTGGAATACAGCGCCTGCGCGGCTTCCAGATTCTCCTCCCAGGTGGTGTTGCCCGCCGGGTAGTAGACGGTGATCTGGTCGAGGTTGAAGAACAGGGTGTTCTTCATGCTGCTGGCGTTGTAATCGCCATGGAACACGACGGCCTCGAGCGAGGTGATGTAGGTCGAATTGCCCAGATCATCGATCAGCTCGGTGCCGCAGATGATGGAGCGGTAGTTCAGCGTCTGAACGGTCGCGGGGACCTCAAAGGCCGTGATATTGGTGCAGCCGTAGAACGCGCTGCCTGCGAGGAAGGTCACGGATGCGGGAAGGGTGACCCTGGTCAGGTTTGTCGCGCCGCCGAAGGCGGAAACGTTGATGCTGCGCACGCCGTCGGGGACGGCATAGGTGGCGTCGGTCTTACCGGCGGGGTACTGGATGAGCATATTGCCCTTCTTGGTCAGCAGAACGCCGTCCACGCCCTTGTAGTAGGCGTTGCTTTCATCGACGGTGATCTCGGTCAGGCTGCGGCAATAGGCAGCGGGGTTTTGCAGGAGTGTCTGATTGGTGTTGCTGCTGGTACGAACGTTTGCCGGGATATGCAGCGAGGTCAGGCCGCTGCCGTAGAAGGCGTTCGAGCCGAGGACGACAAGGCTCTCCGGCAGGGTGATGCCGGTCAGGCTCTTGGCGTTGGCAAAGGCCTCCGCGTCGATCAGGGTGAGCTGATTGCCCTCAAAGGTAACGCTGGCAAGCGCGGTGCAGGAGGAGAAGCACTGCACGCCGATGCTCTTGAGGCCTGCGGGGAAGGTGATGGACTTCAGACCGGTGCAGACCTGGAAGGCGTTGGGGCTGAGCTTTTCGAGCTTCGCGGGGAGCTTCAGCGTTTCCAGAGCTTCGCATCTGCTGAACGCCGTCATGCCGATCTCCGTGATCTCGTCGGACATGGTGACGCTCTTCAGGCTTGTGCAGAGCGCGAAGAGGGAGTTCTTGATTTCCGTGATGGAGTTGGGGATGGTGACCTCCGTCAGGCGGGAGCAGCCGGAGAGGGCGGCTTCGCCGAGGTATTCGAGGCCCTCCGGGAAATGGATCTCCTCGAGCGATTCACAGTTATAGAAGGCATCCTTGCGGATGATCTTCAGCGTGGTGGGCAGCGTGACCTTTTCCAGTGCGTAGCAGTTCTGGAAAACGCGGCCGCCGCTTTCCTTGCCGCCGAGGTTTACAAGACCCTCGGGAAGGACAATCTCCTTGAGGCTCGTCGCGGCGAAGGCGTAGCTGTCAATTTCGGTGAGGGTGGAGGGGAGCTTGATCTCCGTCAGCGCGTGGCAGTTGTAGAACATATAGGTCGGGAGCGTGGTCAGACCCTCGGGCAGCGTAACGTTCGTCAGCGCTTCGCAGCCGTTGAAGATATTTGTGCCAAGCGTGGTCGCACTGGCGGGGAGCTTGACCTCCGTCAGGGCGACATTGCCGCGGAACACGTAGTTGCCGAGCGTCGTCACAGTGCCGGGCAGCTCGACCGAGGTCAGCTTCGTGCAGTTTTGCAGGGCGTAGTTGCCCAGCGTCGTGATGCCTTCGGGAAGGGTGAGCTTTGTCAGGCCGGCGCAGCCGGAGAACGCGCTTGCGCCGATCTCGGTGACGCGATAGGTATAGCTGCCGTTCTGAACGACGGCGGGAACGACCATTTCGCCCTCAAAATCGGTGGGGCATTTGCTGACGGCGGCGGTGCCGTTGGCGTTATACTTAAAGGTAAGGAGCTTCTGGCTGTCGGTCAGCTCGACCGGCTCCATCGGCTTTGCGGTCACGTTGATCGTCGTGGCTTCCTCCGCGCCGGAGAGGACGTAAGCGCCGGAGGTGGTGCCGTAGTCCAGCTTGCCGGAGGAGGCCGTAATGGTATCCAGCTCGTAGCCCTCGTCAAAGCTCAGCGCGAAGGAGAACGTGGAGCCGTATTTGAAGCTGCCGGTGGCGGGAGTGCTGCTGACGTGCTCGCCGCAGACCACGGCGACACCGTAGGCTGCCGAGGTAGTCATGATGTTGACCGAGCCGCTCTTGGTGACGTTGCTCAGCGTGTAAACGCCGTCCGTGGCGGAGACCCTTTTCGGAGGGCCGCCCGCGATGAACATGACGGTGGTAACCATCAGATGCTCGTTCGGCTCGAGCGTGAAGGAAACGCTGCCGCCCTCGGCGACCAGCACCTCATCAACGGCCTTGCCGTCAACATAGGCCGTGGCGTTGCCGCTGAACCGTACGACGCAGCCGTCCAGCTTCTCGGTGGCGACGCTGATCGTCGTGTCGGTGTACGGCGCGGAGAGGGTGTAGGTCCCGTCGTCGTTCGCCGTCAGCGTGCCGCCCTCGGCGGTAACGCCGGTGACCTTGTAGCCCAGCGTCGGGGTCACGGAGAAGGTGAGGTCTGTGCCCTCGACCCACTGCGTGTAAGAGGCGGTCGAGGTTGTGCCGACAAGGATTCTTGCATTGCCCGTCACCTTGACGGTGTGCTTGACCGCAGAGGCCGTAACGGCGATGACCTGCGTGTCGGATACATTTTCAATGGTATACGTGCCGCTCTCGTCTGGGGTCACGGCGATGCCATTGACGGTGACGCTCGTGATGCCGCAGGCGGTGTCCGGGGTCACGGTGAAGGTGTAGGAGCCGCCGTTTGCGACAGTATCCGGCACGCCGTTGACCGTGGCGTTGCTGGTGATGGCCTTGACCGCGTAGCTTTCCGGCGCGGCGGGCTTGACCGGGGTCGGGATCTCGCTCTCGTCGATCACCTCGACGTTGAGGCTGTAGTATTTATCAAAGAAGGGCTTCCAGTTGTCCGCGTACTTCGAGGACAGGTAGACCGTCGTCGTGCCGAGATCGGTCAAGATGCTGTCCGACGGTGCGCTGGCGGGGAAGTCACAGGCGATGTACAGCGACTTCAGGTCATAGCACTTGTTGAACGCGAATGCGCCGATGGAGGTGACCGTTTCCGGAATGACGAACTGCTCGAGGCCGGAGCCGGAGAACATATACGCGCCGATTTTGGTCAGCGGGGCTTCGATGTACACATCCTTCAGGTTTGCACAGGAGGAGAACATATAGTCGCCGATCGCGGTGACCTTTGCCGGAATGACGATCGAGCGAAGGCCCGTGCCGCTGAAAACCTTGCCGTAGGAAAGCGTCGTCAGTCCCTCGGGAAGCTGAATCTGCTCCAGCGCGGCATCATTATAAAATGCGCTCAGGTTGATCGTCGTCACCGTCGAGGGGATGATGACGGTTTCGAGGCTCGGGCAGCTGTAGAACATATTCTTCGGAATCGCCGTCAGCTTTGCAGGGAGCACGACGGTCTTCAGGTTGTCGCAGTAGTAGAACACGTCCTGATTCACGGTCGTGATGGTGTCCGGGAAAACGACGCTGACAATGTCGTCGTTGCTGCGGAACGCCTGCTTGTCAATGCCGGTCACCTTGTAGGTGCTGTTGTTGTAGACGATGCTGGCGGGGATAATCAGCTCCGTCGCAAACTCGCCGGCAACGGTCTTGCTGACGCTTGCCGTTTTCTTGCTGGTGTTGAGAGTATAGGTCACGCCCTCAACCGTTGTTGTAGTAGCAGCAAGGGTTGTCGGGACGATGGTACTCAGTATGAGGGAAAAGGCCAACAATAAACCCATTACGCGACTACAGGTTTTTCTTTTCATTACGTTTTCTCCTTTTTCTATATTTGCAGATTATTCCGGTTGAAATGGAATAACCTTGCATCCTCTTTTACCACAATTATGCACAAAAGCACCTATAATTGTGGTCTTTGGGCGACATTATAGCACTTGACATGGGCTTTTACAACTGAAAATATACAGCGGTTTTTGTATATTTTGCCGGAATATACCAATTACGCGATAACAAAAATGCAATTTAATCCGATGAAGTGATGAACTGAAAAATCAAATTAAATTACACTACGTAAAACGACATATAGAACAACGGGCTGGCAGATTGGTTGGCTGTTTCTGCCGAAAAATGCTGCGGAAAAATTCGTTGAAAAGAAAATTTTCAGAAAAGCGGGTAAAAAACCGGCAAATTTTTACGGAATGAGGGGAAAAGTATTGGTAAGACCACAAGACTTTGGTATAGCACATAAAATTGAATTATATAGGAAAGACGCATTATATAACATTCAATTTTTTTCGCCCCACGTGATAAAAAAATCCCTCGGATTTGAGTGGATCAAATCCGAGGGGTAGATCAGCAAAAAAGACTGAGCTTGTCATTGCGAGGCCCCAACGGGGCCGTGGCAATCTCGCAGAATTGTTTTGAACGTTCGGTGAAGTTCGGCGAATACGAAACTGCCTGCAAGAGATTGCCACGTCGCTTCGCTCCTCGCAATGACATACGGGGGAATGGCTGTTATTTGAAAAGGAAGCGTTAGTTTTCGAGCAGCAGCTCGGCGATTTGGACGGCGTTGGTGGCGGCACCCTTGCGGACCTGATCGCCGCAGCACCAGAGGCACAGACCGTTGTCGTCGGTCAGGTCGGGGCGGATGCGGCCGACAAAAACGATGTCCTGGTCGGACGTATCAAGCGGCATGGGGTATTCGTGCTTCGCCAGATCGTCCACCAGCTTGCAGCCGGGGGCGGCGGCGATGGCGTTCCGGGCCTCCGCAACGGAGATGGGGCGGTCAAAGTGCAGCGAAACGGAGATGGAATGGCTGCGCACGACCGGGACGCGGACGCAGGTGCAGGAAACGCGTAGCTCCGGCAGGTGCATGATCTTGCGGCCTTCGTTCTGCATTTTCATTTCCTCGCTGGTGTAGCCCTCGAACTGCTCACTGCCGATCTGCGGAATAAGGTTATAGGCGATTTGATGGGCAAATACCTTCGGCTCGACGGGCTTGCCGGTGCGCAGCGCCTCAACCTCCTCGGCCAGCTCAATGGGGCCGCCCGCGCCCGCGCCGGAAACCGCCTGATACGTCGAGGCCGTCATGGTGCGGATGGGGGACAGAGCATTGAGCGCATTGACCGCCGTGACCGTGATGATGGTCGAGCAGTTGGGGTTGGAGATGATGCCGTGGTGCAACTTGGCGTCCTCCGGGTTGATTTCCGGAACGATGAGCGGTACGTTCGGGTCCATGCGGAAGGCCGACGAGTTATCGACAAAGACCGCACCGGCCCTGACGATCGCGGGGGCAAAGCGCTTTGCAATGTCGTTTTCCGCCGCGCCGAGGACGATGTCCATGCCCGCGAAGGCCTCGTCGCAGGCCTCCTCGATCTCGATGGGCTTGCCCCTCCATTCCAGAATTTTTCCTGCGCTGCGGGCGCTGGCCAGCAGATGCAGCTCGGAAATGGGGAAGCTCCGCTCCGCGAGAATTTTCATCATTTCACGGCCGACCGCGCCGGTCGCACCGAGAATGGCGACTTTATATTGCTTCATAATAAAACACCTCGGGGTTGAAATTTTTGGTTTGTGTTTTTGCCTGCGGGGCAGTATCGAAACCGCTCGTAGGGCGGGCTGCCCTCAGCCCGCCTCCATTCTCTGCGTAGGGGCAGCGCCCTCGACACCCCGCTGCCGGCAGTGTCGATTTCGTGAGCAGTGAACAGCGGATGGCGAATAGTGAATAATGTAATCGGTGTGCCTGACGGCACGGATTGAAAAATCCGCTGCGGCGGGACGTGGGACTCCTTCAGTCATGGCCTTCAACCATGCCAGCTCCCTCAAAGAGGGAGCCAAGGCGCCTGCGGGCGCGGGAAGGCCGCGGCGGATGGATATGTCAGACGACGAAGGCGTTATAGAGGACGCGGATGGTTTCGGCGTAGTCCTTTTCGTCCACGCCGACGAGGATGTTCAGCTCATCCGGGCCTTGGGAGATCATGCGGATATTGATGCCCTTCTCGCCGAGGGCGGCAAAGATTTTGCCCGATGTACCGGCGCGGAACGCCATTTTACGGCCGACGACGGCAACGATGGCGATATTATCCGTCGTCTTGATGCTGTCCGGGCGGACGCTCTTGCGAAGATCGTTCGTCAGCGTGTACAGGTGCGGTGTGAGCTTCTCGGTCGGGACGACGAGGGAGATGCAGTCGATGCCGGTCGGGGTGTAGCAGATGGGAACGGTATTGTTCTCGAACGCCTCGACGATTGCGCGGAGCGTACCGACTGCCCCGGCCATGCCCTTTTTGGAGATGGTCACGCTGGAAAAGTCCTTTTTGCCCGCAATGCCGGTGATGAACTGGCTGGAATTGCGCGGCTCCTTGAATTCTTCGCAGACCAGCGTACCCGGATGGTCCGGTTCGTTGGTGTTGCGGATATTCAGGGGGATGTTTTTCTCACGGACGGGGAAAACGGTCATTTCATGCAGCACCTGCGCGCCGCTGTAGGAGAGCTGGCGCAGCTCGCTGTAGGTTGCGCGCTCAATGGTTTTGGGGTTGTCAACGATGCGCGGGTCGGCCATGAGAATGCCGGAAACGTCCGTCCAGTTCTCATACACGTCGGCATCCAACGCGGCCGCGGCCAGAGCGCCGGTGATGTCCGAGCCGCCGCGGGTCAGCGTGCGGATTTTGCCGTCGGGCATCAGGCCGTAGAAGCCCGGAATGACCACGCACGACGAGCCGACGAGCTTTTGCAGCGCGGCGTAGGATTTCTCCTGATCGACCGTGCCGTCATAGTGGAAGTAGAGCCACTGGGTCGCGTCGATGAAACGGAAGCCCAGATACTCCGCCATCAGCAGTGCGGAAAAGTATTCGCCGCGCGAGACCAGCTCCTCGCGGGAGATGCCGCTCTCCATGCGCTTGCGCAGCGCGTCGAATTCGCCCTCCAAATCGGTCTTGAGGCCCAGCTCGTCGCGGATGGCGATGTAGCGCTCGCAGATCATGTCGAGAATGCTGTCGTAGGAAACGCCGTACTGCAAATGTGCGTAGCACAGAAACAGCAGGTCAGTGATCTTGTTGTCGTCGGAGGTGCGTTTTCCGGCGGCGGACACGACGACGACGCGCCGCGATGGGTCGGAACGCACGATGTCCCGGATTTTTTTATACTGCGCGGCATCCGCCATAGACGTGCCGCCGAATTTCAGAACCTTCAGCATGGCTCTCTCCTTTATTTGTTGTCAAGTAGCCGTTCCAACATCCGCTTTCGATGATACGATTGCAGTTACAGAAAGGAAACAGCCAAGGGCTCCCTTGTGCAAAGGGAGCTGGCGCGCGTAGCGCGTCTGAGGGATTGCGCAGCAGCTCTTTCGGGTTCGCCCAACTTTCGGCGAATTCGCACCCTCCCCCGCACAATCCCTCAGTCAGCTTCGCTGACAGCTCCCTTTGCACAAGGGAGCCTTTGGTACGGCGGTATTCAAAAGCGCTTGTTTCGTTTTCGCAAATCCGATTTCGGGTTCAACGCAGCGAGGCGATGAAGCAGGAGGGATCGGTTTGCTTGCGGGCGCGCGCCCAGGCGTGTACTTCAGCCACGGACACTGCCTTGGTTATTATACCGCAATCGAGCATTTTGTCAATGTGGGATTGCAGCCACGCGTCCATCCCGTTCGTCCGGATGTAATACTGCCGGAGAACGGAGGTATTATCGACCTCGGTCGGCTCCAGACGGTCGGTATAGAACCCGCGCAGACCGCGGCAGACATCCACGCAGTCCTGCAAGACATTATATGCCGTGGGGTAGCGGCCTGCGCCCTGACCGTAGAAGCTCTGCTTGCCGATGCGCTCGCCGGTGAGGGAAATAATATTATTATTGGTGGGAATCGCAAACTCCGGCATGGCCGGGGTCATGAGCGACGGCTCAATATAGGCGACGGTCGTGTTTTCCAGCTTTCGGGACGCAGCGAACAGCTTGCACACCCGGCCCATCCGGCGGAAGGCGGCGATATCCGCGTCGGTGATCGTTTCGATGCCGAATACGTCCACGTCCTCCTCGCGCAGCACGCGGCCGTAGGCAATATTCGACGAAATAACGAGCTTGCGGCGAATATCCGCGCCGCTGATGTCCGCCGAGGGATCGCGCTCGGCATAGCCCAGCCGCTGCGCCTCGGCCAGCGCACTTTGGAAGCTGCCGCCGGACGTGTGCATCGTGTCGAGAATGAAGTTCGTCGTGCCGTTCATGATGCCGCTGATGCGCGTGACCGGCTCTTGATGGATGGTGCGCTCGAGCGTCGTGAGCCACGGAATGCCGCCGCCCGCCGCCGCCGTGCAGCGCAGGGCCACGCCGTACTGCGCCGTCAGCTCCACCAGCTCGCGGTAATGCGCCGCGACGAGGAGCTTATTGGCGGTGATGACGTTTTTGCCTGCGCGAATGGCGCTTGTGATCCATTCGTAGGCCGGATGCAGGCCGCCGATGACCTCAATGACCGTATCGACCGAGGCATCGTTGAGGATCTCGTCGATGCTCTGCGCGATCTTGCAGCGGATGCCGTCGAACAGCGTCAGGCTCAGCACATAGGCCAGCTCCATATCCTCCCGCGCAAGAATATAATCATACACGCCGCGCCCAACCGTTCCCAGTCCCAACAGCGCAACGCGCATCGGACGTTGCTTCTCTTTCATAACGATGCCTTCCTTCACAAGCAAGTGTCCTTGAGAGAAAAACACTTGCATTTTTCTGAAAAACAGTATATCATATAGATCAGAAAAACGCAAGCAAAAGATTTCCGCCGCGCCCGACTTTTTCGGAAAAAGCGGCAAAAACGAGGGAGGAACCTTCCATGCGCTATCACAGCACCCGAAATGAGGCCCTGACGGCCGACTCCATGCAGGCCGTTTTGCAGGGATTGGCACCGGACGGCGGACTTTATGTTGCGCTGCCGCCTGCCTTTGACTGGCAGAGCATCCTGCCGCTTTCGACGTTCGGCATGGCGGAGAGAATTCTTTCCGCGCTGCTGCCGGAGTTCGGCGGAATGCATGAGCTGGTGCGCCGCGCCTACGCGGGGAAGTTTGAAACCGACGAGCTGACACCGCTGGTGCCGGTCGGGGAACGATACGTGCTGGAGCTGTTCCGGGGGCCGACCTCGGCGTTTAAGGACGTGGCGCTTTCCATGCTGCCGCAGCTTATCACCGCCGCGCGGGAAAGGACCGGGATGGCCGACGAGATTTTAATTCTCACCGCGACCTCCGGCGACACCGGCAAGGCGGCGCTGGCGGGCTTCCGGGACGTCCCCGGCACAAAGATCATCGTGTTTTATCCCGATGCGGGCGTGTCGCAGGTGCAGGAGGCGCAGATGGTCACGCAGGAGGGAGAAAACGTCTGCGTCTGCGCCGTGCGCGGCAATTTCGACGACACGCAGACCGGCGTGAAGGAGATTTTTGCCGCGGGCATCCCGGCAGGCTGCGGCGCGGTGCTCTCGTCGGCCAATTCCATCAACATCGGGCGGCTGGCACCGCAGGTGGTATACTATTTTAAGGCGTACAGCGAGCTTTGCCGCAGCGGACGGATTCAGGCCGGCGATTTGGTCGATTTCGTCGTGCCGACGGGCAACTTCGGCGACATTCTGGCGGGCTATCTGGCCAAGCGGCTGGGTCTGCCGGTCGGGACGCTGGTTTGCGCGTCGAACCGGAACAATGTGCTGACGGACTACCTGCAAACGGGCGTTTATGACCGGCGGCGGCCGTTTTATAAGACGCTTTCGCCGTCGATGGATATTCTCGTTTCGAGCAATCTGGAACGGCTGCTGTATTTCCTGACGAATGACGCGGCGCAGGTGGCCGAGTGGATGCGGGCGCTGCGGGAGGAGGGACGGTTTGCCGTTTCTCCGGCGGTGCTGGAGCGGCTGCACGCCGAATTTGCATGGGGCTGCTGCGGCGACGACGAAACAAAGGCGGCCATCGGTGAGGTCTGGCAGACGCACCATTATTTAATGGATACGCACACCGCCGTCGCTTGGCGCGTTGCGGAGGGCTACGAAAGCGAGCGGCCGGTGGTCGTGCTGTCCACCGCGTCGCCCTATAAATTCCCGGCGGCGGTCCTCGATGCGATCGGCGGGGATACGACGGGCAGTGAATTCGATCAGATGCGCCGTCTGCATGAACGCACCGGCGTGCCGGTCCCGGCGGGGCTGGCGGCGCTGGAGGAGAAGCCGAGAAAGCATTTTAACGTGATCGATCGCGGCGAAATGCAGGACTTTGTTTTACGGAAGGTGAGCCGATGGGAAGCGTAACGATTCGTGTGCCTGCGACGAGCGCCAATCTGGGGCCGGGCTTTGACTCGTTTGGCTGCGCGCTGGCGCTCTACAATACTTATACGTTTGAACAGATCAGCGGCGGGCTGGAAATCTACGGCTGCGACGAGGAGTTCCGCAACCGCGATAACCTGTCCATTGTTTCCTATCGCTACGCGATGGAGGCGCTGGGGCTGCCAATGGAGCCGCTGAGCCTGACCATCGACGCGCACATTCCGGTGTGCCGGGGCCTCGGCTCGTCGTCGGCGATGATTATCGGCGGCGTGATGGCGGCCAACGTGCTGCACGGAAGTCCCATGTCGCGCGAGGAGCTGCTGCGGCTGTGCACCATCGTGGAGGGCCACCCGGACAACCTCGCCCCCGCGCTCTACGGCGGCATGACCGCCAGCCTGATGCGCGGCGGGATGCCGGTGACGGCGTGCTTCCCGCTGTCGGAAAAGCTGCGGTTTTTTGCGCTTGTGCCTCCGTTCCATCTGAGCACGCAGACGGCGCGGGCGGTGCTGCCGCAGCGGGTGCCGTTTGCCGACGCGGTGTTTAATGTTTCTCACGCGGCACTGCTGCTGCGTGCGCTGGAAACGGCGGATATCGACATGATCTCGCTTGCGCTGGACGACCGGCTGCACCAGCCGTACCGCAAGGGTCTGATCAAGGGCTACGAAATCGCCGAGCAGACCGCGCGGGATTGCGGCGTGCGGGCGTTCTGCATCTCCGGCGCTGGCCCGACCTGCCTGTGCATCGCGGACAACGACGAGGTCGGTCAGCGGCTTTCCGAGGCTGTGACTGCGCAGAAGGCGCTGGCGGGCTGGCAGGTGCTGCCCCTGCGCGTCGATACCGAGGGCGCGAAGGTGCTGTAAGGCTTTGCAGATGCGAAAATCGGAACGGAGAAAAGTATGAAATTTTACAAATACTGCGGGGCGGGGAACGATTTCGTCCTGCTGGAGAATTTTGACGGCGCACTCACGGACTATCCCGCGCTGGCAAAGCGCCTGTGCGACCGGCACTTTTCCGTTGGTGCGGACGGGCTGATCGTGCTGGAGCCTGCACAGCACGGTGCGGACTGCCGGATGCGCTTTTATAACAACGACGGCTCGGCCGCCGAGATGTGCGGCAACGGTGTGCGCTGCCTGTGCCGCCACTGCTACGAGCGCGGCCTGTCCGGCGAAATGCAGCGCATCGAAACGCCCGCCGGTCTGGTCACCGGGCAGCGCATCGATGCCGACTACTATCGCATCGAGCTGAACACGCCGTCCGTCGTGCGGCTGCAAATGGTCGCAGAGGACGTTTTATGCGACTATCTGGTGCTGGGCGAGAGCGGCATCCCCCATGCCGTCGCGCCGATGCCGGAGCTGACCGGCGCGACGCTGAAGGACTTTGCCGCGCGGCTGCGGTTCAGCACGGCCTTCCCCGGCGGAGCAAACGTCAACCTCTGGAGGAAAACGGGCGATCATGCCCTGTATCTGCGCACGTATGAGCGCGGCGTGGAGGATTTCACCCTCGCCTGCGGCACCGGCACGGGCGCGACTGTCGCCGCCCTGACCCGGCGAGGCCTTGTCAGCGGAAAGCAGACGCAGGTACAAACCGACGGCGGCCTGCTGACCGTGGACATCGAGGGGGAGCGCATTTTCCTTACGGGGCCGGCGGTGTGTACGTTCACGGGCGAAGTCGGGGAGTAGTAGATAGTGGATAGTGGATAGTGGTGGTGTGCCTGGCGGCACGGATTAAAAATCCGCTGCGGCGGGGGCGGGCGATCGATGATCGCCCCTACGGCTTCTACGGAAGTTCTTATCAATGACGGAAGTGCCGACAGCGGCGCGATGTGGGCATCGCGCCCTACGCATGGAACGGCAAAATTTGCGTAGGGGCCGATGCCTACATCGGCCCGTTGTTGGCACTTCCGTTTCATGCGTAGGGCGGGGTCACCTGACCCCGCCGCTGTTGGCACTTCGATTTTGCTGCAACCCAAATTGCAGCGTGCGCCTGCGGGCACGGGGACCCTATCCGTCAGCTGCGCTGACAGCAGCTTGTCAAAAAAGTCCTCGCGGACTTTTCCGACAAGCTGCTTTCAAAATTGCAAAATAAGAATAAGTAAGATTATTTTGCAATTTTGTCCGCTGCGGCGGGGTTATTGAACGTGAAAGGGAACCCTGACGGTTCCCTTTCACACTTTTCCTCCCTCCGAAACCTTTCGTCGGACTGTTTTTCGACAGCCTGCCGTCAGTTTCGCTGACGGCTTCCTCAAGGCTGCGGCGGTGGGGATTTCTAATCGGCGATCATATAGAACAAGGCTCTCCTGCGGTGGCAGGAGAGCATTGCTGGTTATTTGCTTCAATCGCGTCTGCGGCGGCCGCCGACGAGGACGAGCAGGCGCAGAAATTGCGTCAGGCTGACGGCAAGCGCCGCGACATAGGTCATGGCGGCGGCGGTCAGCACCTTTTTAGCGCCGCGGTTTTCCTCGTCGGTCAGCAGATTGCTCTGCTCGATAGCGCGAACGGCGCGGCGGCTGGCGTTAAATTCCGTCGGCAGGGTGATAAGCTGAAACACGACGCACGTCCCGTAGCACAGGGCGCCGACGACCGCAACATAGTAGAAAAAGTCACTGACGGCGGGCGCCGCCTCGATGGACATCATGATCAGCCCCAGCAGGATCAGCGGCATGGACAGCCGCGAGCCGATGTTTGTGATCGGCACGATGGCGGCGCGGACGCGGATGGGGACATAGCCCGTGGCATACTGGACGGCGTGTCCGGCTTCATGCGCCGCGACACCGACGGCTGCCGTGGTCGGTGCGTCGTAAACGCTGTCCGACAGACGGATGACGTTGGCTTTTGGGTCGTAATGGTCCGTCAGATTGCCGGATACCCGCTCGATGCGCACGCCGCTTACGCCGTTGGCGGCCAGCACGGCCCGTGCGGCATCCGCACCGGTCATGCCTCGGCTATTGCGCACGCGGCTGTACTTTTTGAACGTGCTGTTGACCCTTGCACCGGCCAGCAGCGACAGCAGCATCGCCACGAGCACCAGCCCGTACAGCGGGTCAAAATAATAGTATCCGAAATACATAGCTCTCTCCTCCGATCAAAGCGGCTGCGGCTCCATCGCCTGATGCAGCGTATCGGTGATCGCGCCGCGGAAGGCGCGGTCGGCATGGGTATGCACGGTGTTCAGCGCACCGGCGGAGTGCTTCATCTCGACCTTGCCGGGCATAAAGACGTCGTTGTCCAGAATAAAGCGGACCTCCTTGTCCTCGACGTTGTTGCGCTTGATCATGCCGGGGCCGCAATGGAGCTTGAGCTTGCAGCCGCCGGGAAGCGACAGCTCAGCCTCCTGCGTGATGCGGGCGAAAGCGCGTTCGTTCACGTCCTCGTCGCCCATCAGGCCGAGATAGCCCGGCTCGATCAGCTCGGCAAACGGCGTGTCCTCCAGCCCAAGCGCCTTGCGGGAGAAGGCGTTGATATACCGCAGGCCGATGCGCTCGAAATAAGCAGGCTTGTAGACCTTGATAAAGCTGGCCAGCACCTCGTCGAGCCGCTGGGCGAAGTCCTCCCAGACGGTATAGGCGGGCGTGGCGAGGGCGATGAAGGTGTTGGTCATGTTGACCTTCCAGCGGCCGTCGGCGGAGAGAAATTGGTAGTTGATGACATCCGGCTGCTCCTCCAGCGCTCGATTGCCGCCCTGAACGACGACCTTCGGGGGTAGTTTTTCAATATTACGCGTATATTGCGGGTAGCTGCTGCGGATCAGATCCTGAAATTCCGCCGGTTCCCGCGCCGAGATCGACAAAATCGCGGGAAAACGAAGCTGACAGATGACCTCCAATAGCTGCGGCTTGCGATATTGCACGCGCTCTGTTTCCAAAAACATAGTCTGCACTCCTTTCCGTTTTTGATACAGGCCGCCGGAAGCCCCCGGCGGCCTGGAGTTTTCACGAAAAGATTATACCATAACCGCGAATTGGTTGCAACGTTTTTCTGTGCGGCGGATGAGGGAATCAGGGTCGGTGGTTAGAGCGCAGCGGCAAAACCTTCCTCTGCGGGGAAGGGGACACGGCGAAGCCGTGACGGAAGGAGAGAACGCCCCGGTCAACAGGAGGTTTCTCATAGAGGATGCTGCCAACATCTCTCCCTCAGGTGCTTCGCGCGGGGTCATTCGTCGTCGTCAATGGGATCGACGACGATCTCGTCGGGCTGCTGGTTGCGGACGATCTTGACGGCGGTGAGCGTGGTGCTGAGATTCAGAATGCCGTCCCAGATCAGCGAGATTCCCAGCAGCACGGTCAGCGCGCTTAGACTCTCGCCCGGGCGGATGATGAGCAGCAGACCGAAAATGCCGGTCAGAATCGCCGCGGCCAAAATCAGCCACCACTGGCGGATGCCGAAGGGCTTGGCCTCCATGGCGATTTGAATCTTGAACACGCCGTCGGCGAGGATAAGAATGCCCAGCACGGTGCAAAACGCGGAAAGCACGTCCTGCGTCCGCACGAACAGGCTTGCGCCAAGGACCAGCATTACAATGCCGGAGGCGAGGTCATGCTGAAACGCCAGCCGGAACAGATCGCGTGAAAAATACCCAACCAGCTTGATAATGCCGAATACGACCAGCGTGATGCCGCAGAGAATGCCCATCACGCGGATGGAAACGGACGGGAACAGCAGAAGCAGCGTTCCCATAACGCATAAAATAATAGAAACAACAATATAGCCGATCTTTGCGATCCGCATCGGTGTAACTGAGCGCATATGGCTCCCTCCTTTTCGGGCGAATCCCGCCCTTTTGCGAATAGTATAGCCGCCGGAGCGCCGGTTTGGCTACGGGCAAGGCCGCCGCAGTGTTGCCATTTTGGGCAGAAGGGCGCAGTTGTCCGAATTTTATGCGTCTGCGAAAAAAAGAAAAATCAGCGGCCCACGCTCTTGAAAACGCAACGTGCTTTTGATATACTTTGCCTGTATTTGCGCAAAAATTTCCGTACGGAAAAAATGAGGAGGGCCGATGGAAGAATTATTCTCTAATCTGTCGAATTTGGCTTGGCAGCAGGTCGTAATGTGGCTGCTGGGCGGCGTTCTGATCTTCCTTGCGATCAAGAAGGATATGGAGCCTGCGCTACTGCTGCCGATGGGCTTCGGCGCGATTCTGCTGAATCTGCCGGGCGCCGACCTGAGCGTTTTGCAGCTCCTTTACGACAAGGGCATTGCAAACGAGCTGTTCCCGCTGGTACTGTTTATCGGCATCGGTGCGATGATCGACTTCGGCCCGCTGCTGTCGGACCCAAAGCTGATGATCTTCGGTGCGGCGGCACAGTTCGGTATTTTCTTCACGTTCTTTATTGCGAGCCTCTGCGGCTTTGATATCCGCGACTCGGCTTCGATCGCCATCATCGGCGCGGCCGACGGCCCGACCTCCATCGTCGTGGCAAACGCCCTGCAAAGCGGCTACATCGGCGCGATCACCGTGGCGGCGTACTCCTACATGGCGCTTGTACCGATCGTGCAGCCGCCGGTCATCCGGCTGTTGACGACGAAAAAGGAGCGACTGATCCGGATGCCGTACCACCCGCACGCCGTTTCCAAGGGGACGAAAATTCTGTTCCCGATCGTTATTACCATCGTCACCGGCGCTTTTGCGCCGAAGGCGGTCGCGCTGGTCGGCTTTTTGATGTTCGGCAATCTCATCCGCGAGTGCGGCGTGCTGGACTCGCTGTCCGAAACGGCGCAGAAGGTGCTGGCCAATCTTGTGACAATCTTCCTCGGTATCACCATCGCGGTGAACATGGATGCAGCGCGCTTCCTGCGCAAGGAAACGCTGCTTATTATGGGCCTCGGCCTGGTTGCGTTCATCTTTGATACGGCGGGCGGCGTTCTGGTCGCGAAGCTCATTAACATCTTCCTGCCGAAGTCGAAGAAGCTCAATCCGATGATCGGTGCGGCGGGCATTTCCGCGTTCCCGATGTCCTCCCGCGTCATCCACAAGATGGGTCTGAAGGAGGACCCGCAGAATTTCCTGCTCATGCACACCGTCGCCGTGAACGTTTCGGGGCAGATCGCCTCGGTCATCGCCGGCGGGCTGATTATGAGTCTGGTGTTCCGATTTGCTTAAGGAGGGGTTAGGAATGAAGCTGTTGACAGCATTTTCCGCGCTGGCGGCTGAGGCTGGCACGATTCCCGATCGCCCCGCGACGACGGAGGAAGCCCTCTGGCTGATGGGTGTCGGTTGGGGCAGCATTTTCATCGTCATCGCGATCATGATCGTGCTTGTGCTGATTTTGAACGCAGCGGGCCGGAAGAAAAATTAAGTTGAACACAGAATCCCCGATGCGGAGCAGAAATGCTCCGTATCGGGGATTTTCTCGTATGCAGCACCGGCGGCCGGGGACGAAACTGCGCTCTGCGGCGGGATGTGGGCATCCCGCCCTACGCAATGACCGACCTTGGGAGCCGAGGCGGCGGGTCATTCCACGACGGGAAGCACCATATCCTCGATGGCTTGACGGAGCGTGGGGTGGCGGATGACGAAGTGAATGACGGGGGCTTTGTTTTTCGACACCATTGCCCACTTGCCCTCGCGGATAACGATGTTGATATTACAAAAGCCCTTGTCTTTTGTAAAAAACACGTCATATTGATCATTTTGTTCGGCAAACGCCTCCGTCAGGCGCAGGTGCTCGCAGTATTCTTCATAGGTGTAGACCAGATCGCGCTCGAAAAACAGCTCGGACAGCGACAGGGACACCGGCGCTGCGGCAAATTCCTCCGGCGTGAGGCGCGGCAGCTCGTCGCGCACCGCGCCGTGGGACAGATACTGCGCGAAATGCTCCCGCTGCCGCGCGGCGAAGGTGAGGATCGTCTGCTTCTCCTTTGCGGAAACGTCGCGGCGGTCCAAAAACGCAGTCAAAAACGCCTCGTCCGCCGTGTAGATCGGCGGGGCGCTGAGCAGACTCCTGCGCCGCCCGCTTACCTGCGTATCCGTGCGCAAAAACGCGTCCAGCGCACTGCGCATCGGCTCACGGTAGATATCCATCAGCGGCTTTGCGCGGCCGAGGAGGTCCGCCGCGCGCTGCTGATAGTAGGCAAGGTCGCTTTTGCCCTTTGTCAGGTAATACATTCCATGGTCATGGTGTCCGGCGATGCACTCGCCCGCCAGCGCTGCCGCGCCGGAAACCTTCAGAAAATGGCAGAACACCGTGTTCGGCGCGTCCTTGAGGTAGTAGGGCGAGATCTGACCGGTCATATAAAGCGGGATGTGGCTCTCCAGCCCCAGCATCAGCTCGTTGAAGGGGCGGTTGAGGTCGTGGATGATGTTCAGATGCAGGCCCTTTTTCAGCAGCAGCGCCAGCCCGAACATATATTTTTTGGAAAAATCGAGGTCCGCCGCCATGTCCTCCATCGGCATATCGCTGTACAGCAGCACCGGCTGGTCGGAGCGGGACAGGACGGTCGCCTTAAAAAAGTCCAGCTCCCCCTTTTTCATCTCCTCGATGCCGCGGTAGACGTGGGAGGCGGGAAGGGTGAAGGGCAGGGTCGGCGTTTTCAGCTCGTCGAAGCGGATGGCGCGGATGTATTCGTTGAGGTCGAAGCTGTCAAGCGTTTGCAGGAACGCGGAAACGGAGCCGCCCTGTCCCGGCGCGTCGGCGACGGAGGCCGCTCCGCCCGTGAGCCACTGCACCACCGCGGTATAGTAGGCCGTTTCGTCCGCCAGTGCCTCCGGCGCGACGCCGATGAGCGCCGCCACGGCCGCCATGCTCTTTTCGTCGTCAAACCGCCGCACAAGGAAGCGCGCCACGTCCGCGCAGAATTTTTCCGGCTCGGCAGGGGAGCGCTGACCGCTGCGGACGCGCGAAAGGAAGGACGGGTCGTAGCTGATCGCCTTGGAAAGCTCCGCCGTGCTGACCGGCAGGAGGGTGAGCAGGTGGTTGAGATTTGTCCGCAGCGCCTCGGCATCGAACAGGTGCAGGTCGGCGCAGGAGAAGAACGCCTCGCGCAGCGCTTCCTCGGACAAAGGCCTGCCTCGCTGCGCAGACGCGGCGATAAGGCCTGCGGTCAGACGCTCCAAATCCTCCCGGCCCGGCGTGCGCTCGCCGGAGCGAAAACGGCTGATCGTCGCGGCCGAAAGCCCGCTGGCCCGCGCCAGCTCCCGTGCCGTGCAGTCACAGCGCTCCATCTGCGTGGATAATGCCTGCGAAAATTTCATGTCATGGCCTCCCTTTGGGTGGTATGGTACAAGTATAGCGCACTTTGCGCCGCTTGTACAGGCGTTTCCGAAAAGTCATTGCCGAAACGGAAATTTTTTCCGGAAATCGCGGAGAATATAGTATGATAGCCTTGTAGATTGGTTTGCTCCGCATAGCTACGGTATATTGAGCCGGAGCGGATCAAAATATTTCCGAATTGCAAGGAGGCACCATGAAAAGAACATTGTTATCCCTGCTGCTTGCCCTTTCGATGCTGCTCTCGCTGCTGCCGTCGGTGAGCGCGGTGGGCATCACGGGCGAGGAAAAGCTGCCCGATGACGCGGGCTTCGGCTTTACCTACGCATTCGTTTCACCAACGACCATTGAGATCACCGCTTACTACGGCTACGAGGCGGAGGTCACCGTCCCCTCGACCATCGACGGCTATACCGTCGTGGGCATCCAAAGCTTCCACAACGAGGAGGGCTACAGCTACCCCAATATCTTTGTCCGCAAGGTTGTCCTGCCCGAAACGGTGACGTACATCGCAGACGGTGCATTCTACGACAGCGATGATTGGGCTGCGAAGACCCACTTTGAGCTGCAGGAGATCGTCCTGCCGCAGAGCCTGAAAACCATCGGCAAAAATGCGTTTTACCACAATTATTATCTGCAAAAGATCGACATTCCCGCCGGCGTGACGGAGATCGGCGCGGGTGCCTTCGCAAAGTGCCAGAATCTGTCCGACATCACCATCCGCGGCGAGAACACCTTCCTGCACGGCGGCGCGTTCGGCGAGAAGAGCGGCTACAGCGTCGGCCCCTTTGCCGGAAAGCTCAGCGAGCTGTACCAGCAGTGGCTGTATGACGACAGCGCCTCGGACTTCTTCATCTGGCAGGGGCAGCTCTTGGACTACAGGGGCACGAGCAAGACCCCGGTCATCCCCGACACGGTAACGGTCATCGGCGCGTCGGCGTTCTGGCGGTCGGACATCACCGGCGTGACCATTCCGTCGAGCGTCAAGCTGATCGGCGCGTCGGCGTTCTATGAATGCACCTCCCTGACCTCCGTGGAGATCCCCGGCAGCGTTGAGCGCATTGACAACAACGCGTTTTGCGGCTGCACCGGCATGACCTCCGTCAAGCTGAACAAGGGGCTGAAGGTCATCGGCGACAGCGGCTTCAGCGACTGCGAGGGGCTGACGAGCCTCGTCCTGCCCGAGGGTCTGACCACGCTGGAGGACGCGGCGCTTTATGACTGCGAGAACATCGAGCGCTTCACCTTCCCCAAGTCGCTGTCCGATATGGAAGACTCCAGCATCTATACCTCGAAGTGGTACGAGGGGCTTGCCGACGGCACGGAGCTGTACTGCGGCAGCGTGTTCCTCGGCTGCAAGGGGAAAAAATATCCCTCCAAGCTGACCGTCCGTCCCGGCACAAAAATGGTGCGCATCGAGAAGGACGGTATGGGCGGCGTGAACGAGCTGATCCTGCCCGACGGGCTGGAATCGCTCAGCATCACGGAAGGCTGCGGCAGCATCACCAAGCTTACCGTTCCGGAGAGCGTCAATTACATCGATCTCCGCAAGCTTGCCCATCTGACCGACCTCAAGCTGCCGACGACGGCGGTTCTGGAGGAGGGCTGCTTTTCCGGCTGTTACCAGATCAAGAATCTGACCATCCCGAAGGGCAATACGACGCTGAAGGGCGTTAGCGTCGGCAGGACGGCGCACGTGGTTCTGCCCGACGACGTGCTCGAGGTGCGCGGCCCGATCTCCAACGGCGACCCCTATCGCTACAACAACAAGGATGGCAACTCCAACCTCAAGTCGATCGACCTGAAGAACGTCCGCATTCTGACGGGCGGCGCGCTCAGCGACTGCGTTGCGCTCGAGAGCGTGACGCTGCCGGATTCGCTCATCACGCTTGGCAACGGTGTGTTCAGCGGCTGCGCCCGCCTGCGCTCCGTCAAAGGCGGCAAAAATGTCCGCCAGATCGGCCACGGCTGCTTCGGCGCCTGCACCATGCTGACGGATTTCGGCGATCTGGAAAAGAACGTGACCCGTGTCGGCTCCGGGGCATTCCATAATTGCGGCTGGTTCCACGATCAGCCGAGCGGCGTGGTCTACTTCGGCAAGGTCGCCTATGCCTATAAGGGAACCATGCCGGAGAATACCGTTCTGGCGCTCAAGGAGGGTACGGTTTCCGTTTCCTACTCCTTCATCGCGGGTCAGATAGAGCTGAACCCCACCTTCGACTTTCCGACTCTCGCGGGGCTGATCCTCCCGCAGAGCTGCAAATACGTCGATGCCTACGCCTTCTCGGGCGCGGAGAACATGAAGTTCATCGACCTCGGCGGCGTGCAGTATATCAGCAACTGTGCGTTCAACAGCAGCGCCTGTGAGAGCATCGTCCTGCCCGATTCCGTCCGCTTTGTCGGCGACAACGCCTTCTCTGCGGCGCATCTCAAGGCAATTCATCTGAACGAGGGTCTGCGTGCGCTGGACGAGGGCGCGTTCTTCTCCTACGGTGAGGGCAAGGGCGTCACCGTCCCCGCGAGCGTCATCTACATCGGTTGGCAGGCACTCGGCTGGCGTCCGGTCGACCCGGACGATTTCCTCGGCGGAAGCAAGACGATCGACGGCTTCGTCATCCGCGGCACGGCGGGAACGGCTGCGCAGACCTACGCCGTGGACAATGAGATTGCCTTTGAAACAGCTCCCTGCGCCGCGCACAAGCTCGTAACGGAGACGGTCGCCGCGACCTGTCAGGAGGGCGGCTATACCCGCGAGACCTGCACCGTCTGCGGATACACCAACGTGACCGCCCGCACCGCTGCCGTCGGACACAAGGCGGTCGCCAACGACCCGATCGAGGCCACCTGCACCCGTCCGGGCTATACCGGCGGCACGCACTGCGCCTTCTGCGGACTGACTCTCACCCAGCCGACGCAGACCCCCGCGCTGGGGCACGACGAGGTCGTTGCCACGGAGGAATATGAGTATTCCGCCTACTACGGCATGACGCGGCACTATTGCCGCCGCTGCGAGCTGAAGTGGTACGACACGGAGGGCGGCGGGCACGTCCACGACTACACCTATCAGACGAATTTTGTCTATGCGACCTGCACCAGCGGCGGCTATACGGAACACGTCTGCGCCTGCGGCGACAGCTATCGCGACGGTGTTACCTCCGCGCTCGGCCATGACTTCCTGTGGGTCACCGACAAGGTTGCCACCGCCACCGAGCCGGGCTATAAGCATGAGGAATGCACCCGCTGCCACGAAAGGCGGAACGAAAACACCGTCATCCCCGCCACCGGCGAGGGCCACGTCCACAGCTACACCGACACCGTGAAGAACCCCACCTGCACCGAGGGCGGCTACACCGTCCACACCTGCTCCTGCGGCGAGAGCTATACCGACAGCTATACCGACCCGCTGGGTCATAACTACGTCAACGGCGTCTGCACCCGCTGCGGCGCGACAAGCGGCGAAAATCCGCCCAGCCCGCCGACCCCCGGCGGCACCTGCGACGGCGGCGCGAGCTGCCCGTCCAAGCCCTACCGCGACGTGGATACGACACAGTGGTATCACCCCGGCGTAGACTTTGCCATCCAGCGGGGCCTCATGAACGGCGTTGGCAGCAGCCAATTCGACCCGGAGGGCAGCATGACCCGTGCGATGCTTGTGACGGTGCTTTGGCGCTACGTCGGCTCCCCGGAGGAGTGGTCGAACAGCTTCCGCGATGTCCGCGCCGGACAGTGGTACACACAGGCTGTTTCGTGGGCCGCGAAGAACGGCATCGTCAACGGCACCTCCCCGACGACCTTCGACCCGGAGGGCAATATTACGCGTGAACAGATGGCGGCGATCCTGTATCGTTATGCGAACTGGAAAACGCTGGATACCTCCGCACGGCGTGACTTTGCCGGCTTCCCCGATGCGAACCGTGTCAGCGGCTATGCGACCGACGCGCTGAGCTGGTGCATCGCCCGCGGCATCATCAACGGCTCGAACGAGAACGGCCGCGACTACCTCCTGCCCCAGGGCAACGCCACCCGCGCCCAGGTCGCGACGATCCTGATGCGCTTTATCCAAAACGTGGCGGAATAACCGTCTGATAACCCAAGCGGCCCGGCTTGTTCTGCAAGCCGGGCCTCTCAGCTTGTCACCCCCCGCTTGTCATTGCGAGGAGCGAAGCGACGTGGCAATCTGGTGCAGGCAGTTCCGAATTCGCCGAAATCTTCCAAAATATTCAAACAATTCTGCGAGATTGCCACGGCCGCAAGCGGCCGACCGGCAAGCGGAGTGGCCGCATCCGTAAGGCGGCAAAGCCGCCAACGGCTGCGACATCGCAATGACAAAATCGGACTTTTTTTGACAGTCTGGCCTTCCTCATCAGAGGGAGGCGGGGGCGTGGACGGCTTTTGCTTTACTTTCCGCGCGGGGCGTGGTATAATGCGGACACAAAATTCTTCCCGCCGATAAGGAGATCGAGATGAAACAAAAGCCGAAACCTGATGCAAAAAAATTTTTGCCCTATAAGCACAAGGGGACTGCGATTCTGTTCCTGGTGCTGCGCTGTCTGGTGGTGCTGATTCTGGTGCGCAAGGCGTTTCTGCACGAATGGGAGAGTGTGTTCTACTGCGTGCTGACGCTGTTTCTGTGGCTTCTGCCGGGCATCGCGTCGTCCATTTTGAGAATCACGCTGCCGTCGGCGCTGGAGGTCATCATTCTGCTGTTTATTTTCTCGGCGGAAATTCTCGGCGAGCTGAACAGCTTTTACGTCCGTATCCCGCACTGGGACACCATGATGCACACGATCAACGGCTTCTGCTGCGCCGCCATCGGCTTTGCGCTGGTGGATATTCTGAATCGGAACGAGCGGTTTTCGCTGAAGCTGTCGCCGCTGTACCTCGCCATCGCCGCGTTCTGCTTTTCTATGACGATCGGTGCGCTTTGGGAGGTGTTTGAGTTCTCCGTGGACGGCATCGGCGGCAAGGATATGCAGAAGGACACCGTGCTGCACACGATCAGCAGCACGATGCTTGACGAAACGCACAGCAACAAGGTCGTACAGATCAAGGATATTTCCGATGTCATCGTCGTTCATTCCGACGGAACGCAGGAGGCGCTCGGCGTTGGCGGCTATCTGGATGTCGGCATTCACGACACGATGAAGGACCTGATCGTCAATCTCATCGGCGCTGTCGTGTTTTCCTTCATCGGCTTTTCCTACGTGAAGCATCGCGGCAAGGGAAAAATTGCAAAGGAATTCATTCCTCAAGTAGACCCGCCGGAGGGGGAGCCGGCGGAAGAAAACGCGCCGGAGCCTCCGCTTGACGCGTAGGGCGGGATGCCCACATCCCGCCGCTTGCCGGCACTTTGATTTTATTGCAAACCATATCGCAACGTGCGCCTGCGGGCGCGTGGACTCCTTCAGTCAGCTTCGCTGACAGCTCC
>CABSFY010000004.1 GCA_902477055.1 uncultured Eubacteriales bacterium
TCACCCAGCAGCCTCTGGGCGGCAAGGCCCAGTTCGGCGGCCAGCGCTTCGGCGAAATGGAAGTCTGGGCGCTGGAGGCTTACGGCGCTGCATATACGTTACAGGAAATCCTGACCGTCAAGTCCGACGACGTGACCGGACGAGTCAAGACCTACGAAGCCATTGTCAAGGGCCACAACGTTCCCAAGCCCGGCGTTCCGGAATCCTTCAAGGTTCTGGTCAAGGAGCTGCAATCGCTTTGCCTCGACATCCGTGTTCTGGATGATCAGGGCGAGGAGATCGAGCTGCGCGACGAGGATGAGGACGATGTGGTTTACACCGCCGGTAACGAAAATTACGTTACCGACGAGGGCGAGGTCCTTTCCTCCGGCTACGGTATTGATCCGGACAGCGTTGACAGCGATGTGAACGCCATTTCGCAGATCATCGGCCTCGGCGGCGAGGACGACGATGCCGACGACGAGGAAGACGATTTCGACTTCAGCGACGTGGGCGACGAAGAAGAATAAAGGAGGAGGAATACCATGAGCAACAAAACATTCAGTGCGATCAAGATCGGTATTGCTTCGCCGGATATGATTCGCCAGTGGTCCTACGGCGAGGTCAAGAAGCCGGAGACCATCAACTACCGTACCCTCAAGCCCGAACGCGACGGCCTGTTCTGCGAAAAGATCTTCGGACCGACGAAGGACTGGGAGTGCCATTGCGGTAAATATAAGAAAATTCGCTTCAAGGGCAAGATCTGCGACCGCTGCGGTGTCGAGGTCACGAAGGCCAAGGTGCGCCGCGAGCGCATGGGCCACATCGAGCTGGCCGCGCCGTGCAGCCACATCTGGTACTTCAAGGGCATCCCCTCCCGCATGGGCCTGCTGCTCGACATCAGCCCGCGCATTCTGGAGAAGGTCCTGTATTTCGCCAGCTACATCGTCACCGATCCCGGCGATGCGCCGCTGAGCAAGTGCCAGATCCTTTCCGAGAAGGAATACCGCGACATGCGTGAGAAGTATGAGGACGATTTCGATGCCGGTATGGGCGCCGAGGCCGTCAAGAAGCTCCTCGCCGAGATCGATCTGGAGAGTCTTTCCGAGCAGCTCCGCAGCGAGCTGAAAAACGCCAACGGCCAGAAGAAGCTGCGCATCATCAAGCGCCTTGAGGTCGTCGAGGCCTTCCGCCTGTCGGGCAACAAGCCCGAATGGATGATCATGGACGTGCTGCCCGTCATCCCGCCCGACATCCGCCCGATGGTCCAGCTCGACGGCGGCCGCTTTGCGACCTCCGATCTGAATGATCTGTACCGCCGCGTCATCAACCGCAACAACCGCCTCAAGCGCCTCATCCAGCTCAACGCCCCCGATATCATCATCCGCAACGAAAAGCGGATGCTGCAGGAGGCCGTTGACGCGCTGATCGATAACGGCCGCCGCGGCCGCGCCGTCACCGGTGCGAACAACCGCGCACTCAAGTCCCTGTCCGATATGCTCAAGGGCAAGCAGGGCCGCTTCCGTCAGAACCTGCTGGGCAAGCGCGTTGACTATTCCGGCCGTTCCGTTATCGTCGTCGGCCCGGAGCTGAAGCTGTACCAGTGCGGCGTACCGAAGGAAATGGCAATCGAGCTGTTCCGTCCGTTTGTGATGAAGAAGCTCGTCGAGGACGGCTTTGCCAATAACATCAAGAGCGCGAAGAAGAAGATCGACAAGGGCGAGCCCGAGGTCTTTGACGCGCTGGAAGAAATCATCAAGGACCGCCCCGTCATGCTCAACCGTGCGCCGACGCTGCACCGTCTGGGCATCCAGGCGTTCGAGCCGGTGCTGGTCGAGGGCCGTGCGCTGAAGCTGCATCCGCTGTGCTGCACCGCGTTCAACGCCGACTTTGACGGCGACCAGATGGCGATTCACGTTCCTCTGTCGGCGGAGGCACAGGCCGAAGCCCGTATGCTGATGCTCTCGGCGAACAACCTGCTGCGTCCGCAGGACGGCAAGCCCGTTACCGTTCCGACGCAGGATATGATCCTCGGCACCTACTACCTGACCTATGTCCGCATGGGCAAGGAGGAGAAGGGCGCAGAGGAGGTCTTTGTGACCGACGCGGGCGACTTTGATCTGCCCGTGAACCAGCTCGTGGACGGTGACCTGGTTGAAAAGGCGATCGATGAGGCGGAGCGCTATCACAAAAAGGCCCCGCAGTTCATCGCGAAGCACGCCTATTCCAACCCCGAAGAAGCCATCAAGGCCTATGCCTGCGGCGCGATCGGCCTCCATGCGCCCATCCGCGTCCGCTACGGCAAGATGATCGACGGCGTGATGCAGTATCAGATCATCAATGCCACCGTCGGCCGTTTGATCTTCAACGAGCCGATTCCGCAGGACCTCGGCTTCGTGGATCGCTCCAAGCCGGAGAACGCCTTCGAGCTGGAGATCAGCTTCCTTGTCGGCAAGAAGAAGCTCGGCGTTATTATCGATAAGTGCATCCGCAAGCATGGCTTTACCATCGCCACCGAGATGCTCGACCGTGTGAAGGCACTCGGCTATAAGTACTCCACCAAGGGCGCAATCACCGTTTCCATCGCCGATATGGCCATCCCGGAGAAAAAGTATGCGCTGGTCGAGGAGGCGGAGGCCAATGCCGTCAAAATCGACCGCAAGTATAAGCGCGGCTTTATCACCAACGACGAGCGCTATCGTCTGGTCGTTCAGCAGTGGGAGCAGACCATCAAGGATGTTACCGGTGCGCTGCAGGACAACCTTGACCGCTTCAACCCCATCTATATGATGGCCGACTCCGGCGCCCGCGGCAGCATGAACCAGATTCGTCAGCTCGCCGGTATGCGTGGCCTGATGGCGGACACCAACGGCCGCACCATCGAGATTCCGATCAAGGCGAACTTCCGCGAGGGTCTGTCGGTTCTGGAATACTTCATCTCCTCCAGAGGCGCACGTAAGGGCCTGACCGATACCGCCCTGCGTACCGCCGACTCCGGTTATCTGACCCGCCGTCTGGTTGATGTTTCGCAGGAGGTTATCATCCGCGAGCATGACTGCGGCACGAAGCACGGCATTAACCTTGCCGAGGTCGTAGAAAAGGGACAGGTCATCGAAACCTTCGCTTCCCGCATCCATGGCCGCTTCCCCGTTGACGACATCTGCGACCCCGAAACGGGCGAGCTGCTGATCTCCAAGGATCAGATGATGTTCGAGGACGATGCGAAGCTGCTCGAGGCCCACGGCATTCACAGTGTCTATGCCCGTACAGTCCTCGGCTGCCGCGCCCGCAGCGGCGTGTGCGCCAAGTGCTACGGCATGAACCTTGCGACCTCGGAGCTGGTCAATCTCGGCGAGGCGGTCGGCATCATCGCCGCCCAGTCCATCGGCGAGCCCGGCACGCAGCTTACCATGCGTACCTTCCACACCGGCGGTGTCGCGGGCGATGATATCACCCAGGGTCTGCCCCGTGTTGAAGAACTGTTCGAGGCCCGCAAGCCGAAGAAGATGGCCGTGCTGGCGGAGACTGACGGCGTGGTTGCAGTCGATGAGAGCCATAAGAGCGCCCTCCGCGACATTACCGTTACCTCCGAGGACGGCGAGGTCAAGCTCTATCAGGTGCCGTACTCCGTCGGCCTGAAGGTCGAAAACGGCAAGCGCATCCGGAAGGGCGAGCCTATCACCGACGGTGCGCTGAACCCGCACGACGTTCTGCGTATCTCCGGTGTAGAGGCTGTGCAGAACTACCTGACGCAGGGCGTTCTGGCCGTTTACCGTCAGCAGGGCGTTGATATCAACGATAAACACATCGAGGTCATCATCCGTCAGATGATGCGCAAGGTGCGCGTCGAGGATCCCGGCGACACGAACCTGCTCAGCGGCACGGTTGTGGACGTTTACGAGTTCAACGATGCCAACGACGAGATTCAGCGCCGCATCGATGCGGGCGAAACGGATTTGCGTCCGGCGACGGATACGCTCATGCTCATGGGTATCACCAAGGCCTCTCTGGCAACGGAGTCCTTCCTGTCCGCCGCGTCCTTCCAGGAAACCACCAAGGTCCTGACCGAGGCCGCGATCAAGGGCAAGGTCGATCATCTGGTCGGCCTGAAGGAGAACGTTATCATCGGTAAGCTCATCCCTGCCGGCTCCGGTTTGGATATCTACCGCCAGTATGATGCCGAGCAGTGGCCCGAAAGCGAAGTCACGCAGGACATGATCGACAACGAACTGAAATAATCGATCGGGGCTGCCCCTTTTTGGGACAGCCCCGAAGCCATTTGGAGGGAAAAGAATATGAAGCACAGAATTTTCGCCCTGACCGCAGCGCTGCTGGCTGTCTGTCTGCTGGCGGGCTGCTCGTTCCTGCTGCCGCCGGAAACAGAGCCGACGGAGGCCCCAACCTTCCCGGAAACCATCACGATTATCCAGACCGAGCCGGAAACGGAACCCGAAACGCAGCCGGAAACCGAGCCGGAACCCCGCCCGGAGCATTCGGACCTGTACATTCCCGGCGTTTCCGTCGAGGACGTGATTACATACTTTAACGAGGTCTGCCTCGATAGCGAGTATGTCGACTCCGGCGACCCCAGCGTTGTGCAGAAATGGGTGGACCCGGTGCTCTATACGCTCTACGGCGATTATACGGACGAGGATTTGGCGGCAATCGATAAAATTGCCGGTATTCTCAACGGCATCGAGGGCTATCCCGGCTTTTATTGGACGGACGACCCGGAAGCGGCGAATTTGCGCATCAACTTCTGGACGCAGGATGAGCTGACCTTCGAGATGGGCGAGTACGTCAACGGTGATCTGTGCGACGGCATCGTGCATTACTGGTACGACGGCGACAACGCGATCTATTCCGAGGACATCGGCATCCGCACCGATATGGGGCAGTATCTGCGCAACTCCGTAATTCTGGAGGAAATCTACAACGGCACCGGCGCGACGCAGGACACCATGCTGCGCCCGGACAGCATCATCTATCAGGAATACTCCGAAACGCAGGATCTGACGGACGTGGACGTGCTGCTGATGCAGCTGCTGTACCACCCGGCCATCGAATGCGGCATGAACGCCGAACAATGCGCAGAAGTCATCCGCGCGCTTTACTATTAACTGTTCAATGAAACCGTTCTCCCCACCCCGCCGGGTCATCCCGGCGGGGGATTTTCATGCCACTTTCACGAACATACGTTTGAAAATTCGGTTTTTGGGTGAATTTTCCGGGAAAAATCCTATTCAAACTGCACAAATGTGGGAAAAAGTGATTGATTTTTTACAGCGAAAATAGTATACTGTTAGCAAAGTGGAGCAAAATGGATGAAATACGATTAAAGTGGAGGAGGTGACGCAAATGTTCGGCCAATATAAGCACTCTTTGGATGCCAAGGGGCGGCTCTTTGTTCCCGCGAAGCTGCGCGAGGAGCTGGGCGAGGCGTTCTACGTCGCCAAGGCGCCGGATGCCTGCCTCGCCGTCTATCCCGAGGCGGAGTGGCAGAGGGTGCTGGACCACTGCAACGAGCTGCCCGCGTCCAAGGCCCGCGCCATGCGCTTCTTCTTTGCGAACGTAACGAAATGCGAACCGGATAAGCAGGGCCGCTTTCTTCTGCCGGAATCCTTCCGACGCTACGCCGGGATCGACCAGGAGGCCATTTTCCTCGGTCAGGCCGGCCGGGCGGAGATCTGGGCGGCAGAGCGTTATGAGGCGGAGGAGGCCAAGTACCTCACGCCGGAGGCCATCGCCGCGGTAATGGAGGAGCTGGGCTTCTGATGGAATTCTTTCATAAATCCGTCCTTCTGGACGAGTGCATCGAGGCGCTGAACCTCCGCCCCGACGGAATTTATCTCGACGGGACGCTCGGCGGTGCGGGCCATTCCTCCGAAATTGTCAAGCGCCTGACGACCGGTCGCCTGATCGGCGTGGACCGCGACCGGACGGCGCTGGCGGCGGCGGAGGAGCGGCTGCGGCCATATCTTGACCGCGTGACGCTGGTACATTCCAATTTTTCCGAAATTCGTTCGATTTTACGGGAGCTGTCCGTTCCGGGCGTGGACGGGATGCTCTTTGACCTCGGCGTTTCGTCGCCGCAGTTGGACGATGCCGAACGCGGCTTTTCCTACATGGCCGATGCGCCGCTGGATATGCGCATGGACCGCGACGATGCCTTAACGGCGGCGGAGATTGTCAACACGTGGTCCGCCGACGAGCTGCGCCGCATTTTCTATGAATACGGCGAGGAACGCTATGCCCCGCAGGTCGCGGCTGCGATCGTGCGGCGGCGGGAGGGCAAGCCCATCGAAACGACGCTGGAGCTTGCCGACGTGATCCGCAGCGCGATGCCCCCGCAGGCGCTGCGCGAAAAGCAGCATCCGGCAAAGCGCTGCTTTCAGGCCATCCGCATTGCCGTCAACGACGAGCTTGGCTCGGTGCGGCGCCTGATGGACGACGCGATCGACTGCCTCAATCCCGGCGGCCGGTTGGCGGTCATCACCTTCCACTCGCTGGAGGACCGCATCGTCAAAACCGCGATGCAGGCGGCGGCGAAGGGCTGCACCTGCCCGCCGGAATTTCCGGTCTGCGTCTGCGGGAAAAAGCCGCGCGTGACCGTTCTGACCCGGAAGCCAATCGTTTCCGGCCCGGCGGAGTTGGCCGAAAACCCCCGTGCGCGAAGCGCAAAGCTCCGCGTGGCGGAAAAGCTGTGACGAAAATCTTGGAAGGGAGCGCTGCTTCATGGCGCAGTGGGAACAATATCGGACCGACGGCGTGGCGGCGTATGATATCTATGCCGACAGCACGGCGCGGCAGCTTGTCCGCAAGACGCTGCTGCCGGAGGAGCCGCATCGCGCGGCCAAGGCGCTGCCGAAGCGGCGCTTCCGTGCGCTGCGTCTGCTTGCCATTGTGCTGACGCTGGGTCTGCTGCTGCTCTCCGTGTTCAGCTTTGTGAGCCTTTACGAGGCGCAGAGCGCGACGGCGGAGCTGGAGGACACCTACGCGGCGCTGGCTGAGGAGGAGAAGGCCCTGACTGCGCTCTATGAGCAGAGCATCGATCTCGACAAAATTGCCGCTCGCGCGGCGGAGCTGGGGCTGCATCCGGCCACCGCCGACGAGATCGTGACCGTGCGCGTCCCCGGCGGCGATACCACCGAGGTGTTCGACCAGCCGGAGGAGACGGGAGTTTTTGCGCAGATCGGCGAAATTTTTCGCGGAGTTTTTCGGAACGTGGCGGAATACTTTTCCTGAACCCGAATATATATCTTCATGACAAGGGCGGCGTTTGCGAACTGCCGCCCTTGTTTTGAATGATTCTCGGGAGGCGGCTATGAAGCGAAGGGACGTTCCGAAGCGGCCGCGCTATGCGCGTGTCAGGGCGAGAGGCGTGACGGATACCTACATCCGGCGCGGTATCGTGGCGATGATGGGGCTGTTGGGCATTGCGGCATTTTTGACGGTAACAGGTCAGCTTGTGCGGCTGATGCTGGTCGAGCATGACTATTATGAGGGCAAGGCCATCCGCAATCAGACGCGCAGCACCAGTGTGACCGCCTCGCGCGGGACGATCTACGACCGCAATATGGAGGTACTGGCCGCCTCGTCGAGCGTGGAAAATATCTTTCTCGACCCGTTGGAGCTGAAGCAGAACGGCGTTGACGTGGACGCGCTGGCAAAAAAGCTCGCGCCGCTGCTGGACATCTCCGAGGAGTACATCAAAAAGCAGGCAACGGACACCAGCCTGCGCTATAAAATGCTCAAGCGGCGGCAGGATCGCGCCGTGTGCGACGCGGTGCGGGAGCTGATTGCGGAGGGAAAGCTCGTCGGGGTGCATCTGGAGCCGGATTCCATGCGCTATTACCCGAATCACAGTGTCGCCTCGCAGCTGCTCGGCTTTACGAACACCGAAAACGTCGGCTCCGAGGGGCTGGAATCCTATTATAATATGCTATTACAGGGCAAAGCGGGCGCTGTGATCACCACGAAGGGCAACAACGAAACCGAAATGCTCTATTCCTATGAAAAATACTATCAGGCGACAGACGGGGAAAGCCTTGTCTTGACGCTTGACCTAACCGTGCAGCGGGCGCTGGAAAAGCAGATGCGCGATGCCATCGATCGCTACGACGTTCTCAACGGTGCGTTCGGCATCGTCATGGATGTCAATAGCGGCGATATTTTGGCTATGGCGACGCTCGGCGGCTACGACCCGAACAGCTATCTTGAAATTTTCGATTTGGCGAAAAATGCCGAGCTGGAGGAGCTGTATCAGGCAGCAAGCGCCAAGCCGGAGGGAACGGCGGAACGAACGGCAGCCTTCGATGTCTACAATGCGGAGATGGCGGCGGCGCGTCTGAAGCAATGGCGCAACCGCTGCGTTTCCGACGGCTACGAGCCGGGGTCCACCTTCAAGGTCGTCACGCTGGCCTCGGCGCTCGACAGCGGCGCGGTCACGCTGCAAAACACGTTCTACTGCCGCGGCGCGGAGAAATTCGAGGGCCGATCGCAAATTCTGAACTGCTGGCGGCATCAGGGTCACGGCTCCGAAACGACGGCGCAGGCGCTGCAAAACTCCTGCAACCTTGCCTTTGCGCACATCGGCCTGCTGACCGGCGGAGAAACGTTATATGATTATTGCAAGGCCTTTGGCCTGTTAGATACGACCGGCATCGACCTACCCGGCGAGGCGAAGGGCCTGTTTCACAGCCGGGAGCATCTGGCCGATAATGCAGCGTTCGGCACGAGCTATCTCATCTCGACCTCCTTCGGCCAGACCGTGAAGCCCACGCCGATGCAGGTCGTACGGGCCGTGGCGGCGGTTGTGAACGGCGGGTATCTGCTCAAGCCGCACGTCGTTTCGCAGGTCCTCGATGCTGACGGGAACGTGACGGAGCTGTATGGCCGCGAGGTCATCCGGCAGGTGATTTCCGAGGATACCTCCGCGACGATGTGCGAGCTGCTGGAGTCGGTCGTCGCCGTCGGCACGGCGAAAAACGCGCAGGTCACCGGCTACCGCATCGGCGGCAAGACCGGCACGGCGGAAAAAACCGACCAGCGCGACGCGTCCGGCCAGCTTACGAAGGATAAGATCGTTTCCTTTATCGGTGTTGCGCCGATGGAGTCGCCGCAGTACGTCGTGCTCGTTGCACTGGACACGCCGAACCCCGCGACGGGGCAGTACGTTTCCGGCGGTGTGATGGCGGCCCCGACCGTTGCGGCGGTCTTTGAGGACATTTTACCATACCTCGGCGTGGAGCCGGACTACAGCGCGGACGAAATGTACCGCGTGAACGTGTCGATGCCGTCCGTCGAGGGGCTGAGCATTTCGGAAGCGGAAAAACTGTTAAAGGACAGCTCTCTGAGCTGCAAAACCGTCGGCAGCGGCAGCCGCGTTGTCAGCCAGCTTCCGGCAGCGGGCCGGGCGGTGCCGGGGCTTTCCACCGTGCTGCTCTACACCGACGATTCCATGCCGACCGACTCGGTCAAGGTGCCGGACCTGCGTGGCAAGACCGCAAAGGAGGCCGTGGAGCTGCTGACACCGCTGGGGCTTTATCTACAGGCGAAGGGTGCGGACTATACCGCATGGCGCGTGGTCGCCACGGCGCAGGACCTCGACCCCGGCAGCGAGGTCGAGCGCGGCACGACGGTCACGGTGCTTTTTACGGACACAAACGATATGGATTAGGAGAAAGATATGAAGCTGAAGGAATTGCTTTCCGGCGTTGCGGTCTTGGAAACGAATGCGCCGATGGAGCTGGACATCGCGGGCGTGCGCTATGCGTCGAAGCTGGTACAGCCGGGCGAGTTGTTTGCCGCCGTGCCGGGCTATACGACGGACGGCCACAAATACATCCCCGACGCGGTGCAGCGCGGTGCGGCGGTCATTCTTTGCGAACGTGAAGCGCCGGAGGGAACGCCGTGGGTCCGCGTGGCTTCCACCCGAACGGCACTGGCGCAGCTTGGCGCAAACTGGTTCGGCCATCCGGCGAAGGCCATGCAGGTTATCGGCGTGACCGGCACGAACGGCAAGACCTCAGTGACGTATCTTTTGAAGGCGCTGCTGGAGGCGGCGATCGGCGCGAAGGTCGGCCTCATTGGAACGATCTGCAATCTGATCGGCGACGAGGACCTTCCGACGGAACGGACGACGCCGGAGAGCTTTGAATTGCAGGGCATTCTGGCGAAAATGCGCGACGCGGGCTGCACGCACGTTGTGATGGAGGTATCATCTCACGCGCTGTATCTGCATCGTGTGGACGAAATTCCGTTCCGCGTGGGCGCGTTTACGAACCTGACGGAGGACCATCTGGACTTCCATGGAACAATGGAAAACTACCGCAAGGCCAAGGCGTTACTCTTTACCCGCTGCAAAAAGGGCGTGTTCAATCTCGACGACCCGACGGCGGAGGCAATGATCCGCGACGCGTCGTGCGAAATTTACACGGTCGGCACGACGCAAAGGGCACAGTTGACCGGCGAGAACGTCGAGCTTGGCTCCGATCACGTGGCGCTGACGCTGCGGGAGGGAGCGTGTGCGGCGCGGCTGCGGCTCGGTATTCCCGGCCGCTTTACGGTCAGCAATGCGCTCGTCGCCGTCGGCATCGCCCGCCAGCTTGACATTCCGCTGGAAACGGCGGCCCGGGCGCTGTCCGGTGTGAAGGGTGTGAAGGGCCGTATCGAGGTCGTTCCCACGCCGGGCAAGGACTACACGGTTCTGATCGATTACGCACACACGCCGGACGGACTGGAAAACGTCCTGCGTTCCGTCCGCGACTTCTGTAAGGGCCGGCTGATCGTGGTGTTCGGCTGCGGCGGCGACCGCGACCGCACGAAGCGCCCAATCATGGGCCGCATTGCCGAGGACCTCGCCGACGTGGTGATCGTGACCTCGGATAACCCACGGACGGAGGAGCCGATGGCAATCATTCGCGACATTCTGGCCGGAATGCGGCAAAAACCGTTCCTCGTGGAGGAAAATCGCCGCGCAGCCATTCGACAAGCCTTGCGTTATGCGCAAAAAAATGATATAGTAGTGCTCGCCGGAAAAGGCCATGAAACGTATCAGGTCATCGGCACAAGAAAAACACATCTGGACGAACGCGAGGAGGTCGCCTCGGCTTTATGGGAAAGCAAATGATCTCTCTGGAGCAGGCTGCGGCATGGTGCGGCGGCCGCGTTTCCGAGAAGGAGAAACATATCGAATTTTTCGGCGCGAACTTTGACACCCGGCAGCTTGCCGCCGGGGAGCTGTTCGTCGCGCTGAAGGGCCAGCGAAACGGCCATATCTTTGCGCAGAAGGCAATGGACCTCGGCGCTGCCGCCGTGCTGGCCAGCGAACCGCTGCCGGATACGATCCCGGCAATTTATGTGGACGATACGCTCCGGGCCTTGCAGCAGATCGCTGCGGCATGGCGGGAGCGGCTGCGTTGCAGCGTGATCGGCATCACCGGCAGCGTCGGCAAGACCACGACGAAGGAAATGATCGCCGCCGTGCTGCAGCAGCGCTATCGCACGGTCAAAACGGCGCAGAATTTTAACAACGACATCGGCGTGCCGGTGATGCTGCTGCGCATCACGCCGGAGGACGAGGTGGCCGTGCTGGAGATGGGAATGAACCACTTCGGCGAGCTGTCGGTCCTGACGCGCCTTGCAAAGCCCGATCTGGCGCTCATCACGAACGTCGGCACGATGCACATCGAAAATCTCGGCTCCCGCGAGGGAATTTTACAGGCAAAGCTCGAAATTTTAGAGGGCCTGCGGCCGGGCGGACGCGTCGTTTTCTGCGGCGACAACGATCTGCTCTCGCGCGAGGCGGTCCGTTACGGCGCGTTGACCTTTGGCCTCGGCGCGGGCTGCGACGTGCGCGGCAGCGATGTTCGGACGTACGACGGGCAGACGGACTTCACCGTCACCGCCGGAAAGCTGCGCTTTCCCGTGACGCTGCCGCTGACCGGAGAGCATAACGTTCTCGACGCGCTGGCGGCTGCTGCGGTCGGCCTGGACTTCGGGATTTCGCCGGAGGCAATCGGCGCGGCGCTGCATAGCTTCCAAAACACCGGCCACCGGCAGCGACTGCTGTCCCTCGGCGGTATTCAGGTCATCGACGACTGCTATAACGCAGGCCCGGAATCCATGCGCGCGGCGCTGAACGTGCTGGCGCAGGCGAAGGGACGGCGTATTGCGGTCCTCGGCGGAATGCTGGAGCTGGGCGACTTTGCGCCGCAGGCACATTTTGAGGTTGGCGCTTATGCTGCCGGGCGAGCGGAGCTGTTGTATGCTTACGGCGATAACAGTGAGCAATACGTGCGCGGTGCGAAGGAAAACGGCCTGACCCGTGCGGAACGGTTCGACTCGCACGAGGAGCTGTACGCCGCGCTGCGGACGGAGCTGCGCCCCGGCGACACGGTCCTGCTCAAGGGCAGCCGCGGGATGCACATGGAGCGCGTGCTCGAACGACTTACGGAAGAAAGCAAAATCGGAGGAATGTAACATGGATGCGAATATTTATTGGGTTCTCGGCGCGGTGCTGGCCGGTTTTGTGGTCGCCGTGCTTCTGGGACGGGTGCTGATTCCGGCGCTGCGGGCGCTCAAGGCCGGACAGTCTATTCGCGAGGTCGGCCCGAAGTGGCACAACGGCAAGGCCGGGACCCCGACGATGGGCGGCCTGACGTTCATCGTAGCCTCCGCACTTTGCATTCCCTTTGGCATTTTTGCGCTGAAGCGGGGAGAATATTCGCAGCTGCTGGTGCTGGCCCTTGCGCTGATGTTCGGCGCGATCGGCTTTTACGACGATTTTATCAAGATCAAGAAAAAGCGCAACCTCGGCCTGACCGGGCTGCAAAAGCTGGTGCTGCAAATCGTTGCGGCAGTCATTTTCCTGCTGGCGATGCATTTTTCCTGCGCACTCAAGTATGACCTGTACATTCCGTTTGTCAAGGAGCCGGTTGCCTCGGTTCCGCCGGTGCTGTATCTGACGATCGCAATCTTCGCCATCGTCGGCTGCGTCAACGCGGTCAACCTGACCGACGGCATCGACGGCCTCGCTACGGGCGTGACGATGCCGGTCATGGTGTTTTTCACGCTCGTCGCCGTTTCCATGAAGCGGCTGGGGCTGGCGACCTTCCCGGCGGCGCTGCTGGGCGGCCTCGGCGGCTTCCTGTGCTACAACTTCTACCCTGCGAAGGCGTTCATGGGTGACACCGGCTCGCTGTTTTTGGGCGGCGCGGTCGTCGGCATGGCCTTTGCGCTGGATATGCCGCTGGTGCTGCTGCTTGTCGGCCTGATTTATATCATTGAAACCCTTTCCGACATCATTCAGGTCACGTACTTCAAGCTCTCGCACGGCAAGCGCGTGTTCAAAATGGCCCCGATTCACCACCATTTTGAGATGTGCGGATGGTCGGAAAAGAAGATCTGGGTGGTTTTCGTTCTGACCACGGTCGTGATGTGCGTTGTGGCGTGGTTTGGCGTGAAAGGTTGGTTTTAAGCTGTAAATTTCTGAGAGGAGGTCAAAAATGCCCCGCGATTTGTCTGTTCGCGCGGGAAATCGCAAGACGACAAAGAGCGATCTCGGCGTAATTGATCTGCCGTACTTTTTTCTGACCCTGCTGCTGGTCGCCGTCGGGCTGATCGTGCTGCTTTCGGCAAGCTATGCCAGAGCATACCATGTGACAGGAAACTCTGCAAGCTATTTTACGAGCCAGCTCGTTTTCGCCCTGATGGGCGTTGCGGCAATGCTGCTGGTCAGCCGTGTCCCGTACGACTGGTATCGAAAATTCCATCGCGTGATCTACGCCGTGACGGTGCTGCTGCTTTTGGCGGTCCTGCTCGTCGGGACGAACGTCAACGGCGCGACGCGGTGGATTAACCTCGGTTTCACCCAGTTTCAGCCCTCGGAAATCGCAAAATTCTCGCTCATCGTGACGCTTTCGGTCATTATGAGCCGCTATCGCGACGAGATGAAATCGCTGCGTGTGTTTTTCCTGTGCGCCGGCTCGCTGCTGCTCATCGCGGTGCTGCTGGTGCTGGAGCCGCACTTTTCCGCGACGATCATCATTGCCTCGCTGTGCTTTTGCATGATGGCCGTCGGGGGCGTGAACTGGAAATATCTTGGCCTTGTCATGGCGCTTGGCGGCGCAGGGCTGCTGCTCCTGCTGCTGACGGGCGGCTACACGAGCGAACGCATCACCGCGTGGCTCGACCCGGAGTCCGACCCGCTGGATTCCGGCCTGCAAATTCTGCAATCGGAATACGCCATCGGCTCCGGCGGGCTGCTGGGGCTGGGGCTTGGCCGGGGGCGGCAGAAGTACCTCTACCTCCCCGAAGAACACAACGACTACATTTTTGCCATTGCCTGCGAGGAGCTGGGCTTCATCGGCGCGGTAGCGATTTTGCTGCTGTTTGCGCTGCTGATTTTGCGCGGCTACTGGATCGCAATTCATGCGCGTGACCGCTTTTCCATGCTATTGGGCATGGGGCTGACGACGCTGCTGGCGCTTCAGGTGCTGCTGAATGTGGCGGTCGTGACGAATCTTCTGCCCGCGACGGGCATTTCGCTGCCGTTCTTTTCTTCGGGCGGGACGGCGCTCATCATGCAGCTTGCCGAATGCGGCATTGTGCTGAATATCTCCCGGAGCATCAAGGGAAGCTCCGGCGCATAGCCCGAGGAAAGGAAGTGGAGAGATTGCGTGTTATATTTACCTGTGGCGGAACCGGAGGGCATATCAATCCGGCGCTGGCCGTTGCAAAAATTCTTCGCGAGCGCAGACCGGACAGTGAAATCCTGTTCGTCGGTGCGGACGACGGCATGGAAACGAAGCTCGTCCCCCGCGAGGGCTTCCGCATCGAAACGGTCACCATCTCCAACTATCTCAGAAGCATCACGCCCGCCGCGCTGTGGCATAACGCGAAGGCGGTCGTTACCATTCGCCGGGCACTGCGAAAGGCGGACCGCATCATCCGCGAGTTCCGGCCCGACGTGATTCTCGGCACCGGCGGCTACGCCAGCTATCCGATTCTGCGCATGGGCGTCAAGAACGGCATCCCGACGGCCTTGCACGAATCCAACGCCGTTCCCGGACTGGCCACGCGGCTGGTGTGCGATAAGGTAGATAAAATTCTCGTCAGCTTTGCCGAGAGCAAGAAGGAATACAAGCATCAGGAGCGCGTGATCCCGGTCGGGATGCCGGTGCAGGAGGCGTTCCTCTTTACCAAGCGCGACGATGCCCGGCGCGAGCTGGGGCTGGACGACACACCGCTCATCGTTTCCGCATGGGGCAGCCTCGGTGCGCGGGAGATGAATAAGAAGATCACCCGCTTTATGGAGCTGGAATGTCAGGATAACTGCTTCCGCCATATCCACGCGACCGGCTCGTTCGGTTGGCGCTGGATGCCCGAATATGTGAAAGAACACGGCATCGATCTGGCGGCGCATCCGTTGGTGACGATGCAGGAATATATTTATAATATGCCGACTCTGATGGCTGCGGCCGATCTGATCATCAGCCGTGCCGGGGCCTCGACGCTCAACGAGATCGCGGCGGCGGGAACGCCCTGCATCATCGTTCCGTCGCCCAACGTGACGAATAACCATCAGGAGAAGAACGCCAGAATTCTCGAAGAACGCGGCGCCGCCGTTGTCCTCCGTGAGGACGAATGTGACGGCGACCGGTTGTACGCGGCGGCCAAGGCGCTGCTGCACGACGACGCGCGGCGGGCTGCGATGCGGTCGGCCCTGCGGCAGATCGCGGTGGTCGATTCCGCCGAGCGCATCTACCGCATCCTGCTGGAGCTGGCCAAGCGCTGAGGCACGGCGGGAGGCGCTTTTGCATAGGATGGGGCAAATTTCCTTTCGGGAGGTTTGCCTATGGGTACTTATCGGATCGTGGGCGGCAGGCCGCTGCACGGTCATGTGCCGATCCACGGCGCGAAAAACAGTGTGCTGCCCATCCTGGCGGCAACGCTGGTGACGGGCGGCGTCTGTGAGCTGCACAACTGCCCGGAGATCTCCGACGTGGACGATGCGCTGGAGCTGCTGCGCTGCCTCGGCTGCGGGGCGGAGCGGACGGGAACGCGGATTCGCGTCGATGCGTCCGAAGCGGCCCCGGCGGAGCTGCCGGCCGCGCTGGTGAAGCGGATGCGGGCGGCGGTGCTGTTTCTCGGCGCGATGCTGACGCGCTTTTCCTGCGCCGCGCTCTGCCACCCCGGCGGCTGCCCGCTCGGACGGCGGCCGATCGACCTACATCTGCGTGGGCTGCGGCTGATGGGTGCGGACTGCCAATACGACGGCGACGCGCTGTGCTGCAAGGCGGCCGCTCTGCAGGGCTGCACGTTGGCCCTGCCGTTTCCCAGCGTCGGCGCGACGGAAAATCTGCTGCTGGCCGCGCTGGGCTGCGCGGGCGAGGTCGTGCTGTGCAATGCCGCGAGAGAGCCGGAAATTGCCGATTTGATCGGCTTTTTACGGGCCTGCGGTGCGGAAATTGTCGGGGACGGGACCTCCGTCCTGCGCGTCCGGGGCAAGCGACCCTTGCATGGAGCGGCGTATCGCGTGATGCCAGACCGCATGGAGGCGGCAACGTACTTAGCGGCGGCAGCCGCGACCCGCGGGGAGCTGCGGCTGCTGGACGCGAGGCCGGAGCATCTGACGGCAGTTTTGCACGTGCTGCACCGCAGCGGCTGTAAAATTGAAACGCAGGACCGTACGCTGACGCTTGCCTGCCGGAGCTTAACGGCAGCCGGGCCGATCGTTACCGCGCCGTACGACGGGTTTCCGACGGATGCGCAGGCACCGGTCATGGCGGCGATGGCCACGGCGGCGGGCGACAGCGCCTTTGAGGAAACCGTGTTTCCGGACCGCTTCGGACACGTCCCCGCGCTGTGCGCGATGGGCGCGAAAATCACGGCGGTCGGCCGCTATGCGCTGGTCCACGGCGTACCGCGGCTGCACGGCGCGGACGTTGCGGCGACGGACCTGCGCGGCGGGGCGGCGATGGTAATCGCGGCGCTGAGCGCACAGGGCGAAAGCCGCGTCGCCGCCACGGAGCATATGGAACGCGGCTACACCGCCTTTGCACCGGCGCTCTGCGGCTGCGGCGCGGAAATTACATTGGAATAAAACGAAACCCACAGCGAAGGGTAGGATAACAAATGGAGAACGAAAGAAGAAAGGACGAAGCTCGGCGCCCGGCGGCAGCGGGGAAGCGGAGAAGCTCTCCTGCGGCACGCGAGGCCCAGCGGCAGCGGACCGAACGGAAGGCGGCGGAACGGGCGGAGGCCCGGCAGCGCCGTTCGGAAGACCGCGAGGCCGCGCCGCGCCGTACAGAGCCGGTGCAGCGCGAACGCCCGGCGGCAGCGCAGCCGCAGCAGCAGACCCCGGTCCGGCGCGAAAAGCGCGATTCCCGCGCCGCCCAGACGGCGCAGCGCCACCGCGAGGAGCGCAAGGAGAATGCCCGCCTGTCCGGACTGCGGCAGAAGCAGAAGCGCAAGGCAAAGCAGCGGACACAGAAGGCACTGCCCGTCGATGTCTGGAAGCGGCTGCTCATCATGGCGGCGGTCGTGGCGGCGCTGGCGCTGAGCATGATTATATTCTTCCGCGTCCGCCATGTGGAGGTGCGCGGCAACTCGTTTTACAGCGCCGAGGAGGTCAGCGCCGCAACGGCCATCGCAAGCGGCGACAATCTGCTGACGATCTCGCGCGGCCAGGTGGCCGGAAGCATTATGGCGCAGCTCCCGTATATCGAAAGCGTACAGGTGACGCGGCAGCTGCCGGATACCGTGATTGTTACGGTGACGGAGTTCGACACGACCTATGCCGTGCAGGACGCGGCCGGTACGTGGTATCTTATGACCGCCACGGGCAAGCTGACCGAGCAGGTTTCGGATCAGGCGGCAAAGGAGCATATCCAGGTCGAAAACCTTGTTCTGAAGGACCCTGTGATCGGCGAACAGGCCGTTCCGTCTGCCGACGAGGGCAAGGAGGACCCGGCGCAGCGCAGGATGGAGACGCTGCTGCAGCTGCTAAAGGAGATCGAAGCGGCGGAGCTGGTGCGCGAGATCAGCTCGGTGAACGTCCTGTCTACGTCGAGCATCAGCCTTTGGTACGGCGACCGCTTTCAGGTCGAATTGGGTGGCAGCGACCAGCTGGCTTACAAGCTGGAGTACCTCAAGCTCATCATCGCCGAGCAGAAGGACTACGTTACCGGCACGATCGACCTCAGTCTGACCAACGGCAACGAGGCCTACGTCATTCCGAACCAGCAAAATTGACGGAAAATTGTAAATAATTTTGGCAAAAACGAGAAATTCTATTGACCTACGGAAAAATTCACGGTAAAATAGAACGGTATAATTCTGCATATAATACACTGTCGCTATTTTCAGTAAGTATACATAGGAGGAGATCAATCATGTCCGAAGTTTACGCAGATAAGGTAGTTAATATTAAAGTCATCGGCGTCGGTGGTGCCGGCAACAATGTCGTTAATCGTATGATCGACAGCGGCATCAGCGGCGTGGAGTTTATCGTCGTCAATACCGACCGTCAGGATCTGAATAAATCCAAGTGCGAAAACAAGCTGCAAATCGGCGAGAAGCTGACCAGCGGCATGGGCGCAGGCTCCAAGCCGGAAATCGGCAAAAAATCCGCCGAAGAGAGCAGAGCTGCCATTTCCAAGGTGCTGGAAGGCACCGATATGGTCTTTATTACCGCCGGTATGGGCGGCGGCACCGGCACCGGCGCGGCCCCCATCATTGCCGATTTGGCGCATGAGGCGGGCATCCTGACCGTCGGCGTCGTGACCAAGCCCTTCCGTTTTGAGGGCGCGAACCGCATGAAGCAGGCCGAGGACGGCATCCGCGCCCTGTCCGATAAGGTCGATTCGCTCATCATCATCCCGAACGACCGGCTGAAGTACGTCACCGATCAGAAGATCACCTTCGCCAACGCGTTCAGCATCGCCGACGACGTGCTGAAGCAGGCGGTGTCCTCGATCTCCGAGTTGGTTGGCTATTCCGACCGCGTGATTATCAACCTCGACTTTGCCGACGTTTCCTCCATCATGAGAAACGCTGGCCGTGCGCATATGGGTGTCGGTACCGCTTCCGGCCGCGAGAAGGCCGAGCAGGCCGCCATGACTGCCGTCGCCAGTCCGCTGCTGGAAACGTCGATCAACGGCGCAACCGGCGTGCTGATCAATGTGACCGGCTCCGCCGATCTTGGCCTGGACGACGTGGAAACCGCCGCGAATATCGTCATGGAAGCTGCGAACCCCGAAGCGAACATCATCTTCGGTGCGACGTTTACCGAGGACTTCGAGGACGAGATGCGCGTGACCGTTATCGCCACCGGCTTTGACGACCAGAAGAAGCCGGACGGCAAGCGCATCTTCACCAACGCCGGCGCTTCCCGCACCACCTCCGCGCCGCGCACCGACTCCGCGTCCGCCGCGCAGCCGAGCGTCGATGCCTCCGCCAATATCGACGACATCGACGAGATTTTCAAGATCTTCAACAAGTAAGCTCCGATGCTTCAAAAAGCCCGCCGCGTCGATGCGGCGGGCTTTTCCTGCGGGAAAGAAACGCGGACTTTACTTTCCTTCGTAAAAGTGCTATACTGTCCGATGAAATAGATTTTGGAGGTTTCTGCGAAATGAACAATCGCAACAAGCAGTCCAATCCGGGCTGCGAGATGTACCGCGCCTTCCTCACGCTCAAAACGCCGGAGGAGGTCCACGCGTTCCTGTGTGATCTGTGTACGCAGGCGGAGCTGAGCGCCATCGAGCAGCGCTACGAGGTCGCGCGGATGCTGGACGCAGGCATGATCTATAACGATATTCTGACAAAAACCGGCGCAAGCTCGGCCACGGTCAGCCGCGTCAACCGCAGCCTGCTCAACGGCACCGATGCCTACGACATGGTGTTCCGGCGGTTGAATCAGGCGAAATGAGCGCCTATGAAACGCTGGCCGGGGCTTATGACGGGCTGACGCGGGATGTTGACTATGGCGCGGTCTGTGACTTTTTTGAAACAGTGCTGTGCAGCCTTGAGAAAGCGCCGAGGGATCTGCTCGATCTGGCCTGCGGTACCGGCTCCATGTCCGTTTTGCTGGCCGAGCGGGGCTACCGGGTGCTGGGCGCGGATATTTCCGAGGAAATGCTGACCGTCGCCGCGCAAAAGGCGGCGAAATTGGGCGAAAATGCGCCGTATTTTATCCGCCAGCCGATGCAGCGCCTGTGTCTGCCGCAGCCGGTGGATGCTGTCGTCTGCCTGCTCGACAGCTTGAACTATCTCGACGAGCCGGAGGACTGCCAAAAGACGATCGACCGGGTGTTTCGCGCCCTGCGCCCCGGCGGCGTGTTCTTTTTCGACATCAACACGCCCGAAAAGCTGCGCGGGCTGGACGGTCAGGTTTTTCTGGACGAAAACGAGGACAGCTATTGTGTCTGGCGCGCGGAGTTTGACGAAAACGAGAACCGCTGCTACTACGGTATCGACCTGTTCCGGCGGCGCGGCGCGCTGTGGGAGCGGAGCTTTGAGCAGCACTGCGAGTACGCCTACGCCCCCGAGGTGCTGACCGTGTGGCTGCGGGAGGCGGGCTTCGGCGAGGTGCGGCAATTTGCCGACTGCCGCCCGGAGCCGCCGCGCGAGAGGGAGCAGCGCATCTATTTTTGCGCCGTAAAGCCTGCAACGGAGGAAGCAATATGAACGGAGATTATATCATTCGCGCCGTCACGAAGGACGGCTTCGTCAAGGCGATGGCCATTCGCTCGACCAATCTCGTCGAGCGGGCCAGAACAATTCATAAAACAACACCGACGGCGACGGCGGCGCTGGGACGGCTTCTGACGGCCTGCTCCATGATGGGCAACCTGCAAAAGGTCGAAAACGGTGCGCTGACGCTTCAGGTCAAGGGCGGCGGCCCGCTCGGAACGCTGCTGGCGACCTCGGACGCCGAGGGAAATGTACGCGGTTACGTGCATAATCCGTCGATTACCCTGCTGGAAAAATACGCCGGGAAGCTCGATGTCGGTGCGGCGGTCGGAACGGACGGCACGCTGACGGTCATCCGCGACTTGCAGATGAAGGAGCCGTACGTCGGCTCGGTCGCCCTCGTCAGCGGCGAGATCGCCGACGATGTGACCGCATATTTCGCGCAGAGCGAGCAGACCCCGACGGCCTGTGCGCTTGGCGTGCTTGTCAATACCGATCAGAGCGTCCGCGTGGCGGGCGGCTATCTCATCCAGCTCCTGCCCGGTGCGCCGGACGATGTCATCATGAAGATCGAAACGGGCATTGCCTGCGCCGGTGCGGTCACGCCGATGCTGGAGGCAGGCCTGACCCCGGAGGAGCTTCTGCGCAAGGTCTTGTGTGAATTCGAGCTGGAATTCTTCGACGAAGAACCGGTCGAATACCGCTGCTATTGCAGCCGCGACCGCGTTTCCGCAACGCTCATCACCATCGGCAAAAAGGACCTGCAGGAGATCGTAGACGACGGCAAGCCCATCACCATCGAATGCCAATTCTGCGACAAGGTCTATACCTTCACTCCGGAGGACGTCAAAGCTCTCCTCGATTCCCTGAACTGACCAATAAATATAACGAGCCGACTTGAAAGAGTCGGCTCGCTTTGGTGGTAGATCAATTTTACGGGGTGACTTGGATGGTGGCGGCCCAGGTTAGGATCAGGGGTTGGTATTTTTGGAGGGATTCGTTCGTTTTTGGGAAAACGAAGGTGGTGATGCAATTCGTTGTATCCGTGACCGGGAGAATGGCATAGCAGTAATAGGATTCCGCAAAATCCGGGAAGTCGGCGAAGGTGCAGCAGACACCATTGTCCAGCAGATAGGTGTGCGGCGCGTCCGGGGCATACAGGGGGCCTTCGTAGGCTTCTGCTTTGCCGTCATAGAGCACCAGCGTTTCGCCCAGACCCAAGAAGGACGGTCCGTCGGAAAAGTCTGCTATGATAACAACATCCTGCGAAGCAAAATAGTAGTCGGCCGAGCCTGCATTTTCCGGGAGACCGATGAAATCCTCCGGAAGTGTGATGGAATAGTTATCGCGGACGAAGGTTTGCGGCTGGTGGTTCAGAATGTAGCTGCCGATGAGAGAAAGCACCAGAAGGACGCAGCAGACACCGAGCCAGACCCAGCGCCATGCCGGACGAATCGGACAGGGCTGGCAGGGCTTGCCGCATTGCTGGGCGATGAAATCGCGGAACGCATCGACCTGTCCGGCCGGAAGCGACGACTTCGGGACGAGAATGTAACGCTTTGCAGGGAACTGCAATAGGAACTGGTGCGGCGTTTCGTGGAGGGCGACGACGCCGGCGTAGAGATAAGTGCTGTCTGCGAGAGAATCGACAACTTGCAGATGGTCATCATAGAAATGAAGCTCGATCGCTGCGCGGCCGCGAGATTCGATGCGGTAAAGGTGCAGACCATGGAAACAGTCAAAAAAGAGAACGTACAGAATCAACACAATGGCTGTTATCAGATTCCACGTGCCGGATTCGCTGAGAATGCACGCCGGAAGACAAAGCAGCATGATGACAAAGAGAAAAATTTTTAGGAATTTGCGCCAGCCGGTCATTTTCTTTCGCAGGAAAGCGGCCAGATCAAGGTCGTCCTTCTTCTGAATGACTCGTAAAGCGGTAAAACGTGGTTCCATAAGCGCCTCCAATGCGATCAGTTAGCGATGCGGATGGTTTGGAGCCAATCGGTGAACAGCGGCTCATATTCCGTGCGGTAGGCGGCGTCGCAGAAGAACTCGGTGCACCAGAAGGCCTCTGCGCCGTGCCGGACGGCGTAGCAGTAGAGGTAGGTCGTGCCGTCGAATTCGGCGGTGGCGAAGCAGTAGGCTGTGTTGCTGTCCAGCGTGACGACGGGTTCTGGCGTGACCTCGTAGAATTCGAGCAGGCTTTCCAGATAGAATGTAGCACTCTGGAAGGGGGAAAGCCCTGCGTCGAGCAGCTCCTCGTCCGTTTCGTTGAACATGGAGATATAAACGGAGTCGTTCGATGCCTCAAACAACCAGCCGTTGTCGGTGTCCGGCGTTTCTTCGGTGAAGGATTGCGGCAGGGAGATGCTGTAAGCGTCCGTCCGAAAGGTCTGCGGGCGGTTGGCGCGCCAGTCGCGGAGGAAGATTGCACCGGCGATGAGTACGACCGCAAGGACGAGCATCATGCCGAGGTAGACAAAGCGCTTTTTGTTGCCCGTTGGGAAGCGGCGGACGGGCTTGCCGCATTTTTCCTCCAGAAAAGTGCGGAATTGATCGGGCTCGCCGGGAGCAAAGCCGCTTTTCGGAAGGACAAAGGCGCTCTGCCGGTTTACGTACAGGGCAAAAATGCGGTCCGTTTCTGCCATATCGACGATGGCGGCGTAGGCGGTGTTGGAGCTGGAAACGGGGGAGGAGGTCTGAATCTGCTCGTCGGTAAAGAGGTACGTATCCGAAAGCGCACCGCTGCGCACGGCGGCATAGGTACCGCGCCCGACGATCTCCGGGAAAAAGACTTGCATGAACAGGGCAACGATAGCGCAGATCAGCGCCGTGGGTTCTGGGTCACCCCAGAATAGAAGCAGCGCGTAAAGCACGATCAGCACCGGGACGGCGATGCGCATCACAGTCCATGGCCAGCGTCTGTTGCGGCGGAGTTGGATCTGCGCGAGGTCGCAGCAGTCCTTCTTTTGTACGGTACAGTGAAATTCAAAGCGTGGTTCCATATGGATTGCTCCTCTCTTTCTGGGCTTCGCTTGGCGGTCAGTTATCGGCTTGCGGGGTGATTCGGATGGTGGCGGCCCATTCGGCGAACAGCGGCTCATATTTGGCACGGTCGGCGGCGCTGCAGTAGAATTCTGTGCACCAGAAGGCTTCGTTTTCATGGCTGCAGACCAGATAGAAGAAGAACTCGCCGTCCTCGTAGGTGTCGGTATAGGCTGCGCAGGCCGTGCCGTCGTCCAGCTCCGTAATGTCCTCAGGATGAATGCTGATCTGCTCCAACAGCCTTCTGATATAGTTTTTCGCGCCGAAGGCCGGATTAAAGCCGGCGCGCATCAGCGCCGTGTCCGTCCGAAACGATACCGTGATGTAGGCATTCAGATCAGTGATCTGGTAGAAAATGCCGGCCTTTTCGTCACCCTCCAGCCCGGAGAAGCCCTCCGGCAGGGTGATACTGTACGCGCCGCGGCCGAGCGTCTGCGGCTGGGCCTCCGGCTCGCCGGTAAAGGACGGGGAGAGGATCGTTGAAACGATCACCGCTGCGACAAGACCGCCCAGCAGGAAGAAGCGCACCTTCCCAGTGGAACGGACGCGCTGGGCTTTGCGGTTCGTGGCGTTTTCAAGAAACGCGCGAAGCTCGTCGGTCTGCTGCGCAAAGGCGGCCTTGGGGATGAGATAGGCCGTGCTGGCGTTCACATAGAGCGCAAACAGACGGTCGGTTTCGGCAAGGCGCATCACGGCCTCATAGGCGATGGCGGTGCAGCGGCCGCCGGCGTAGATCTGGAACTGCGTATCGAGGAAAACAAAGTGGTCCGGCAGACCCGCCTGGGCGGCGGCGTTGTAGGCGTTCCTACCGACCAGCTCGCCGCCGAATACCCATACGGCGAACACCAACGTTGCCAGCAGAAGAATTATGGGGCTGCTGCTGCCGTTGAAAAGCATCGCGACATACATTAGAATGAGCATTGCGGAGAAAATCAGCAAAAACAGCCAAAATTGGTTTCCCTTGTATTTCTTCTGGAGCCGGCCAAAGTCAATATAATCTGTCTTTTGCAGCGGCTGTTGCCCGGAAAAACGCTGTTCCATCGTCATGCCCTCTCTCATTTCGTAAGGATATCTAAAGTATAACATATGCCGAAAGAAAACGCAATGCAAAAGGCCTGTGCGGATCGCGAAAAAAATCATAAAAAAATGGAATTTTGTGCTTGACAAAATGGGGGTCCATGTGTATAATAAAACCCGTCGCTGATGCAAATCAGTAGTTCGGGAGCATAGCTCAGCTGGGAGAGCACATGCCTTACAAGCATGGGGTCACAGGTTCGAGCCCTGTTGTTCCCACCATTATCTGGCCCGGTGGTGCAGTCGGTTAGCACGCCAGCCTGTCACGCTGGAGGTCGACGGTTCGAGTCCGTTCCGGGTCGCCAATTTTATCTTCTTCGCATCTGCGCATTTTTGCGCCGGACGCCTCTGTAGCTCAGTAGGTAGAGCAGCGGACTGAAAATCCGCGTGTCGTTGGTTCAACTCCGACCGGAGGCACCACTTTTAATTATACTGGCGCCAATGACGGAGTTGAAAGGCGGCTCTTGACAACGTGCCGGTGGCACGTTGTAACCGCCGTGGCTTTTCCGCAGAAAAGCAACTCCGACCGGAGGCACCATTTATAAAGCTAGCGGTTTGAATTGAATCGTTTCGCATAGAATCTATCGCGGGCTTCCGCGGTATGATATGCGGGTGTAGCTCATCCGGTAGAGCGCCACCTTGCCAAGGTGGAGGTAGCGAGTTCGAGCCTCGTCACCCGCTCCAAAAAAATAAGGAACGCCAATGCGTTCCTTGTTTCATATCCGGTGCCGTGGCCAAGTGGTAAGGCAAAGGTCTGCAAAACCTTCATTCGGCAGTTCAAATCTGCCCGGCACCTCCAGAAAAAAGGACTTGCGAAAGCAAGTCCTTTTTCAATGAAATTCGCCTAGCGGCAAATGGGAAAACTCAAAAAGCGGATTTCAGGCGTAATTGCTTGAAATCTTTTCTTTTTCTGGCGAATTGACTGAAAATACGCAAAAAAACTGCTGTCGAAATGCGGTCAAAAAGTATACGTTTTGGCCCAAATTTTGGCAGCGGCTTTTCTGCTTTTATCTTACACGTTATTTGCAAAAAAAGCAACCCTTTTTAACATTTTTCTCCGAAATTTCGTTTACGTCAAAATGTATACCTTTTGAACCGATCAACAAACAGGTGGGCGGCGAAATGAAAGGAGAAGCGAATATGAAGCGATGGATTTACGGCATTGTACTTTGCTTGTGCGTCTGTGGTTTGCTTGCGGTGCTTGGCTTGGGGGCTTTTGCCGCCGACACGGTGGCCTCCGGTACTTGTGGCAAGGGCGTAACATGGTCGCTCGATGATGCGGGAGCGCTGACCATTAGCGGCGTCGGCGCAATGAATGACTACAGTGCGTCGACGGATATGCCATGGTATGCGCACCGCGATGCGGTCAAAAGCATTGCTGTTGAGGATGGGGTAATGCGAGTCGGCAGCCATGCGTTCTCGTTTTTCACTGCATTGGAGCGTGTTAATATTTCTGCGTCAGTGACCAGTGTCGGCTCGTTCGCTTTCGACGGATGCTCCGCTCTGAAATACGTTACATTTTCTGAAGGCCTGACGTCGATTGAAGGCGGTGCGTTTTTCAACTGCACTGCGCTGAAAGGTTTTGTGCTGCCGGAATCTGTTGAAGTAATCGGCTCTTATGCGTTCAAAGGCTGCAAAACGATGACCAATATTGAACTTCCGCAGCATATGACAAGCATTGGAAAATCTGCCTTTGAAGAATGCGAAAAGTTGCTGAGCGTCACGATTCCGAAAGGTGTTTTGGTGGTCGAGGAAAAAACATTTGCCTATTGCTATGCGCTGCAATCGGCTGAATTCTACGGAGAAGTCACAGACATAAAGGAATTTGCGTTTTTTGCTACTGCGCTGAAAGCGGTCAAAATCCCGAATAGCGTGGAACACATCGGTCGTTCAGCTTTCAGCAATTGCAGAAGTCTTACTGCTGTCATCCTGCCACAGGGATTGACAACCATTGAAGCAAGCACTTTTTCAGACTGTCGTAGTTTGGCAAGCGTTTTGATTCCGGAGAGCGTAACAAGCATCAAAAAATCTGCGTTCTGGTATTGTAGCAGCCTTGCCGGAATATCGATTCCGAAAAACGTCAAAGAGATCGATAACGAGGCATTCCTTTACTGCAACGCATTGACCGGAATTTGGGTCGATTCCGAAAACGCAGTATTCAGCAGCGATGAATATGGTGTTCTTTATAATAAGGATAAAACGCAGCTGCTGCAAGCGCCTGCGGGGGGAATTTTAAACGATTTCACCGTTCCGAGCAGTGTGACATCTCTGTCGGAAAAATCATTTTCCGGCTGTTCCAGATTAAGGAGCGTTATAATCCCGGAAGGCGTTAGAAGTATTCCGCATTGTGCTTTTGCACAGTGTGAACATCTGATTTCTGTTGTATTACCAGATAGCATTATAGAAATCGGCGCGGGTGCTTTTAGCGACTGCGTCAATCTCAAGCATATTCGCCTTCCGGAAAGCCTTACACAGATTGCGGATTCTGCATTTAGCAGCTCTGGTTTGGCAAGCGTTGTTTTTCCGGCGAGCGTTACAACAATCGGAGAATATGTGTTCTCCGGTTGTATCTTGTTGAAATCAATCGCGTTCCAAGGCGCAAGACCGGAGGTTGCGGATAATGCGTTCTCCGGAGTTACCGCAACTGCGTACTTCTCCGACGATCCTGATAGCAATGCATCGTGGCTGGAGGATGGGGCACGCTCGGATTTCGGTGGTACATTGCACTGGCGTACATGGTATACGCTGGGGAATGACCCGATCTGTGAGCATCTGGCATTGGAGAGCAGCACGGTTTCGTCCATCTGTACCTGGAGCTACACGCTTTATCAGTGCGCCTGCGGCTACAGCTATCGGACGGATTTTGTGGAGGGAAAGGGTCATGTGCCGGTAGAGGAGCCAGAAATTCCGCCGACCTGTACGCAAAATGGCTGGACGGCAGGCAGTTACTGCTATTATTGCAACGCTGTCCTTGCTGTACGGAAAATGATCGAGCCATTGGGGCATGAGCTTGTTTCCGATATGAAACCAGTCGCCGCCACCTGTACAGAAACGGGTCTTACTGAGGGGTATCGCTGCGTCCGCTGCGAATATAAGGTCGAACAGAAGGTGATTCCTTCGCTCGGTCACGACTATGTTGCCCACGAGGCAAAAGCTGCGACGTGTACCGATATCGGCTGGGAGGCGTACCAGACCTGTAGCCGGTGCGACTATACGACCTACAAGGAAATCCCTGCCAAGGGTCACACCAAGGCGGCAGCGGTGCGCGAAAACGAAATTGACGCGACTTGTACCGTGAATGGCAGCTACGATGAAGTTGTCTATTGCTCCGTCTGTAAAGCCGAGCTGAGCAGGGAGAGCAAAACAGTCGATGCGCTGGGCCACGACTACATTGACCACGAAGCAAAAGCTGCGACCTGTACCGAAATCGGCTGGGAGGCGTACCAGACCTGTAGCCGGTGCGACTATACGACCTATAAGGAGCTTCCGGCAAAGGGCCACGCCCCGGCAGCGGCGGTTCGCGAAAACGAAGTCGGTGCCACCTGCACCAAGGGCGGCAGCTATGATGAAGTTGTCTATTGCTCCGTCTGTAAAGCCGAGCTGAGCAGGAAGAGCAAAACAGTCGATGCGCTGGGCCATGACTACATTGCCCACGAGGCCAAAGCCGCGACCTGTACAGAGATCGGCTGGGAGGCGTACCAGACCTGTAGCCGGTGTGACTACACGACCTACAAGGAGCTGCCCGCATTGGGCCACGACTATATTGCCCACGAGGCAAAAGCCGCGACGTGTACGGCAACCGGCTGGGAGGCATATCGGACTTGCAGTCGCTGTGACTACACGACCTACAAGGAAATTCCAGCCATGGGGCATGACGAAATCGTTGATGCGGCAGTTGCGGCGACTTGCACCGAAAGCGGCCTGACCGAGGGAAAGCACTGCTCTCGCTGCGATTATAAGATTGCACAGACGGTTGTTCCTGCGTTGGGGCATGACATGATTGCCGACGCGGCAGTTGCGGCGACCTGTACGGAAACCGGCCTGACCGAGGGCGGCCATTGCTCTCGCTGCGATTACAAGATCGCGCAGACGGTTGTTCCGGCGCTGGGTCACGATTGGGGCGAGCCGTCCTACGTCTGGGCGGGCGATAACGGCTCCGTTACGGCGATGCGGGCGTGCAAGCGGGATGCGGCGCACGTCGAGCGCGAAACGGCGGCGGCCACGTCTGCCGTGACGAAGGAAGCGACCTACGACACGGAGGGCGAGATTGCGTATACCGCGACCTTCCAAAATCCGGCGTTCGCCGAGCAGACGAAGATCGTGAAAACGCCGAAGCTCGAACGGCCCGCGCCGACGACAAATCCGTTTGTGGACGTGCGGGAGGGCGAGTACTATTACGACGCAGTTCTGTGGGCGGTGGAAAACGGCATTACGGCCGGAACGAGCGCAACGACGTTCAGCCCGGATGTCGGCTGCACACGGGCGCAGGTTGTGACGTTCCTTTGGCGGACGGCAGGGCAGCCGGAACCGGCAAGCAGCGGAAATCCATTTACGGATGTGCGGGCTGGGGAATACTATTACAAGGCAGTTCTCTGGGCGGTCGAGCGCGGCATCACGAACGGCACGTCTGCAACGACGTTCAGTCCGGACGACACCTGTACCCGCGCACAGATCGTGACGTTCCTCTGGCGCTTTGAGGGACAGACCGAGCCGACCAGCGCGGCGAATCCGTTCACAGACGTGCAGCCCAGCGTCTACTTTGGCAAGGCCGTCCTCTGGGCCGTCGAAAACGGCATCACCAACGGCACAAGTTCTACGACGTTCAGCCCGGATGACACCTGCACCCGCGCACAGGTCGTAACATTCCTCTACCGCGATGTGAAAAAGTAAAGCTAATACCATATCAACGGCTGGCAGCCCTCAAGCTGCCAGCCGTTTTCCTGCGTCGAAAGGCCACTGTTACGGTGTTATCGCAAATGCATATATGCATCGTAAAATAGCATAACGGAATAACTTTTTGGCTTTTACTCCAAATTGATTGGAAATAGACTTGCAAATTCCTTCGGTTTGTGTAAAATAAAATCAGGCTCGTTTTTGCGCGGCGCAGAGAGAGCGTACGCACCCGCGCGGGCCAAATCAGGAGGAGAGATCAATGAAAAAACGAGTTACCAGTTTGCTCCTTGCGTTGTGTCTGCTGCTGTCGATCTTGCCGGTCGGGCTGGTCTACGGCGCGAACGAGGCAGCTCCGGCGGCTCCCAATGGGACAGTTGCGGTTGGCCAGCCGGCCGCATTGGCGGCGGGCACGATCACCCGTGCGCAGTGGATCCAGTCGTTGGTCAAGGCGTTTGACATGACGGTCGAGGAGGCCCATGCGCCGGACAATTATTTCAGCGACCTGACCGGCGAGGAAGCGTATTACCGCGATATCCTCGTCGCGGTGCAGTTCGGCGTGATCGACATTCCGGTCGGCGAGGCTTTTGCCCCGGAGGGGGCAGCGACGCGTGAGTTTGCGGCGCAGACGCTGAATCAGTGCTTGGGCTTCCTGCACGATCCGAACGCGGGCTATACCTTCAGCGAATCGGCTTCGATCACGTATCCTGACGCGATCCAAGTCGCGATCGATCGCGGCTGGTTCGCGCTTTCCAATGGCAGCGCCTTGCCGCAGCAGGCGATCACGACCGCAGAACAAACGGCGATGCTTGCCGACGCGGCTGCGGTCCTGAAAAGCCGCGAAATCGACACGACCTATGAGAATACATACACGTTCCAAAAGGATGTCATTGAGATCCCGAAGGGGACGGAGGTCAGCATCCTGCAAGACACCGTGACGATTGAAAACTGCCCCGTGACGCTGAAATCCGGAGATATCTTCGTTGTCTGGTACCAGTCGATCCCCTGCGCCTATGCCGCCTCTGCGGTTACGACGGCCGGGACGACAACGACCGTCACCGCGACCGCCATCACGGACGGCAGCGCCATCACCGGTGCGGAGGCACAGGGTATTCTGGATGCGGAGTTTGCGCAGTTTATCCCGGCTGAGGGGACAGAGGTCCTCTACGTGGATGAGGTCACGGGCGAGGAATACACGGATGCCCAAGAGGCTGACCGCGCTATCGCCGCCCATCAGGCCACGCGCGGAACGAAAAAACTGAAAACCTTACAGCTCCAAAAGACCATTCCGCTCGAAAACGACGGCTCCGTCACGGTATGTGCCAAAATCAAGAACCCGGTGATGACCTACCAGTTCAGCCTGTGGAACCGTGTTGCAAGCGTGACCCTGAAGGCGGATTACGAAATGAGCGTGAAGGCATCCCTTGATGTGACCGATAAGCTGCTGGTCAAGGAGCTGCTGCTGGGCTTCTGGGGCTGTCCGGGCATCGGCGGCATCAAGGTCGGCGCGAACTACCGGATCCGCGGCTCCATCACCGGCATTTATTCCGGCAGTATGTGCGTCGGCATAGAGTATCGCGGCGGCTCCGGCTTCAGCTTCCCCAGAGAGTTCAAGTCCAAGGGCTTCAGCTTCGTGATCGAGGCCACGCTGAAGGCCGGTATGTCGGTCTCCATCGGCATCAACGATGTGCCGGACAATATGCTCGTCGGCAACGTTTCCGCCGACTTCGGCGTGAACGGCTCCGTGACGCACGCCACCTACACCGACAATGCTGCGCCGCGCACCTGCATCCATACGGCGATGTATCTGTATTTGGACACTGCGGCCAATGTTTCCTATAATTTCGGCTTCGCGAGTGATGACTTCTCGCAGCGTGAGTCCGTGTGGACCGAGACGACCAGCCCCGTGCGCGTCGTCCACCACTATGAGGACGGCAAGGAGGTCGGCATCTGCACGCGGAGCTACTCCGGCGGCGGGACCGGCAGCGGCAAGTACTATACCCCCGGCAGCTCGAACTATTGGAACAGCGGCTGGGCGGGCGGCATCGGCGGCACGGCCTACGACGCCAGCGGCAAGCCCATCCCGATCTATGAATATACGGTCAGCGGCGACACCGCGACCATCACCAAGTATAACGGCGTCGGTTCGTCGGTCGTCATCCCGAAGACCATTGACGGCTATACGATCGTTGCCATCGGCGGCAATGCCTTCTCGCACAATCAGCGGCTGACATCGGTAACGATCCCCGATACCGTTACGGTGCTGAAGGAGTTCGCGTTCTCCGGCTGCCCCGTTCTGGAAACGGTCGATCTTCCGGATTCCGTGACGGAGCTGGACTACCATGCATTTTCTGAGTGCAAGTCCCTGAGCTGGATCCGGCTCCCGAAGAACATCGAGCGGCTGGGCGGCGCGGTGTTTACCGGGTGCGACAGCCTGAAGTCTATTTATATTCCCAAATCCTTGAAAACCGCGGATACCTATACCAGCTTTTATTGCGGGCCGTTCTATGACAGCGGTCTGGAGAAGGTGACCTTTGAGGAGGAAACGACCGCCGTCTTGGCGAACCTGTTCCGCGGCGCGAAAAAGCTCAAGAGCGTAACGCTGCTCGATACCATGACCTCGATCGGCGACCACGCCTTCGACGGCTGCGCGGCGCTGCGGGAAATTCAAATCGCGGATTCGGTCACATACCTCGGCGCGTTTGCGTTCCAGGGCTGCACCGCGCTGAAAACGATCGGCCTGCCCGACTCGATCACCGCGATCAAGGAATACACCTTCCATAACTGCACGGCGCTCGAAACGATCGAGCTGCCGGACCGCGTTCGTTCGATCGGCTTCCATGCGTTCTCCTACTGCGAGAATCTGCGCAGCATCAAGCTCCCTGCACGCCTCAAGGAGATCGGCGGCACGGTCTTTACCGGCTGCGGAAATCTGAAATCCATTTGCATCCCCAAATCCCTGCAAAGCGCCGGGACGTATACCAGTTTTCAGTATGGCGCGTTTTATAATAGTGGGCTGGAAACGGCGACCTTTGAGGAGGGGACGACCTCTGTTGCTGCGAACCTGTTCCGCGGCGCGGATAAGCTCAACAGTGTAACGCTGCTGGACACCATGACCTCGGTCGGAGCGAATGCCTTTGAGGACTGCGCGGCCTTGGCGGAGCTGCAAGTCCCGGACTCGGTCACGAGCATCGGCGGCTATGCCTTCCGCAACAGCGGTCTGCGCTCCTTCCATCTTTCGAGCAGCGTAACGGAGCTGGGCGTGAACATCTTCGAGCGCTGCAAGGTGCTGACGGAGGTTACGTGGGACAGCCCCTATCCCCAAATCCCAGAGCATATGTTCACCGATTGCACCGCGCTGAAGACGTTTGACATCCCGAAGACGGTGACTTCTGTCGGCTTCTGCGCATTTTACAACTGCACCGCGCTCACGACAGTGACGGGCGGGCAGAACGTGGAATGGCTGGGCGATTCTGCGTTCTATCAGTGTTCGTCGCTGAAGGAGATCGCAATCTCGCCCGTCCTCACGACGATCGGTCTGAAGACGTTCCAGAATTGCACCTCACTGACCGCCATTGTGCTTCCGGACAGCCTTTCCCGCATCGATCCCTATGCCTTTGACGGCTGCGCGGCCCTTCGGGAGGTGCGGCTCGGCAACAGCCTGACGGCCATCCCCGACCGCGCGTTCAGTAACTGCGGCGCGCTGGAATCCATCATTCTGCCGTACCGCGTCGCGTCGGTCGGCCCCAACGCGTTCCTGAATGATATGAAGCTCACGTCGGTCACGATCCCGCGCGCCACGACCCAAATCGAGGAAAATTCGTTCAGCTACCCCGGCAGACTGACGATTTACGGCGTTTCCGGCAGCTATGCCAAAACCTACGCCGACGAGATCGGCGCGACATTTGTTGCGATTGACAAGCCCGCAACGGCGGTGACTTTGCAGAAAACCGAGCTGGAGCTGAGCCTGTTCGCCTCTGCGCGGCTGATCGTGACGATCACACCGGAGGATTTCACCGATGAAGTGACTTGGACGAGCAGCGATCCCGACGTGGCGATCGTGGACGATACGGGTCTCGTGCAGCCGATCGGCATCGGGCAATGCACCATTACCGTTACTGCCGGGAACGTCAGCGCCGTGTGTGCCGTTACGGTTGGCGAACAGCACGTGCATGACTATACGGTGACCGTCACGCCGCCGACCTGCACTGAGCGCGGCTACACGACGCACACCTGCTCCTGCGGCGACAGCTATGTAGACACTTATACGAATGCGCTGGGTCACGATTGGGGCGAGCCGTCCTACGTCTGGGCGGGCGATAACGGCTCCGTTACGGCGATGCGGGCGTGCAAGCGGGATGCGGCGCACGTCGAGCGCGAAACGGCGGCGGCCACGTCTGCCGTGACGAAGGAAGCGACCTACGACACGGAGGGCGAGATTGCGTATACCGCGACCTTCCAAAATCCGGCGTTCGCCGAGCAGACGAAGATCGTGAAAACGCCGAAGCTCGAACGGCCCGCGCCGACGACAAATCCGTTTGTGGACGTGCGGGAGGGCGAGTACTATTACGACGCAGTTCTGTGGGCGGTGGAAAACGGCATTACGGCCGGAACGAGCGCAACGACGTTCAGCCCGGATGTCGGCTGCACACGGGCGCAGGTTGTGACGTTCCTTTGGCGGACGGCAGGGCAGCCGGAACCGGCAAGCAGCGGAAATCCATTTACGGATGTGCGGGCTGGGGAATACTATTACAAGGCAGTTCTCTGGGCGGTCGAGCGCGGCATCACGAACGGCACGTCTGCAACGACGTTCAGTCCGGACGACACCTGTACCCGCGCACAGATCGTGACGTTCCTCTGGCGCTTTGAGGGACAGACCGAGCCGACCAGCGCGGCGAATCCGTTCACAGACGTGCAGCCCAGCGTCTACTTTGGCAAGGCCGTCCTCTGGGCCGTCGAAAACGGCATCACCAACGGCACAAGTTCTACGACGTTCAGCCCGGATGACACCTGCACCCGCGCACAGGTCGTAACATTCCTCTACCGCGATGTGAAAAAGTAAAGCTAATACCATATCAACGGCTGGCAGCCCTCAAGCTGCCAGCCGTTTTTTGCATGGAATACCCTACGGTGGCACCGGCAAGCGGCGCGATGGGCATCGCGCCCTACGCAAAATTCGGTGATGAATCAGTGGGGTATTTTTTCTTTCGGCTCTTGCGTTTTTGTCGGACGTATGTTATTATGATTTTGGTGCATACACCAAAAATGATCAAAACGAAACGGAGGGGATCGTTTTCGCCTTGACGAGTGCGAGCCTGCCGGCGAAGAAGCGGATACTGACGGTTTGCGTGAAGCTCTTTTTGGAAAAGGGCTACCGGGGAACCACGCTGGCGGAAATTATCGAAAAAGCGGAGGTATCGTACAGCTCGTTTCAGAATATTTTTCGCGCGAAGGACGGCGTGCTGACGGAGCTGACGGAGTTTATGTTTTCCAATCAGTTCACCGCTGCGCGCGGCGCGGCGGGGCAGCAGCTGCCGCCGGTCTATGTCTACGCGGTCGAAACGGCGATCCAGATCACGCTGACGGAGCTGAACGAAAACCTGCGGGAGATTTACATCGAGGCCTACACCCAGAAGGAGGCATCCGAATACATTTTCCGCGAAACGGCGAAGGAGCTGTATCAGATTTTCGGCCCGTACCAGCCGGAGCTGACGCCGCGAGATTTTTATGAGCTGGAAATCGGCTCGGCCAGCATTATGCGCGGCTACATGGCGCACCCGTGCGATGCGTCGCTGACGCTGGAGAAGAAGCTGCGCCTGTTTTTGACCATGAGCCTGCGGGCCTACCGCGTGCCGGAGGACGAGCTGGAGCAGACGATTCGCTTCGTCGAGCGTCTGGACATCCGCTCGATTGCCGAGCGCGTGATGCATACCTTGTTCCAAGCGCTGGCGATGCGCTATGATTTTTCACTACAGGAAATTGAAGCCCCCTTGATTTCAGAAACGGAGGAAACCACATGAAAAAACGACTGTTCGCCATTCTGCTGACGCTCTGCCTGCTCGCGCAGCTATTGCCGTTTACGGCAAACGCAGTTCGCCTTGATTGGCCGCATCCGTCGGCGCATTGCGTCTGCGGAGGAGGAATCAGCAATCATAAAGCCATGAACGGACACACGACCTATGAAGGGGTCTACTTCACCAAGGACGGGAAGGAAAATACCTCCGGCAACGACATTTCAAAGATGAACGCGATCCAATCGGAAGCGGACCTTATGGAGATCCACCATAACGCAGCGAACAACAAGGGAAAAACGTTCTACTATTACCTTGCCAATGATGTCACCCTAACGAAACGAATCTATGTTTGGGAGGGCTGCACGTTTGTGATCTGTTTGCATGGTCATACCCTTACCTGCAATGTGCCGGATGCAGAAAGCGCCTTCCTTGTGATGAATAACGCGCGTCTGGTATTTACGGATTGCCAGTTCTCCGGCGACCGTGGCCTCATCACCGGTGACAGCTGCGCTGCCGTTTATGTTTCCAGCTCTGCAACCTTTGAGCTTTACGGCGTGAGCATCTGCATGACCAGCTCGGAAACGGACGGCATCCGCGATGTTTACAACGACCCGGTTTGCGGCGTTTATAACTGCGGCACCTTCAATATGTACGGCGGCTGCTACTATCAAAAAAGCTCCGACTATCCTACGGATCGCCCGGTCATCAGCAACATCCGCAACACCAAGTACGGCCCCGGTGTAATTAACAGAGGAACCTTCAACATGTACGACGGCATCATCTCCGGCAATGAGCGGAGCGGCGTGATGTCCACCATCACCACTTCGGATGATACCATCAACCTCTACGGCGGTACGATCACCGGCAATACCGGCGCGGGTATTTCGGCCACCCACTGGCCCATGCCCTCCATCGCGACAAGCGACTATTATACCAACGTCAACCTCTACGGCGGCACGATCTCGGAGAATACCGGCGCGGGCATCGACGCAGCCTACGGCAGAGTGACCATGGCGCAGCAGAGCAGCGCCATTCCCGCCGAGATCAAGAACAACAAGGGCGGCGCGATCTCGCTGACGCGGGACGGCTCGACCGCCAACCTCGGCACCGGCCGGATTACCGGCAACTCCGGCGGCAAGGGCGCGGTCGCGCTGAGCGCAGGCTCCCTGACCCTTACCGGCGATGTGAAGATCACCGGAAACACCGGCGCAAACCTCTACCTCGCCAGCGGAAAAACCGTTACATTGGATAAGCTCGGCAGCGGTGCGCAGATCGGCGTTACCACGGAGAGTACGGCGGTTCCCGTGGTGTTCGCCGCGGCCAACGGCACGGATTACACCAGCCGCTTTACCCCGGACAGCGCGGGCTACAGCATCGGCTATAACGCCGCGCAGCAGCTCCAGCTGCAAACCATGACCTATCCCGTGACCTACGCCCCCGGCGCAAACGGCACGGGCGACAGCAAGACGGTGAACAAGGAGCATAACCGCTATCTGGAGCTGCAAGGCGCGCTCTTTACCCGCCTCGGCTATACGCAGGTCGGCTGGTCGAAGCACGACGGCGGCGAGAGGGACTATTCCCTGAACGCGATTTATGAGCAAAACGCGGCGCTTACGCTCTACCCCGTCTGGGAGGAGCGCAGCGACTACACCGTCCGCATCGTCAACCGCGACGGCACGACGGTCACGGAATTGAAGAACGTCAAATGGACGGATGAAATTTGGAAGCTCCTGACGCCAAGACCGACGAGAGAAAATGGTGAGATTCTGCAAAGACTGCTGCTCGGCACAAAGAGAGTCGGAGGCGGAGACACCTATGGCAACTTTGCCACGGGCGGCGAGGACAGCCTTACCTTCATTGCTGTTTGGAGCGGCATCTTCGCGAACAGCAGCACCATTTCTGTAGGCGATTCCCAGTGGACCGGCTATCGTGCGGATGCTTCGGAGCGATTCTTCCGCGATGACCAGACGGTGACGCTCACCGTGCCGCATCCGGAAGAACTGTTGTATTTCCAGTATGCGGTCAGCGATCAGCTTTTTGAAAATCTCGAGAGTGCAGAACGCAATCTGCGCGACGATGTTGTGGATTATACGGGTACCCTCAGCACCGCTTCGCTGAATCTGGAGGAGGGGAAGCCCTATGTGATCTATGGCTATCTCATCACTGAGTCGGTCAATGTCGTCATTATCAATACGGATAAAATCATCATCGACAAGACCGCCCCGGCGATCACCGGCGCGAAGGACGGCGATGTTTTCTGCGGCGAGGGCGATAAGACCCTCACCGTGACCGATCGGTATCTGGACACCGTGACCGTCAACGGCAAGACGGTGACCCCCAACGAACAGGGCGAGATCACCCTCACCGATGCGAGAACCCCGCAGACCGTCGTCGCCACGGACAAGGCGGGCAATTCCACGACGCTCACCGTGACCGTCCATTCGTCCCATTCCTACAAATGGCAGACAGGAAACGGCCAGTATTGGGGCGAATGCGAATTCTGCGGCAATAGGGTCGAAAAGACGAACGTTCCCACCCTGACCATCACCAGCCCGGATGCCGTCTGCCGCACGCAGGACTTTGAATTCTCTTTCAACCTGCCGGAGGGCTGCACGGATCCCGCCTACAGCTATGAGTTCACCTTCTCGGGCGACGGCGAACCCATCACCTCGGTCGACGGCGTCTGCGCGGGGACGATTCCGGCCAATTCCTACATGGCAGAGGAAAACAGCTTCCGCTTTATCGCCTCTGCCACGACGGCGGAGGGCTACCGGTTCAGCGTTTCCAAGAGCATCACCCTCCGCGAGCACTCCGGCGGCACGGCGACCTGCACGGAGCAGGCCGTCTGTGTCCACTGCGGCCAGTCCTACGGCGCGCTGAAGCCGCACAGCTTCACGGCGGAAAAGGCCGAAGAAATGTATCTGAAAACCGCCGCGACCTGCACCGAAAAGGCAGTATATTACAAATCCTGCGCCGTCTGCGGTACCAGCTCCAAGGGAACCGCCGACGAGGTGACCTTTGAATCCGGCAAGCCGCTCGGCCATGACTGGGGCGCGTGG
>CABSFY010000005.1 GCA_902477055.1 uncultured Eubacteriales bacterium
CCCACCCCGCCGTGCGGGCACCCACTGGTTGTGTATGCCTTGAATAACCGGAAAAAGCATCGTTATACGCCGTAGGGGCGCTCATCGAGCGCCCGCCCCCGCCGCAGCGGATTTCAATTCGTGCCGAAGGCACACCACAATTATGCATTAAAATCGATGCTGCCTGTACGGGCCGATGTGGGCATCGGCCCCTACGCGGAGAACGGCGGCGGGCTGGGGGCAGCCCGCCCTATGATGTCTATCAGTAATCACGGTTCTGTAACGTCCTCGCCAATTCGGCCAAGAATGGCGCATTCAGCGCATCGGCAGCATTCCGTGCGGTTTCCGTCTGCTCGGCGATCATTTCGCGGCAGCGGTCGATGCCGTAAAGGCGGACGAAAGTGTTCTTCTTTTCGTCCATGCCCGTGGCCTTGCCGAGCTTTTTCGCGTCGCCGATGACATCCAAAATATCATCCTCGATCTGGAACGCCAGGCCAATCGCCTCGGCGTAGCGCTTCGCCTGCGCAAGCTGCACGCCCGTACCGCCTGCCGCGATCACGCCGAGCTGACAGGCGGCGGAAATCAGAGCGCCGGTCTTGCGAGACTGGATGTCGTAGACCTCCTGCTCGGTACACCGGCGGGTTTCGGCGTTGATATCCAGCACCTGCCCGCCGACCATGCCCAGCTCCCCGGCGCAATCCGCAAGCGCGGCCACGCCTCTGGCGATGCGCTCGGCAGGCAGCTTCGCGGCGGCAAGCTGCCCGAATGCCGCCGTCAGCAGCGCGTCGCCCGCCAGAACCGCTATCGCCTCTCCATAGACCTTGTGGTTCGTCGGCTTGCCGCGCCGAAAATCGTCGTTGTCCATGCACGGCAGATCATCATGAATGAGACTGTAAGTATGCACCATCTCCACGGCAGCGGCAAACGGCAGCGCTGCCTCGGCCTCGCCGCCGCAAATTTCACACAGTGCCAGCGTCAGCATCGGGCGCAGACGCTTTCCCCCAGCCAGCAGGCTGTAGCGCATGGCCTCAAACAGGATCCTTTGCGGCGAATTTTCGATGAAGCATTCTGCGAGATACGCCTCGATCCTTGCAGCGTAGCGCTGCCTTTCAGTGTCAAATGCTCTCATTGGGCAGCTCCGTTTCCACCGGCGTACCGTCTGCGCCCTTTGTGAGCTGGACGACCTTCAGCTCCGCCTCGTCGAGCAGCTTGTTGCAGGACTTGGCCAGAGCCGTCCCCTCCTCAAACAGGGAAAGCGCCTCGTCAAGCGCTACGTCGCCGCGCTCCATGCGCCGGACGATCTCATCCAGCCGCGCGAGGGACTGTTCAAAATTCATTTTTTCTTCCATTCGGAAACCTCCTGAATCACGGCATCCGCCCGGCCGTCTGCTAGGCCGATCGAAACGGTATCGCCAACTGAAATATCTTTAATGCTTTTAATGACGCGCTTTCCCTTACCCTGCACCAGCGTATAGCCGCGTCCCAGCACCCGCAGCGGACTCATTGCGTCGAGCTTTGCTGCAAGATGGACGAAGCGTTCGCGGCGGCGGCTGACCAGCGTTCGCGCGGCGGTCGCCAGCTTCTGCTGCGTGTAATCCAGCCGCAGCCGGCGGTCGTTGAGGTACGCGCACGGATCTTGCAGCGACCGCGCCCGTGAGAGCGCATCCACGCGCTGCCGTTCCTGTCGCAGGCGGCGGGTCATGAGCGTGCGCAGCATCTTCAACCGTGCCTCCAGCAGCTCGCGCAGCTCCATCTGGTCGGGAACGGCCAGCTCCGCCGCATTTGACGGGGTCGCCGCCCGAAGATCGGCCACAAAGTCCGAGATGGTCACATCCGGCTCATGGCCGACGGCGGAGATCACGGGAATTTCGGATTTTGCGATCGCGTAGGCCACGCGCTCGTCGTTAAACGCCCACAAATCCTCGATGGAACCGCCGCCGCGCCCGGCGATAATCAAATCGGCCACGCGGTAGCGGTTGGCGTAGGCGATTGCCCCGGCAATTTCCGCCGGTGCCTCTGCGCCCTGAACCCGTACGCCCAGCAGCTTGACCTTCGTCAGCGGATAGCGCTTGCGCAGGATACGCAGCATATCGTGCAGCGCCGCGCCCGCCGACGAGGTAATGATGGCGATGGTCTGCGGGTAGCGCGGCAGCGGCTTCTTGCGCTCCAAGGCGAACAGGCCCTCCGCTTGCAGCCGCTGCTTGAGCTGCTCGAAGGCGACGTGCAGGTCGCCCACGCCGTCCGGTGTCATAGAGGTGCAATATAACTGATATACGCCGTCGCGCGGATAGACGGAAATTCTCCCTCCGGCGATCACCTTCATGCCGTTTTCCGGCTTGAAGCGCAGCCGTCCGGCGCTTGCGCGGAACATCACGCAGCGAATCGCGCCGCCCGGGTCCTTGAGGGAAAAATAGTGATGCCCGGAGGGATAGACCTTGTAATTACTGATCTCTCCACGCAGGAGAACATCACTTAAAAAATCATCTTCTTCAAACCTGAGCCGCAGGTATTCGTTGATCTGCGAAACCTCATAAATCATTTGCTGCATTGAGCGCCCTCCATGTCAGCACCGCGATACCCAGTGCATTGTCCGTTGCGTACTGCGGCGGGCAGAAGATCGCCGGAAGCCCGTCGCACCGCTGCCGCAGCATCGAATTCGACGCAACGCCGCCCGCAAAAACGACCGCACAGCCGGGATACTGCTTCAACGCGTTTTTTGTCGCGCGGAGAATTGCGTCGATCAGCGTCAGCAGCGCAAACCGCGCGGTTTCAGCGGGCGATTTTTGGTACTGCTCGACCTTATTCTGCACGCCGGAGAGGGAAAACTCCGTTCCGTTGACCTTCACACGGAAAAAATCGTCGTTTTCCGCTTCCCTGCTCAGCGCGTCGAGCGCCTTGCCGGCCGGAAAGCGCAGGCCGACCAGCTTCCCCGTCCGGTCGATAAGCTGACCGGCAGAGATATCCGTCGTGCCGCCGATTTTTTCGGCATGAACGCCGACACCCTCCGGCGTGACGTACAGCAGCTCCGTCGTCCCGCCGGAAAGATGCCACGCCAGATGCGGCTTGTCCATCAGCTCCATGTGAGCCGACGAAAACAGCGAGGCTGCGATATGCCCCTGCTGATGCGAAAACGCAAAAAACGGCACGTTCAGCGACCGGCTCATGACCTCCGCCGTCGAGCTGCCCGCGAGGAAGCACGGCATATAAGAGCCTTCGACCGCGCGGGGCCGGGTGCTTGCACCGATGGCGGACAGTGCCGCCGGCCCCATATCCGAAAACAGCCTGTCGGTCAATTCCGGCAGGCGTTTGATATGGGAAAACAGCGCGTCGCTCTGACGCAGACCGAGCGTTCCCTCGGCCACGTCCAAAAGACGCGAAGCGTTCCACCCCCGCGTGCCGTCAAAGGCGGCGACGGAGGTAGTATAATTGCTGGTATCAAAGGCAAGAACGGTCATTGCTCCTGCTCCTTCAGGCTGCGTGCGAACGAGCCGAGGATGCCGTTAACGAACGAAACGACTTCCTCCTCCTCATATTTCCGCACCAGCTCAACGCACTCATTGATGGCAACGCCGGTCGGCACATCGTCCACATAAAGGATCTCAAACATGGCAAGGCGCAGCGCCGCCTTGGTGAAGCGGGAAATGCGGTGCAGATTCCAGCCGATGGCATACTTGGCGATCAGCTCGTCCAGCTCCTGTGAATGCTCCGCGACACCGCTGACGCAGGTCTGGACATAGGCAAGCTGCTTCTTGCTGGGGCGCTCGGCGTAAACATCGTTTTCTTCGGCAAGCGCGTCATAATACGCACGGTCGAGGCGATGCTCCAGCGTTTCCTGCGCCGTTTCGCCGGTATAATCCTGCGCATAGATCAGATGAGCCGCCAGCTCGCGGGCATTGGAACGTGTCATAGGTGATCTCCTTAATGTATGGAATTTGGGGTGCTTTGCAGCACCCCGGAAAAGACTGCTTATTTTGCTGCGGGCTTCGGCGTTGCCACGCCGCAGACATTGACGTTGACCCGCACGGGGCGCACGCCGGTCATCGCGGTGACAGCATCGGAGATCGCGGTCTGTACATTCTTCGCGACGGTCATAACGGCGCTGCCCATCTTGACGACAAGATTGCAGGCGATGGTCAGATCTTCGCTCTCGCTGATCTTTACACGGATGCCATTGCGCAGATTTTTCTTTCCGAGAATATTGGAAAGGTCAAAGTTGGCGTTGGCGCTGAGGCCATAGACACCCTCGATCTCGCGCACGGCCAGCGCCGCGATGGAGGCAATCACGTCCTCGGAGATCTGAATGCTCCCGCATTCCTGCGCCTGCGTCAGATAATCCTTGCTTTCTGCCATGATAGTAAACTTCCCTTCTATCGGTTTTCTTCCGTAGATTCTATCATATTTTTTGAGAAAATACAATCCCTATTCTACGCCAAAAATGCGAATATCCGAGAGCTTGAAATTTGTCTGCGACAGAACGATGTCCGCAAGCAAGCCCACGTCGCTCTGTGTCAGGCCGTTTTCCGGTGCGGCGACCGCTACGGAGATCGCGCCGTCGCTGATATAGGCCACGCAGTCGGTATAGCCCTTGGCGATGACGAGGCTTTCGATCTGCGACTCAGCCAGCGCGTCGGACACGATGCCTTCGAGCTTTGCGCTGGAGGCGGAGGTGTCGCCGCCCTCGGCGTAGGAGATGGTTTCCTGCAAGAGCGTGACCGCCTGATCACGCGCCGTCTGGCGCGACAGGCGCATCTGCGCGAAGTACTCGTCGCCCGTCGGCGTTCCGAGAACCTCCTGTGCCTCGTCGGTCCCGTTGAGGACGAGGGTCGCGTCGTTCATGATCTTATCCGCATCCAGCGAATCCGTCAGGTCCGGCGCGGCGCTGCCGTGGACCCAGTTGAGATAGATGCCGGCGCAGACCAAAACGAGCACACCGGCAATGATCGCGTTGCGTTTCCATGTTTTCATCGTGATTCCTCCATCAATTCATTTTGACCACTGTGATCTGGTCGCTTTTTAAGCCCGTCAGTGCGCTGACCGCGTTGATGCAGTTGAGCTTGACCACGGGGTCGTTCGCCCCCTGACAGAGGATCAAGGCTCCCTGAAATCGCGGATACTCCACCGCAGACACTGCCGCTTCATCGTATGCGCTCCCGGCGGACAAAATCACCGTTTTTTGCTCCCGGCTGCTGCGTGCGCCTTCGTCCTCGGTCGAGCTCGAAACGTCCGTCTGATAGCGTGTTTCGCTGCCGGTTTTGAGCGTCAGCATCACGCGCACCTCCCCCGCCCCGTGCATCTGGGCAAGCGTCTGCTCCAGCCGGGCCTCCACGCCGGAGAGATACGTCGCTTCATCCAACGCCTCCTCCGGCTGCTGTGCCGGTTCGGCTTTCGTCGATTTCCCCGGTATCAGCAGGAGCGCCAGACCGATGACGATCACGATGGCCGCGTATTTGTAGCGCTTCAGGCTGTCGAGCAGCTTCTTGGACCATTCACTCGTCGATTTCATAGAATCTCCACTCCTGCTCCTCCTCCGCAATGCCGAACGCCGTTCGGATGTATGCCGCAAGCGCCTCATGCTGCGTCCGGCTCAAAATGCCGGAAATGCGCACGCGGACCGGCTGTGGATACTCGTCGTCGTTCAGCGTGACCTCGGCGCGGACGCTTGCGCCAAGCTCGCCCGCCTTGTCCTCAATATATGCCTCGCTCGTCTGCTTTATGTGCCGTGAAAGCTGTGCGTGCCACTCCTGCGCCCCGTCGGTCCGGTCGTATTCCAAGCGGAAGGAACGGAACACGTCTGCGATGTCGTCCATGTCCAGCGAGAGCAGCGGCAGGACGACGACCAGTAAAATGAGCAGTCCGGAGGAAAAACGGACGACCTTTTTCACCGTTTCCTGCCGGACCAGCGCACCGGCCAGCACGCTGATGAGGCAGGCGGCGGTCACGGACAGCAGATAACCCCGAATCGTATCCATCTACGCCGCCACCTTCAAAAAGCACACGGCCGAGATCAGCATCAAAAGGCCGCTTGCGCCGCACATTCCGAGCAGATACCCCATCGCCGCCGAAAATTGCCGCAGCAGCGTAACATGTTCCGGCAGACCAACCGTCCCGCTGACCGCCGCCGTCAGCTTCATCATCAGATAGTGGATACCGACCTTGAGAAACGGCAGCAGGCAGATCGCCAACACTGCCAGCATCCCGAAAATACCGATGGAATTCTTCAAGATACCGGCGCTGGCCAGCAAGGTTTCCGACGCATCGGAAATAATGCTGCCGACCACGGGGACCATTCCGGACACCGCCGCCTTCGTTGCCTTGACCGCATTGGCATCCGCCGCCCCGCCGATCACGCCGGTGATGGAAAGATAGGCCAGAAAGACATAGACCAAAATACGCAGCGTCTTGGAGATCAGCCAGCCGATAAAGCTGCGCAGCTCGGAAAGCGTATCGCCCGCAAGTGCCGCCTCCGCCACACTGACGGCGAGGAAGAACCACACTGCCGGGATCAGCAGCTTGGAAATGAGCTGCATCAATAGCTCCGAAAATAGCACCGTCCCGGCGTATAATGCGCCGGAGGCTGTCACGCCGCCGCTCATTGCCGCAGCGGAAGCCAGCACTGGCAGCAGGCAGGCGCTGTAATCCGTAAGCTGCCGCACGGTGTCCGAGGCCAGCGTGACCATCGACTGCATTCCGCTGAGCATCGCGGCACACAGCCCGAGCGCTCCGGCGACGCGCACCGCCGTTTCCCCGACCGAGAGCATCCGACTGAGTGAAAACAGCGCCACGAGCGCCAGCATGACCGCGCAGAGCCGCAGCGCATTCCGCAGACTCTCCTGCGACAGCGGCAGACCGCGCAAAAAAAGCTGCCACACGCCGCTCCACAGGTCGCTGTCCTCCTCCGGCCCCTCCACCGGCAGCAGCTCCCGCGCCGCATCGGGAAGCTCGTCCGCCAGACCGTCGGTTTCCAGACCGAGGTCCTCCTCCGTCGGCTCCGTCGGCGCTGCCGTCGCAAACGTCGCCAAAAGCGGCAGCAGCAAAAGCAGAATCAAAAGCCGTTTCATCCTCCACCGCCCATCGTTTCCATCATTTGCAGCACGGCCTCCAGCAGCGGGAGGCACACGTAAATTGACAGCACCGCCGCGCACAGCTCAATGAGCTTCGCAACTGCATTCTCTCCGGCATCACTGCACACCGTTGCGCAGAGCTGGGCCAGCAGACCGATGCCAATGGTTTTCAAAACCGGCGTCAGCAGCTCACTGTCCAACCCCGCAAAGCCGCGCAGCTTGCTGAAAAAAGACAAAATCGGGTCGATCAGCTCCGCCGCCATTACCGCCATGATCGCGCAGGCAGCCAGCGTCAGCAGGATCGCAAGCTCCTTGCTGCTCTTTTTCAGCACGGCGGCGAGAATCACGGCAATGACCCCGATCACGCCGACACGAATCAGCGTTTCCATCAAAAGTGAAACAGGTCCTTGACGAGGTCAAAGAGCTGCGCGATTTTCTGCACGACGATCAGCAGGACGACGACCAGGCCCGCAAGCGTCGTCATCGTCGCCTGCTCCTCTCGGCCGGAGCGAACGAGGACCTGATTCAGTATGGACACAATAATACCGACGGCTGCAATCTTGAATATCAGATCTATTTCCATTTTACAGAACTAATATGACCAACGCCGCCCCGGCGGCCATGCCTAAAACGGCATAACTCTTTGCCAAGGGGCGCTTTTCGGTTTCCGTTCGTTTCAGCGCCGTGCGAAGGCGCTCCTGTGTCAAGGTCAGCAGGCGGTTGCCGCCGTCGAGGTCGAAGCGTCCCAGATTGTCGCAAAGCTCCAGCAGCGCCATGGCAGCATCACTCGGCAGACTCAACCGGCTTTCCTCCAACGCTTCTTCCGCCGCGTGGCGGCGGCCAAGCTCAACACGCTTGCCAAATGTGGTAAAAAACACCTGCGTTTCTCCTCGACTGCGCTTCGCCGTCACGCTGCAAAGCTCCGGCAGCGGCAGGAGGGTATAATTTAGCTCGCATTTCAGCAGCTCCAGTGCCGCCAACAGCTCCCGCAGTTGCCGGAGCTGGCGGTAAAGGCGGACGGCGCGAGCGATGCCATAACCGCCGGACCCGCCGATGATAAGAATAATTCCAATCACTTTAAGCAACTTCCGCGTTCCTCCTTCGTATTGCCAGTTTCCGTCCGCTTTGCAGCAGCATCAGCGTGTCGAACGTCCCGGAGGCCATGAGCCGCCGGTAGACCGGACGCTGATCCAATTCCTCAAAGGACGCGGCGTGGACCGTCGCAAGAAAGCGCACGCCGCAATACCCCGCCCGGACGATCGCGTCCACGTCGTCCTCGGCGCTGATCTCATCCACGGCGATCCACTTCGGATTCATGCTGCGCAGCAGCATCTCGATCGCCCTTGCCTTCGCGATACCGGACAGCACGTCCGTGTGTGCGCCGAGGTCAAACTGCGGCATTCCCTCCCGGCAGGCGGCAAGCTCCAACCGTTCGTCTGCAACGCAGACGCGCCAGCCGAAGCGTTTGGAGCATTGCCGAATCAAATCACGTAACATTGTCGTCTTTCCACACCCGGGCTGGCCGAGAAGAAGCGCCGAGGCCGGGTTTGTCCACAGCTCGTCCGCTGCGCGATCAGCAGCACCGAAGATTTGACGAGCGATACGGAGATTCACAGAAGAAAGCTCCTTGAGCGTATACAGTTCGCCGTCGCGATAAACACCTGTCCCGCAGATGCCGATACGATGCCCGCCTGCGATTGTGACGAAGCCGGTTTTCAGCGTATCGCGCGCCGCATAAATGGCTTGTCCTGTCGCGCGGCCGAGGATATCCTCTAGCATTGCCCGCGTTACCGTCCGACCGCGCAGCGCATACTCCCGGTCACCGCAACACACGCTGACTTCTCGACCCATCCGGAAGCGGACCTCCTCGATCGCATACCGTTCTCCCAGCCGCAGCAGCTCCGCGCGAAGCTCCGGCGGGCAGACCGCCAGCGCCTGTCCGATCGCATCCATCACCACTCACCTCGCTGTATTCTATGCGCCGGGCAAAAAAATAGAACCGCCTCCGCAGACGGTCCGGTCCGTCCGCAGAGGCGGTGAAAAAGCGATCAAATTATGCTGATTTACGATATAACGCGTGATAAACGCCCTTACTGATACCGCTGCCAAGCACGGCGCACAGCAGCGCTTCGATCAGGCCCTGAACGCCGACCATCAGCACGATAAACATCAAGAAGTTGCTCGCTCCGTAGTAGGCTACAAGGCTTTGAATGTAATCAGTGCGGTAGAAGCACAGGCACAGCGTACCCATAAAGAAGATCGTGTTGAGAAGCGCACCGCTCAGCGAGGCGAGAACAAAGGCGAGCATGTTCTTCGACTTCGGAATCACGCGATGCAGCCAGCGGAAGATCATGCCGCAGCACCAGCCCATCAGTGTCCGCGTCGGAACACACACAAGGAAGGTGAAAAACGGCTGGATCGCCAACAGCGTCACACCGAACTGGCTCTTCCCGAAGCATTCGGCAAAGCTGATGAGGCCAAATACCAGGCCGAGGATCGCGCCGCCGCTTGGGCCGAGCAAAATCGCGCCGACGATGACCGGCACCTGCAAGATGGTCATTTCCAGACCGAACGTTTTGATCATGCCGAGGCCGGTGACCTCCAACAGCAGAAGCACTGCCGTCAAAACGCCGAGCTGTGTCAGATAAAGGATACGGGAATGTTGCTTTTTCAATTTGAATTCCTCCTGCTGTCGCTCCCGTTAGCGGGATGCAACGCAAATTATATTTGTTAAGGAATTTCTTCCTCAACAGCGGGGTGATCGGGAACATAGGTGCCGTTTTGCATCTGTTCCCACTGCTCCTTTGTAATCAGGAGCTGGCGGGGCTTCGCGCCCTCGAAGGGGCCGACGATGCCGCGTTCCTCCATCTCGTCCACAATGCGCGCAGCGCGGGCATAGCCGAGCTTCAGGCGGCGCTGGAGCATGGAAACGGAGGCCTGACCGGTTTCAAGGATGACCTCGACGGCCTGCGGCAGCAGCTCGTCACCGTCAGAAGCGTCCTGTGCAGTGGACTTGGTGCCTTCGCCGCCCTTGCCGCCCTGCTCGACGCGCTTTTCAATCTGTTCCATGACCTCGGTCGAGTAATCGCTGGCGCACTGCGATTTGATTGCCGCAACAACCTGCTGGACCTCCTCGTCGGTGATAAGGCAGCCCTGCACACGCTTGGGCTTGCCCTGCCCGAGCGGTGCAAAGAGCATATCGCCCTTGCCGACGAGCTTTTCCGCGCCCTGCGTGTCAAGAATAATGCGCGATTCCATCGAGGACGACACCGCAAACGCGATACGTGACGGGATATTCGCCTTCATCAGACCGGTAATAACGTCCGCAGACGGACGCTGGGTCGCAATGACCAGATGGATACCGGAAGCACGGCCCATCTGCGCAATGCGGCAGATGGATTCTTCCACTTCTTTTGCCGCGACGAGCATCAAATCGGCCAGCTCGTCGATTACGACAACGATCTGCTCCATCGGTTTTTGCTCCGGGTCACTGCGAATGGCCTTGTTATACGACTCAATATCGCGCACGCCCTCCTCGGACATCAGCCGGTAGCGGCGCATCATCTCCGTCACCGTCCATTGCAGCGCACCTGCCGCCTTCTTCGGATCAGTCACGACGGGAATGAGCAGATGCGGGATGCCGTTATAAACGCCCAGCTCGACCATCTTCGGGTCCACCATGATGAGCTTGACCTCGTCGGGCTTGGCCTTATACAGCAGTGACACGATCAGCGTGTTCATGCAAACGGACTTACCGGAGCCGGTCGTACCGGCAATCAGCATATGCGGCAGCTTGGAAATATCGCCGACGATGCAGTTGCCGCTGATGTCCTTGCCGACGGCGAAGGAGATCTTCGAGCGGCTGTTTCGGAACGCGGGCGAATCGATAACCTCGCGGGCCGAAACGACGTTGACGATCTTGTTCGGGACTTCAATGCCGACGACGGAGATCATGTCCGGGATGGCCGAAACGCGCACGCCGGATGCGCCCAGCGCAAGGGCGATATCATCGGAAAGATTTGTAATTTTAGAGAGCTTCACGCCGGGGTCCAGCTCCAACTCATAGCGCGTGATGGACGGACCGCGGATGACGTTGACGATATGGGCATCCACACCGAAGCTCGTCAGCGTGTCAGACAGACGTCTGGAATTTTCCTGCATCTCTGCCGTTGCATCCGCCGTACTCTGGCGGCGCTGCGTCAAAAGCGACATCGGCGGGAAGGTATATTGCTGTACCGGGGACTCGGCGTTCTTCGCGATCTCATCAGCGACCTCGACGGCGGAAGCCTCGGCCTCGCCCTTTTTTAGCTTTTCGACGCTCTCCTCGCGCTTGAGCTCCGGCATACCGGAGGGCATTATGATGCGCGGCTCCTCCTGCGCGGGCTGCTCCTGCACGGGTTCGGGAGCGGGCGCTGTCGGTTTTTCATCCTCGATGGGGTCATGCAGCTCGATCTCGTCGATCGTGACCTGCTTCTCCTGCGCGTCGATACGGCGCAGCTTTTCGTCACTGACCGGTGCAGGCGGTGCAGCCTCCTCCGGCTCCGCCTTCTTGGCCCCACACTTCTTCTTGCCCTCGGTGAGCTGCGGCGGGTCGTCAACCGGAATATCAATATCTGCCGCCGTCGCCTTTTTGCGTTCGCGGCGCTCCTGCTGCATGGCCGTCACGCGGCTCACCAGCCGTTCGGCGGGGTCCTCCTCCGGTTCTTCCTCCGGCTCCGGGTCCAGACGCGGACGATTTTTGATCGCGCTGATGAGGCTGTTGATGGTAATGCCCATGCAGCCCATAAATTGCAGGACAATCAGCAGGAACAGGACGATAATGCCGCCGATCTTCGTCAGCGCGGCGGAGAGCAGACCGCCCAGCAGGCCGGGAATCACGCCTCCGGTCTCCCAGGCTTTGCCCCCCTCATAGAGTGCTTTGATGCTCAAGCCGTAATCCTCGCTGAAGGCCGCGCAGAAGATATGTACCAGCGCAGAAAGCGTGATAAGCAGCGTGACCTGGCAGAAAATGCGCAGACGGACCGGCTTTTTCTTCCCGCGCAGCAGCGTCACGCCGACAACCATCAGCACGGCGGGCAGCAGATAGCGGCCAACCTGTCCCAGCAGACCGCCGATCAGCTTCGCTGTCGGAGCAATTAAAAAAGCATCGGTGTCAAAGCAGCAGATCAGGCAGAAGATCGCCATGATGATGCACAGCACGCCGCCAAGCTCACGGCGGTTCTGCGCCTGCTTTGCCTGCGCCGAGGCGTGCTGCTTGGCGCGGGTCGCGGGCTTTTTATTCTGTTTGGATGCCATATCGCATCCCCCCTTATGAGTTAATCAGTGAGATGAACAGCAAAATTGCCGCCGCACCCCAGCAGTAATAAGCAAACACATTGAGCTTGTACCGCTCCAGCAGATAGCGGAAATACTGAATGGCAAGATAGCCGGTCACAGTTGTGCAGACGACCGTCAGCAGACACGTCGGGATCGTCATCCAGAAGAAGCTGCCGAAGCAGATCGCGCGGACGAGCCGGTAAAAGAATAACACAAGATGAAACGCCAGCGTCAACAGATAGCTGAACCGGAGATTATACCGCGGCGAAAAGCCGCGCACCCGACCGATGCAGACCGACGCGCCGAAGGAGGACAATCCCGGGAAAATCGCCAGCGCGCGCATCAGGCCAATCAAAAAGCCGTCGGAGATCAGGGCGTATTTTTCATCCTTCTGCCCCACTGCACCGCGGCAGCACAGGAAGATCAGCCCGCCGTTGACGAGGAAAAACGCCGCGACCAGCACCAGATGGCTGATTTCCTCCGCCGAGGACAGGAAAATCAGCGACACCAGCATCGGCAGCAGGGCAACCACACCCAGCACCATACTGCGCCGGAGGGCATAGTCGGGCCGTTCTCCGCGCCGCAGCCGCCGCAGGCCGGTCATCGTCAGCCATTCCGTTCGCATCGCGCGGGCCTCCGGCCGGAAGGCAAGAAAAATCGCCAGAACGACACCGGCGGAAATCGCGGCATGAATATAATACCCGTCGCTCTCTGCAAGAGAGGTCAGGCCAAATGCGCTTTGCAGAATTGCCGCGTGACCGGCAAATGAAATCGGCAGCAGCTCCGTAAAGCCGCCGAACAGCGCATATAAAACAGCTTCCCAAAGTTTCAAGATGCAAGCTCCTCTGTCTATGTTACGAAAATGCAGACCTTGGCTAACATTATAACACAGAAAGCTGTAAATTACCATATTTATTTCTCGACGCGCTTCGATTTTCCGATCATCCGGTGCAGCTCGGAAAGCGCGTCGTGCAGACCGCCCAGCCGGTCGATCAGGCCGCTTTTGACCGCCTCCTTGCCGTAAACGATCGTTCCGACGTCCGTTGCAATCTCACCCGTCGCCATCATATAGCGCTCGAACGTTGCTTTTTTGATTTTGGAATTCCGCGTAACAAAATCTGCAATCTGCTCTTGAATGCGCTGGAAATAATGATACGTAGCCGGCGCACCGACGACTACGCCGCTCATGCGCACCGGGTGGATCATCATGCTGGCCGTCGGGGCAATCATGCTTTTCTTCGCCGACACCGCCAGAGGGATGCCAATCGAATGCCCGCCGCCGAGGACAAGCGAAACCGACGGTTTTTTCATTCCTGCGATTAACTCGGAGATTGCAAGCCCCGCCTCGATGTCCCCGCCGACCGTGTTGAGCAGCAGAAGCAGCCCGTCGATCTCCTCCGATTCCTCAATGGCTGCCAGCAGCGGCAGCACGTGCTCATATTTTGTTGTTTTCACCGTTTCCGGCGCGACCTGATGCCCCTCGATCTGCCCGATGATGGTCAGCGTGTAGATGCTCCCCTGCTCCGTTTTCGTCAGGCCCGCGCCAAAATCCTCGATGCGCTCCTGCGTCATGCTCTTATCCTCGCCCATAGCCGCGCTCCTTTGCAATCGTTTTCCCGTTTAGTGTTTCCGGGAATACATTTTTTACCCTTGCAAGGCGACAAATAATTTGGTATACTGAGGGAAACAAAGGGAGCTTCTATACTTCCAAGAAAAAAGGAGCAAATTTCTATGCAATATGAATATCGAACCCGCGGCGTCTGCGCCAGCAAGATTCTGCTTGACGTGGAGGACGGCATTGTAAAGAGCGTCCGCTTCATCGGCGGCTGCAACGGCAACACGCAGGGCGTGGCCAAGCTCGTCGAAGGAATGCCGGTGGACGAGGTCATTTCCCGCCTGAAGGGCATCCGCTGCGGCATGAAGCAAACCTCCTGCCCCGACCAGCTCGCCGAAGCGCTGGTAGAAATGCGCCTGAAATAACAAAATCCAAACATACGTCCCGCCCGAAAGGAACAACCTTCCGGGCGGGACATTGTTTATCGTTTCATCCAGTGAGGGGATATCAATGGGGCTGACTTGGATGCTGCGGAAGATTTTTGTCAGCTCCTCGTCAGAGTGGACCGGGCCGGACTTCTGTAATTCAAAGTAATACCCGTCCTTCGTCCAGACATAGAACAGAGAGCTTTCCATCTCAATGCGGCATACCTCAAAGCCATCAATGGAATACGGCTGCATCACTGCGCCTTCTGAATTGATACCACCGGCGCTTTGCAGTCTTGTATTAAGCACAGCTTGACTAAATGCAATATAATCCGTATCACCGGAAGAATACCAGACATAACTCATATCAACAGCGCTGATTAACTCAGAATCCAGCGCATACTCCTCCGGGATATAGGTCGGCGCGTAAGCTGTTTCAATTTGACGCGGAGCAGCAGCCGCCTCCTCCGGATCGATGGTAAATTCGTAATGCGTTCCGACATCATCGACAAAGAGATTCGCCACAGCGCGCCGCACTGCCGGAAATGCCATCGCCGTCAAGGTCAGCAGCGCGACAAGAGCCGCGACCAGAATGGCCCGTTTCCAGCCGGTGTTGACATAGCGCCAAGTACCGGAGTTCGTCTTTCGCATCAGCTTTTCCGTCCGGCGGCGATAGCGGTCAGAGAAGGTCAACGGGATATCCGCCTCCCGCGCCGGAATATCGGCAAATTCTTCCAGCGTCGCGTCAAGCAGCGCCCGCTCAAACGGCGTCATTGCGCTCTGCTTCGTCAAGGCACAGTCCCTCCTTCTGACAGATTTTTAGAAGCAAACGTTTTGCCCGGTTTGCCTGCTGCCGTACCGTTTTGGGGCGGCGGTGCAGCACCGCTGCGGCTTCCCGGATGCTCAGCCCCTGCACATAGAGGAGCATCAAAACATCACGATATCGCGGATCGAGCTGCCGGATGGAGCGCAGCAGCAGCGTGTAGTCCTGTGAGCGGACGACTTTTTGAAACAGGTCGTCCTCAGCCGCCGCAAGCGGAAGGCCCTCAAGGCTGATCTGCGTTCCCTCTTTTTTCTTCGAGCGCAGCATGGAAAGTGCGGCGTTTCTTGCTGCAACCAGAACATAAGCCCGCAGCGGTTTTCCCTCCGTCGGCAAATCACGGATATGCTGTGCAAGGCACAGCAGCGCAGTCTGTACAGCATCCTCCGCATCCTCCTGATTCCGTAAAACGCCGAGCGCCACCTGCAACATCTGCTTTTGATAGGAAAAATAGAGGTCGGAAAAACGCTGTGCATCCTCCTCACGGTCGATCATTGCCAAATAGCAAACCAGCAAAAAAGAACACCCCCTTCCATTTCATAATAAGCAAGCCGTCACGGTTTGTCAACCAAAACTTTATTTGAAAAAATTTATGATTTTTTGTAGCATTTTTCCGTTTTTGCGCGTCTATATAAGCAGAGGGGGGTGAAAAAGAAGTATCTGCCTAACGTATATACTGTTCCAATCAACGTGATTCGCAGCTATAATCTGGCACATTCTGGGTGTATGATCTGTCCGACAGAGTGATTGTCATAACATAGTAGAAAGGAGAATCTACCATGAAAACGAGATTGACTTGCATCCTGCTTAGCACACTGCTCCTGCTGTTATGCGCTTGTACGCAGGTACAACCGGTTACAGAAATACCAGCACGAAAAACGGAAGTAACGGAGCAGAGCGTTTCTGAGCTGCCGGCCACAACAGAAGCGCCGGAACTCAAGCTGATTCCAAAATACAACGCATTTGGTAGCGAGGGCAAATTGATAACGCTCGATAATACACAGTTAGACATTTTAACAGAGCAGGAAACAACAGAAGCGCTGGCGGCTTACCCTACGCTGAACGACGCGTATCCCACTGATTTTTCCGGTCTGTTGTTCGAGGTCACGCCGGAGATGATTGCGCATCAGATTGCATTGGGGCAGGATTTTTTGGCGTATTATTACAACACCTCTCCCACCGACTACAATTTTGAACTCCGAGAGGACGTCGCAGACTACGTTGTTTGGCTGGAAAACGACGAGCTGGATGCCGCCGTCAATCCGTGGCGCGTGAATGTTACGCTGAACGCGCCATACACAGGTGAACTAACCTCGGAAGCGATCGCATCGCAGCCACTTGTTCGTGCCGCCATGGAGTGGAAGGGCATCTCCGAGCCGGAGGTCCGCGAGAAGGTCGAGCTGGGCCTCGACGGCCAACCGTACTGCCGGTACTACACGTTCGCCGCGCACAGCGACGACCCTGTGGAGCAGCTTATGAATCTGAGCTTCCGCTCAGTCGATGTGGCAGTGTATTACAGCGGGCTGATGAGCGTTCGCATCAACGAAATGGAGCCGACCATCGTCGAGGGCGAAACGGCCGCAATATCAGGTGCGCAATTGTCAGCGTTCCTCGCGGAAACCTACCCCGACAACCCGCCGACGGAATACGTGACCGAGGTGTTCTACAGCTCTAAGGTCGAGAGTGGAAAATATATCCCATGCTATCGCATCTATCTGCTGGAGCCTGACTTGACGGCGGCTGACGGCAGTGCGGTCTACTCGGTCATCGAAGCAACGACCGCCGAGATCAGTGCAGCAAGTGTTACAGACGTTGAAGCTCCCACGGAACTGGACATAGACGCTGAGCTACCCACTGAACCTGCCGCACCGGCCACGGAGGCCGAAAACGAGGACGCATGACCGCGCATTCGTTAGAATGAAATAACACCGCCTCCTGCAATCTTCAGGGGGCGGTGCTTTTTTCCGTCTGCGGAAAAAGCAGAAAGCCCGCCTACTGCGATTGCAGCGGCGGGCTTTGGTGGTTTAACTTAGGCTTCCTCGTCCTCGTCGGCGGGAGCGGACGGCTCCAGCAGGGCGCGGATGGACAGGGAGATGCGCTTGCGCTCGGTATCGACGTCGATGATCTTGGCTTCGACTTCCTGACCCTCGGTCAGCGCATCGGAAACCTTCTCAACGCGATGGTCCGCGACCTGAGAAATGTGAATCAGACCGTCAACGCCGGGGAGAATCTCGGCAAAGGCACCGAAGTCAACGATCTTCACGATCTTGACCAGCGCGGTGTCGCCGACGGAGTACTTCGCGCAGAACTGGTTCCACGGGTTCATCTCGGCAGTCTTGTAGCCCAGAGAGATCTTCTTCTTTTCCGGGTCAAACTTGATGACATAGACGTCGATGGGATCGCCGACCTTGACGACCTCGTCGGGGGTCTTGATGCGGCCCCAGGACAGCTCGGAGATATGGACCATGCCGTCCACGCCGCCGATATCGACGAACGCGCCGTAGCTGGTGAGGGACTTCACGGTGCCGTGGTACTTCTTGCCGACCTCGATTTCGCTCCAGATCTTCTCGACAGCAGCCTTGCGGGCCTCGCTGTTGACCGCACGGATAGAGCCGACAACGCGGCGGCGCGCACGGTTGAACTCAGTGATCTTCATCTTGACGGTCTGGCCCTTCAGCTCGCCGAGGTCGCCGCCCTTGGCGATACCGGTCTGAGAAGCAGGGATGAACACGCGAACGCCCTTGACATTGGCAACGACGCCGCCCTTGTTTTCCTCGGTGATAACGCCCTCGACCACGGTCTTGTTCTCACAAGCGGCCTCAACGTCATCCCAAACCTTCATGCCCTCGAGCTTCTTGCGGCTGAGCTGAACGGTGCCTTCCTGATCGTTGACGCGAACGACGAAAACCTCAATCTCGTCGCCGACATGGAGAATGTCCTCCGGCTTAACGCCGGGGTCTGCGCTGACTTCGTCATACGGGATGTATCCGGCGTGCTTTGTGCCAAGGTCAACCTGAATCTCGGTGGATCCGATTGCGGTAACGGTGCCAAGAACCTTATCTCCTGTATTCAAAGTCTTGATGGAATTTTCGAGCATTTCCTCAAAGCTCTCCTCAGCTCCATCAATAGTAGTAGTAATTTCGCTCATAGTCTTTTTGACCTCCTTTATAATCCACGCGGGCGTAGAGGCACCCGCAGTGATGCCGATCTTAGCAGCACCGCCGAACGAGGACTTGTCCACATCCTCGGCGGAATCCACCAGCGCAACGTTCGGGCAATGCTCCCGGCAAATATACGCAAGGCGGGCGGTGTTGGAGCTGGCCGCGTCGCCGACGACCAGCATTGCGTCGCACGCCGAAGCCAACGCAGCGGCTTCGGTCTGGCGATTCTCGGTTGCTCTGCATATTGTATCAAAGATTTCTCGATTTGTACACACTTTTTTTATTAAATTCTTGCAAGTTTCCCATAAAAATTGCGTACTCGTCGTTTGGGATACGACAGTCACGGGCATTTGTGCGTGAGCAGCGGACTGTCCGAGCCAACGGCCTAATTCCTCCGCATTCGGAAAGACCAGAGGGTGGCTGCACCAGCCCGCGATTGCGACCACTTCGGGGTGTGTCGGAGTGCCGATGATGATTGGCTGTCTCCCCTGCTCCTCGGCGGCGGCGACCAGCGTGTGAATTCTCTTGACGGAAGGACAGGTCGCATCGATCACCGTAACATTGCGCTGCGCCAGCGCCGCATACGTCGCGCGGGGAACGCCGTGCGACCGAATGATAACTGTCGCGCCGTCGGGAATCTCGTCGAGCGAGGCAACGGTTTTCACGCCGCGTTCGGCAAACGACTGCACCAGATGGCGGTTATGCGCGATCGGTCCAAGGGTCACGACCTGCTTTCCCTCGGCGATTGCCTGCTCGACCAAACCGACCGCGCGGTTCACGCCATAGCAGAACCCGGCGCTTTTTGCCACGATCACCCGCATTGTTTTTCTCCCAGAGAGTAGATGGTCGTCATCAGCTCCTGCGTGGCCTTGTCCAGCTCCTCCTGCGTTGCGCGGCGGCCGGCAAATTCATACGTAATCGGCTCACCGAACACCAGATCGATCGGCCCCAAGAAGCGCTTTTTCGCCGTCAGATAGATCGGCACGACGGGAACATTCTGGCGCGCGGCAAGCATGACCGCACCGCTGTGGGGCTGCACGTCCTTGCCGGGGCGCATCCGCGTCCCTTCGGGGAAAATCAGGACCTTTTTCCCGTCCCGCAGCGTGTGCATCGCTGTCTGGAGTGCGCCAATGTCGCGATTGCCGCGATCAACGGAAAACGCGCCGAGCCGACGGTAGAGGTACCAGAGCGGTATGTTTTTCGACAACTCTTTTTTTGCCATCGTGCGTGGCAGCTCGTCAAAATTGCCGCCGACGATGACCCAGATCGGGTCGGAAAAGGAGCTGTGGTTGCAGCAGAGCATCGCCGCGCCCTCCGGCAGATTTTCTCTGCCGCGAATGCGGACGACGGGGTGCGCAATATGCAAAAAAACATTCAAAACAGCGCGAAAGGCACGGTATTCCCAATGTGGCATCATTTTCATGGCGTTATCTTCTCTAAAATCGTGCGGACCACCGCATCGATGCTTTCTTCAAGATTCAGGGCTGTGGTATCGATCAGAATTGCGTCCGGCGCCTGCTTCAGCGGCGCAATGGTGCGGCCGGTATCACGGCGGTCGCGTTCCATCATGTCGGCGAGGACGGCTTCATAGGTATCCGGCGCGCCCTTTTCCTGCAATTCCAAGTACCGGCGCTTCGCCCGGATCTCCGCAGAGGCGGTCAAAAAAATCTTCACGTCGGCTTGCGGCAGAACGACCGTGCCGATGTCGCGGCCGTCCATGACAACGCTGTGCGTCTTTGCAATTTCGCGCTGCGTGTCCAGCAGGAACGCCCGCACCTCCGGAATGGCGGCGCAGACCGATGCGTACGTGGAAATCTCCGGCCGGCGAATGTGCGCAGTCACATCCACGTCGTTCAGGTCCATATGCTGTAAGCCGTTTTCCCAGCGCAGAGCGACACGCAGGGACGGCAGCATCGCCGCAATGCCCGCTGTGTTCTCCTGCGTAATACCGTTTGAAAACGCCGCGTAACCGATCGTTCGATAAATCGCGCCGGTATCGACGTAAACAAACCGCATTCGCTCCGCAGCGCGGCGTGCGATCGTGCTTTTTCCCGCACCGGCGGGGCCGTCGATGGCGACGCTGTAAAATTGTTTTTCCATAATTAAGTACTCTCGCTTCTTCCCGCCGCGTTCCCGGCGGCAAAGGCCGTCGCCCACGCGATCTGTAAATTAAACCCGCCGGTATAGGCGTCGCAGTCAAGAATTTCACCCGCGAAATACAGGCCCTTCACGAGCTTGGACTCCATCGTTTTCGGCTCGACCTCCCGGACGGAAACGCCGCCGCGCGTGATAATGGCCTCGCTGACGGGGCGCGGACCGGTGATCGGAATCAAAAACGCCTTCGTTTGCGCGATCAGCTCCCGCCGCTGCGTCCGGGTCAGAGAATTGGCCTTCATCGCCGGGTCTATGCCGCAGCGCGACAGCAGCACGGGAATCATCGAATGCGGATAGAGGTCGCTGAGTGCATTTTCCATGCTGCGGTTGGCGTACGCCGTCAAATCGCGCAGAAAGCGTGCGTCGAGCTTTTCCGTGTCGAGTGCGGGCTTGAGGTCGAGGCTGAGCGTGTAGTGCTCCCCCTCCCTGCAATGCGCCGAGGCCGAAAGGACCATCGGGCCGGAAACGCCGAAATGTGTGAACAGCAGCTCGCCGAAATCCTGAAACACGGTCTTTCCCTTGCCGTCCAGCAGCTTCAGCGCCGTGTTGCGCAGGGAAAGCCCCTGCATCGCCGCACAGACAGAGTCGTCGCTCTCCAGCGGCACCAGCGAGCCGGAGGTCGGCTGAATCGTGTGGCCGAGGCGCTGCGCCATCCGATAGCCGTCGCCGGTCGAACCGGTGGCGGGATAGGACAGGCCGCCGGTGCAGAGGATCACGGACCGCGCGGAAATCAGGCCGGCTTCCGTCTTGACGGCAGCGATCGCACCGTCTTGCATCAACAGCTCCGTTACGGTTTCCCGGCGGCGCTGCACGCCGAGGCGCTGCATCGTCCGTTCGAGCGCCGCGATCACATCCGCTGCACGGTCGCTGATCGGGAACACCCGGTTGCCGCGCTCCGTTTTGAGCGGGCAGCCGTTTTCTTCAAAGAAGCGCATCGCGTCCTCCGGTGAAAAGCCGTGCAGCGCACTATACAGGAAGCGACCGTTGCGCGGAATGTTCTTCAGCACCACGTCCACGCCGGAATTGTTGGTCAAATTGCAGCGCCCCTTGCCGGTGATTGCCAGCTTTTTGCCGAGGCGGTCGTTCTTTTCCAGCAGAAGGACGCTTTTGCCGTTCTGCGCCGCCGTGATCGCGGCAAACATCCCGGCCGCGCCGCCGCCGATCACGACAACATCATTCGCCGACTTTTTCATAGACATGATAGGTATCCCAAACGTCCTCTAAGCGATCGAAGATCTGTGCGGTTTCCTTCCGGCGCTTCGACGCGACGGAAACGATCAGAGCATTGATTACGCTCATCGGCGCGACCATGGAATCGGCCAGCGAAACCATGTCGCTTTTGGCGCAGAGGAGATATTCGGCAAATTTCGCGACCGGTGAACCGGGGCAGTCGGTCAGGGCGATGGTATGCGCTCCGGCATTGTGCGAAAATTCCATCGCACGGATCGCAGCGGTGGAATAGCGCGGAAAGCTGATGCCGACAAGTGCGTCCTGCGGCGAAATGCGCACGAGCTGCTCAAACATCTGGCTGTCCGAGGCACAGCTTACCAGGCGAACATCGTCAAAAATGAAATTAAAGTAATAGCTCAAAAACGTTGCCAGCGCCGCCGAGGAACGAACGCCGAGGATATAAATCCGCCGTGCGCCGAGCAGCGCCTCAACAGCGCCGTTGAACGCCTCGCGGTCAATGTCCTCGACCGTCGTACGAATCCGCTCGGCATCGCCGTGCAGAACGGCGGAGAGAATATCCTCCTCCTGCGCGATGCGCTCGGCGCTGACCTCGATGCGCTGCACGGAGGTCAGGCGGTTGAGGACCATCTCCTGTAATGCGCGCTGCATCTCCGGATAGCCGTCGTAGCCGAGCAGCGAGGCAAAGCGGACTACGGTCGATTCGGAAACCTGTACGGTCTTACCGAGGACGCTGGCCGTCTGAAAGGCCGCCTTATCATAATCGTCCAGTATGTATTGGGCAATGCGCTTCTGCCCCTTGGAGAACGAGCCCATTTTCTTATGTATCGTGGAAAGAATGTCGGTCATTTGACTTCCTCCTTTTTGATCTGCTCCAGCTCCTGCGCGGTAAGATAGCGCCATTTGCCGGCCGGGAGCGTTCCGAGGGACAGGCTTCCCTCCCGCGTCCGGCAAAGACGGCGAACCCGCAGACCGGCCGCCTCGCACATCCGTCGAATCTGGCGGTTGCGGCCCTCAAATATTGTAATTTCAAACGTCGCTTTTTCCGCAGACTGCCGCAATAAACGCACCAGCGGCGTGCGGATTTGATAGCCGTCCAGCACGATTGGCCTTGCCAGCCGGGCGGCGGCATCGGTGAGGTCGCCGGACACGGTAACTTCATAGACCTTCGCGACCTCGCCGCGCGGGTGCATCAGACGGTTGGCAAACGCGCCGTCATTCGTCAGCAGCAGCAGGCCTTCCGACGCATAGTCCAGCCGCCCGACGGGATACACACGGCAGCCGCAGTCCCGCACCAATTCGGCTACGTTTGGACGGCCAAGCTCGTCGGAAAGCGTCGTAACATAGCCGCGCGGCTTATGCAGCATCAGATAAACGGTCGAAGTCTTCTCCGGCAGTGGACGGCCTGACACAGTGATCCGGTCTGCCTCCGGGTCGGCAGACTGGCCGAGCGCGGCAACCGTTCCGTTGACCGACACCGCGCCGTCAGCAATCAGCCGTTCCGCAGCCCGGCGCGAGGCGACCCCACGCTCGGATAGGATTTTTTGAAGTCGTTGCCGCATAAAATTCCTCCGTTTTTCCCCAAAGCAGGCGGATGGTGGCAATTCGGCGTTCGCCGAGGTAGACCGCCGCGCTGCCCGCAAAGGTGCCGGGAATTCCGGCGGAAAAGGCCTGCCGCGGGTACAGCAGCCGGATGGTGACCTGCTCGTTTTTGGACGCGTAGCGCGTAACGCTGTCGCCCGCCAGCAGCATGACCCGTGAGCCGTCCATCAGCGGAATTTCCGTAACCGGCGCACGCAGCTCGATGAGCGTCCGCTCCTGATACAACGCAAAGCCGTAGTCGTAAAGGCACGCATGGTCCTGCCAGTCATTGCCGTCGTTGATGGTCACGGCGACGAGCCGCCGGCCGTTGCGCTCTGCCGCGCTGACGAGGATGCGCCCCGCCGCCTTGGTAAAGCCGGTCTTGACACCGATCGCGCCCTCGACCGACCAGAGCAGCTTGTTATGATTCACAAAAACGCGCGACCCACATTGGATGCGCTTCGTCGAAACGATTTTCCGGAACTCTGGATTCTCCAGCGCGTAAGCCGCCAGCACCGCAAGGTCACGGGCCGTGGAATAGTGGCGTTCGCCGTCCAGCCCGTTTGGGTTTTCAAACGACGAATTCGCCATACCGAGCGATTGCGCCTTGAGGTTCATCAAAACGACGAACTCCTCCACCGAGCCGCTGCACGCCAGCGCAAGCGCGACTGCCGCGTCGTTGCCGGAATGGAGCATCATGCCGTAGAGCAGGTCACGGATCTTCAGGACCTCACCGGCCTGAAGATAGACAGACGAGCCTTCGATGTTCGCTGCCTCCGGCGGGATGACAAACTCGTCGTCCGGGTCGCAATGCTCCAGAACGACGATTGCCGTCATGATCTTCGTCGTGCTGGCGATCAAGGAACGCCGGTCCGCCTGCTTTTCATATAGCACCGCGCCGGTATCGGCATCCATCAGAATCGCACAGCCTGCCGCGCAGTCCGGTGCAGCGGCGCAGGGCAACGCAATACCAACGGCAATGGCAAACGCAACTGCCGCAGCGCATAATTTTTTCCACATACGCATCACCGGGGGTATTGTTTCCGGTTTTGCGAAAAATTATGATTGTTAATTTCAGGAAACGGTCCCCGATGCCGCGCTCACCAGCTCGACGAGCTTGTCCACGAGGCCCGGAAGCTGCTCTATCGCCCGCTCGGACGCGGTTTTCGCCGGTTCATCGATCGGAAGCACGCGCACACGGTCGCCCTGAATGATCACAACGGCGACCGGAATGACCTTCACGCCGCAGCCCGCGCCGCCGGAGAAGCTGCCCTCCGGCTTCGGCTGTTTTGCGGCGAGGTCGGCACCGCCGGAGGCCATGCCCAGCGTGATTTTGGAAATCGGAACCAGCGTTACGCCCTCAGCAACCGTCATCGGCGAGCCGACCACGGTGTTGGCATCCACCATTTCGCGAATTTTGGACATGGTGGCTTGGATGACTTCAGGAATTTTGCTCATGCTGCTCTACCTCCTGTTGAGTTTCGGGAATCTCCTTTTTGCCGAACTGCATTTTTTCGATCTCCGGCAGCTCGTCAAGCGATTGCAGACCGAAGGTGCGCAAGAAGTCCGGTGTCGTACGGAACAACGTTGGCCGTCCGGGGACGTTCAGCTTGCCGCATTCCTCGATCAGATGCTTGTTCAGCAGCGCGCTGACACTGTAGGAGCTGTCAACGCCGCGAATTTGCTCGATATACGCCCGCGTCGCGGGCTGATAATAGGCAATAATGGTCAGCGTTTCTAATTGCGAGGACGAGAGCTTCGGCGGCTTGCGCGTTTCAAGCGCCTTGGTAATATAGCCGGACATCTCGCCGGAGGAACAAAGCTGGTAGGCCGCGCCGAGATGCACCATGCGGATGCCGCGCCGCTCAAAGGACAGCCGGTCCATCAGGCTCTGCGCCGCCCGGTCGATCTCATCGGCATCACACTCCGCCGCCATCGCCAGCCGCTGCGTTTCCACCGGCTCCCCCGCCGCGAACAGGATTGCCTCAATAATTCGTTCAAGCTCCGCTTGTTCCATCTGCGTTCTCCGTTTTCTCGTCCGGCATCTTACAGAAGCGGACGGTGATATCGTCGTCGCCGTCGTCGTCCTCCAGGGTAATCGAGCTGGTGCGGCAAAGCTCCAGCACTGCGAGGAAGGTCGCGACGATCTCGCTGCGCGACCGGCTGCCCTGGAAGAGGCTGCGGAACTTTGCAATGCCGCGCATGAGCAGCCGCTTGAGCACCTGCGCCGCCTTTTTTGTCACGGGGTACGGCTCTGCGCCGACGATGCCGTTAAAGTTGGAAACCGGCGGCGGCATTTTCCGCTCGTTCCGGTCGGCCAGAAGCGCAAAGGCCCGCAAAAGATCCTCCGGCTCATGGCGATAGCGATAGGTCTTGTCGCGTTGAAACGGCTCCGGCTGCTTCGTAAAGAGGTTACAGCCAATCTCGTTGCGCGGCTCAAGGAACTCGACCGCCGTCCGAATCTGCGCGTAGGCATCGGCACGCTGCCGTTCCTCCAGCGAGCGGATCAGCAGCTCCATCTCGCTCATCGCCTCCTCCCGCTCGGCGGCGGAGAGAAGCATCTTTGTTTTGATCAGCATCAGATAGGAGGCCATCGAGATAAACTCGCTTGCTACCTCCATATCCAGCCGCTTCATGTTGTCCAGATACGCAAGATACTGCTCCAAAATGGAGGTGATGCTGACATCCTGAATCTCTATTTTGTTTTTGCTGAGCAGAAGCAGGATGGCGTCGAGCGGACCGTCAAAATCCTCTGGCAGCGCATCGCGCGTCCGCATCACACCCGTCAGGTGGTATCTTGGTTCTTCCATGGACGACCTCAAAATCGAAATAACTAATTTATTGTACCATTTTTTCCGCCGTTTCGCAACCTCAAAAACGGGAGAATCGGGCTTAGTGCCGCACTTTCCGGCAAATCAGCCACGTGATGCGCGCCGCGGCAAGCAAAATACCGTCGTGGAGCAGGAAAAGCGGCAGGCGCTGCCGCTGCGTTGAGCGGGAAAACGGGCCGATGGTGTCCTTTTCGCGGTTGAGCAGCTTCCGTTTCCGTTTCATACGCTGCGCCTGTGGAACGGACAGCAAAAATAGCAGCGCAAGAAATAGCGCCAAGCCCCGTTTCATTTCTCTCCTCAAGAGTTTCTTCCACTATTATAGCAACAATACCGCTTCGCTGCAAGAAAAAATCGGCTGTGCAGGCTGCACAGCCGATCGAGCGTGTCATTGCGAGGAGCGAAGCGACGTGGCAATCTCATGCAGGATGTTCCGAATTCGCCGAAACCCGGCAAAAACTTGCAATCGTTCGGCGAGATTGCCACGGCCCTTTCCGGGCCTCGCAATGACAGACTTCTGGGTTATTTTTCACAGGCGCGGACAATGGCGGAAAGCAGCTCGCCGCGGCCCGTTCCCTTCTCGGCGGAGAACGGAATGACCGGAATGTCGTCCGGCAGCTCCAGCGTTTGCCGGATGAGCGCCATATTCGGCTCGATCTCGCTTTTTTTGAGCTTGTCGAGCTTGTTGGCGACGACAACGAACGGCCGGCCCGTTCCCTCAAAGAGCCGCGCCATCACAACGTCGAGCGCGGTTGGCGCATGACGCGCATCCACGATCATCACGCCGAGGGAGAGGGCCTCCGGCTGCGCAAAATAGCGCTCCATGAGCTTGCCCCAACGCTCCTTCTCCGACGCGGCGACCTGCGCGTAGCCGTAGCCGGGCAGATCGACAAAGTACGCCTTGCCGTCCACCTTGAAATAGTTGATGTGGATGGTCTTGCCGGGCTTTTGGCCGACGCGGGCAAAATTCTTCCGCTGCAAAATGCAGTTTAGCACAGAAGATTTGCCGACGTTTGACTTCCCGGCAAAGGCGACCTGGGGCAGGCCGTCGGCGAGGAAGTCCTTCGGCGTTGCCGCCGAGCGGACGAAATCGACCTTCTGCAGATTCATTGGCGCAGCCCCTTTTCCCGCTCATGCGTGACCGGCTTCGCTGCCGGTAGGGCGGCCTTACGTTTTTGCAGCTCCGGCCGCTGCGCCGCAGGAAAGACGAGTGCCGCGTCAATGACCGCATCCACATGATCGACCGCGATGAAATTCAGCGCACGATAAACGGTCTGGTCGATCTCGCGAAGGTCCTTTTCGTTGTCCTTCGGGAAAATAACGGTTTTCACGCCGTGACGCAGGGCCGCCATTGTCTTTTCCTTCAGGCCGCCGATGGGCAGGACGCGGCCACGGATGGAGATCTCGCCGGTCATGGCGATATCCCGGCGCACCGGTGCGCCCGTCAGCGCGGAAACGATCGCCGTACAGACGGTAATGCCCGCTGAGGGGCCGTCCTTCGGGATCGCGCCCTCAGGGAAGTGGACGTGAATGTCCTTTGTCTTATAGAAATCCGGCGCGATGTGCAGCAGCTCCGCACGGCTGCGGATGTAGCTCAGCGCGGCATGGACGGATTCCTTCATTACGTCGCCGAGGTTGCCCGTCAGCTCCAGCTTACCCGTGCCATCCACGACGTTGCACTCGACCTCCAGCGTTTCGCCGCCGACCGCCGTCCACGCAAGACCGGTCACGAGGCCGACGGTATCTGCCGGGGCCAGCTTGTCCGGCAAAATTTTTCGCGGACCGAGGTACTCCTCCAGCTCCGCCGCGCCGACCTTGAGAGGGCCGGTTGCCTCGCCGGAGACGATACGCATCGCCGCCTTACGGCAGACCCCGCCAAGCTCCCGTTCCAGATTCCGGACGCCGGATTCGCGGGTATAGCAGCGGATGATGTCGCGGATGGCCTCGTCGGTCAGCTTGAGCTGCGTCCTTTGCAGGCCGTGCTTCTTCATCTGCTTCGGCAGCAGGTGGCGCTTGGCGATCACCAGCTTTTCCTCGTCCGTATAAGAGCTAAGCTCGATAAGCTCCATACGGTCGAGCAGCGGACGTGGGATGGTATCGGTCGTGTTGGCCGTCGTGATGAACATACACTGGCTCAAATCGAACGGAATCTCAAGGTAATTGTCGCGGAACGTGCCGTTCTGCTCGCTGTCGAGGACCTCCAGCAGGGCTGCGGACGGGTCGCCGCGATAGTCGCTTCCGAGCTTGTCGATCTCGTCGAGCAGGAGCAGCGGGTTTTTGCTTCCGGCCTGTGTGATGCCGGCGATGATGCGGCCCGGCATCGCGCCGATATAGGTCTTGCGGTGGCCGCGAATTTCGGCCTCATCGTGGATACCGCCGAGGGAGATACGCGCCAGCTTACGGTTCAGCGCACGTGCGACGCTCATGGCGATGGAAGTCTTACCGATGCCCGGAGGGCCGACGAGGCAGAGAATCTGGCACGGCTGCTCCGGCTCCAGCTGCCGAACGGCCAGCGTTTCCAAAATGCGCTCCTTGACCTTTTGCAGGCCGAAGTGGTCGGCATCGAGGATTTTCCGTGCCGCGTTCACGTTCAGGCGTTCCTTGGTCGATTTATTCCACGGCAGGTCAAAGACCACGTCGAGATAATTCCGGATGACCGAGGCCTCGGATGAGCCGTATGGCTGCTTCGACAGGCGCTGCAATTCCTTCTCGACCTTTTCCCGCGCGGCCTCCGGCAGCTTTGCCTTTTCGAGCTTGGCGCGGTATTCATCGACCTCCGCATCCTCGTCGCCCTCGCCCAGCTCACTGCGGATGACCTTCATCTCCTCGCGGAGGTAGTAATCGCGCTGACCCTTGTCGATGCTCTGCTGCGTCAGCTCATGCAGCTCACTTTCTACCCGAAGAACCTCCAGCTCGTCGGATAGCAGATGCACCGTCTGCTCCAGCCGCTTGATCGGATGGAACTGAGAGAGGAGCTTCATTTTTTCCGTATAGCCGAAGGTTGCAGCCTGTGCAATCAGATCGGCAATCTGGCCGGGGTCATGGGTCGCAAGGATTTTCAGCATTACATCCTGCATCGGCCGCTGCGACAGCTCCAAAAATTCGTCAAAAAGCTGCGCGGCAACGCGAAGCATCGCCTCGACCTTTGGCGTGCGGGTCGAGCATTCCATCTCCGGGACGGACTCTACACGTGCGCTCAAATACGGCGCGGTCTGCTTCATTTCAACGAGCCGTGCGCGGTATTCGCCACAGACGAGGACACGCACGCCGTCGCCGCTCACCTTGAGGACCTGACGCACCTGCGCAACTGTTCCGACGGAATACAGTCCGTCCACACCGGGGTCGTCATCGCTGATATTTTTCTGCGTCACCAGGAAAATTCGCTGGTCGCCGCTCATTGCTTTATCCAGCGCCCGGATGGACTTCTCGCGGCCGACGTCAAAGTGCATCGTTGCACCGGGAAAAACCGTCAGACCGCGCAGGGCCAGCACAGGCATTTTTTCGGAAAGAATCAGTTCATTCATAGGTTTCACTCCTTTCTGCGAACATTCGCAGGGAAAACGGCAATCTTGTCGGGTAATGGTAAAAATACGCAAAGAGGGAGTGGCAAATTGCACGCTCCCCCTCTCGTGTTACTCCGCCGAGCTGCGGCGAAGCTCCTTGGAACGGAGAATCACCGGTTCCGTTCCCTGCTCCACGCAGTCCTTTGTGATGATAACCTTTGTAATGCTCGGATCGGACGGGATCTCGTACATGACCTTCGTCATCACGCTCTCCAGCACGGCCCGCAGGCCACGCGCACCGATCTTGCGGTCGATCGCCTTCTGCGCAATCGCCTCGAGCGCCGGAACCTCAAACTCCAGCGTTACGTGGTCCAGCTCCAGCAGTTTTTTATACTGGCGGCAGAGCGCATTCTTCGGCTCCGTCAGAATCCGGACGAGATCCTGCTGGCTCAGGCTGCCGAGGCTCGTCACCACGGGAAGCCGGCCGACCAGCTCCGGAATAATGCCGAATTTCAGAAGATCATGCGGCTGCACCTGCGCAAACAGGGCGCCGACATCACGCTCACCGGATTTTTTCAGCTCCGAGCCGAAGCCGAGGCTCGACCGGTCGATACGGCGTTCAATAATCTTATCCAATCCGTCGAAAGCACCGCCGCAGATGAACAGGATGTTCGACGTATCGATCTGGATGAACTCCTGCTGCGGGTGCTTGCGCCCGCCCTGCGGCGGGACATTGGCGACCGTTCCCTCAACGATCTTGAGCAGCGCCTGCTGCACGCCCTCGCCGGAAACGTCACGGGTGATGGAGGTATTTTCGCTCTTGCGGGCGATTTTGTCCATTTCGTCGATGTAGATGATGCCGCGCTCGGCAAGCTCGACATCGAAGTCTGCCGCCTGAATCAGGCGGAGGAGAATATTCTCCACGTCCTCGCCGACATAGCCCGCTTCGGTCAGCGTGGTCGCGTCGGCGATGGCGAAGGGAACGTTCAAAATCTTGGCGAGCGTCTGGGCAAACAGCGTCTTGCCGCAGCCGGTCGGGCCGATCAGAAGAATATTGCTCTTTTGCAGCTCGACATCGGACTCCTCGCCGAAATAAATCCGCTTATAGTGGTTATATACCGCGACGGAAAGAGCAATCTTCGCCTCGTCCTGTCCGATAATATAGCCGTCCATGTATTCCTTGATCTCGCGCGGCGTGGGCAGACGGTCCGGTTTCTCGGCCTCCTGCTCGGTGTGTACGTCCTCGTCGTGCAGAATGGAGCTGCACAGGTCCACGCACTCGTTGCAGATATAGGCGTTCGCGCCGGAAAGGATGCGCTCCACCTGCCCCTGCGTCTTGCCGCAGAAGGAACAGCGGATGAGTTTTTCAGCCAAAATAATCGCTCCTTAATTTATCTCTGATAGATCACCTTGTCGATCAGACCGTATTCCTTCGCCTCCTCGGCGGTGAGGAAATGGTCGCGCTCGGTATCCTGCGTGACCTGCTCGACGGGCTTACCGGTGTTCGCGGCGAGAATCTCGTTGAGCTTTTTCTTGATCGCAAGGATGCGCTCGGCATGAATCTGCACGTCGGTTACCTGACCCTGTGCGCCGCCGGAGGGCTGATGAATCATAATCTCGGCGTTCGGCAGCGCGATGCGCTTGCCCTTTGCGCCGGAGGACAGCAGGAATGCGCCCATCGACGCGGCCATGCCGATGCAGATGGTCGAAACGTCGCATTTGATATACTGCATCGTGTCATAGATCGCCATACCCGCCGTCACACTGCCGCCGGGGCTGTTGATATAGAACTGAATGTCCTTATCGGGGTCCTGCGCCTCGAGATAGAGCATCTGCGCCACGATCAGGCTGGCCGTGGTATCATTGACTTCCTCGGAAAGGAAAATGATCCGGTCGTTGAGCAGCCGGGAGAAGATATCATACGACCGTTCGCCGCGGCTGGTCTGTTCCACGACATAGGGAACCAAACTCATAGTGAAAACTCCTTTCGCATTGGCATGAGCGGAGCGGGACGACGGCCGCAAAGCCCGTCATGCGCCGCTCCGTTCCAGTATAACCGCTCCGCTGGAAGTTTATTCCTCCGTCTTGGGAGCGACGGCAACCGCAGAATCCGCCACGAGCTTTGCAGCCTTGCGAATCTGAAGATCGCCCTTGATATTGACAAGCTCCTTGACCTTCTCCACATCCATCTTATAGGACTCGGCCAGCTTCTTGTATTCTTCCTCGCACTCCTCGTCGGAAACCTCGATGTTCTCCGCGTCAACGATCGCGTTGAGCATGACGTTGGTCTTGACGGTGTTCAGTGCGTTGGGGCGGAGGCTCGTTTTGATGGCGTCCATGTTGCCGCCCAGCATCTGAGCATAGACCTGAAGGGACGCACCCTGCGCACGCAGCTCATAGTCCATGCGCTCCAGCTCATTTTCGACTTCCTCATCGACCATACTGTCGGGAATTTCGACGGTCATATTCGCAACGGCCTTCTCGATGGCGGCGTTTTCAAACGCGCGGTCGATGCCGTTCTGCTTTTCTTCGAGAACGCGCTTTTCGATGTCGGCGCGCAGCTCGTCCATCGTATCGAACTCGGAAACGTCCTTCACGAACTCATCATCCTTTTCGGGCAGGACGGTTTCCTTGACCTCATGCACCTTGACCTTAAAGACCACGGGCGCACCGGCCAGGGACTTTTCGTGATAGTTCTCCGGGAAGGTCACGTTGATTTCCTTCTCGTCACCGGCGGCCATGCCGACGACCTGCTCCTCGAAGCCGGGGATGAAGGAATGGGAGCCGAGGCGCAGCTCATAGTTCGTACCCGCGCCGCCCTCGAACGCAACGCCGTCCTTGAAGCCTTCAAAATCGATCATCGCGACATCGCCGTCCTTGGCTGCACGATCGACGGTGGTGATGCGGGCGACATTCTGCGCCATGCGGTCGATCTCGGCATCGACCTCGTCGGAAGTGACGTTGGCCTCGGCCTTTTCAACCTCAAGGCCCTTGTACTGGCCGAGGGTGACCTCGGGATACAGGTCGGTCGCGACGGTCAGCGTCACGCCGTCGTCCTCGCCGATCTGCATATCGGTGATCGAGGGCTTGCCGACGGGCTTCATATCCTGCGTGAGAACGTACTCCTTATACAGCTCCGGGAAGATCTCCTCGATGGCATCTTCATAGAAAACGTGCTTGCCGTAAGCGGCTTCCACGATCGTGCGCGGGGCCTTGCCCTTGCGGAAGCCGGGGATGGTGATGTTCTTGCGATACTTGAGGAAGGCCTTGTTGAGGCTCGGCTCCAGCTCGCTCTTGCTGATCTCCACGACAACGGTCGCGCGGGTCGTTTCTTTCTCTACGCTCTTGACATTCATTGGTTTTTCCTCCTATAGGTCGCGCAAATGCGCATTATTTATGGATTGAGCCGGACTATTTTATCAGATAACTTCCGAAAATACAAGCCATTTTTCGTTATTTCAGGCGAAATGGGCGAAAATTTATAAAATCTGCGGAGCAGAGGTGAAAATCCACGCCGTCGTATTGGCCTTCGATGGCCAGCTTGTGGCTGTCGCCGTGGAGATGGCCGTAGCAGCAGTGCGACACGTGATACTGCTTCAGCAGACGCAAAATTTCCGGGCATTCGTAGCCGCGGTAGCGCGGCGGATAGTGCAGGAAGCAGAGCTTTTCACCCTCTCCTGCCGCCTTGAGCGAGATTTCCAGACGGATCAGCTCGCGCTTGAAAATTTTATCGGCGTGGCTTCCGGCGGCGGCATCCTCCTCAAAGAACCAGCCGCGTGTCCCGCACAGGGCGATATCTTCATAATAATAGCAGTTGTTATTCAAAATCCATAGGTTTTCAAAGCCGTTTTCTTCACAGAATTTGTAAAACTTCGTCGCCGTCGTCCACCAATAATCATGGTTGCCCTTGATGATGATCTTCCGTCCGGGGATCGCGCTGATGAACGCAAAGTCCTCCCGCGCGGCGTTCAGGTCAAGCGCCCAAGAAAGGTCGCCGAGCAGCACCGTCGTATCCTCCGGGCGAATAACGGAAAGGCCGTCGCGGAGCTTGTCCACGTAGCCGCGCCAAACGCCGCCAAACACGTCCATCGGCTTGTCGCCGCCGAAGGAAAGATGCAGATCGCCGATCGCATAGAGCGCCATTACATTACCTCTCTTTTCAAAAGCTCCAATAGATTTCCAAAGAACATTCGATCCAAAAGCGCCTCATCATAGCCACGCCCGCGAAGATAGTCGGAAAAATCAACATATGAGCGCAGGTCGTCGAAGCCCTGCGGCAGCCGGTCGCAGCCGTCCAGGTCACCGCCCAGCACCACGCGGCCCTCGCCGCACAGGCGAAGCAGATGCTCCAAATGGCGCAGCAGCGTTGCAAAGTCCGCTGTTTCGCCCAAAAACGGGACATAAAGATTCAGCCCGACAGCGCCGTCCGTGTCCGCAATGGCACGGAGCTGGTCGTCGGTCAGGTTTCTGGTATTTTCACAAAGTGCGCGGCAGTTGGAATGGCTGGCGAGGATTGGCTTTCGTGTGATCCTCATCAAATCCCAAAACGCCGCCTCGGACAGGTGACTCACATCGATCGCGATGCCGAGCCGCTGCGCCTCGCGCACAAAATCCGCACCCTGCGTGGTCAGCCCGTCATTTGAGCCGTGCGTCCCGGCAAGCGCGTTCCCGGCGTTCCACGTCAGGGTCGTCATAATGAAGCCCGCCTCGCGCAGACCCGCCAGCGCGGCAGGATCGCTGCGGATGACCTCCGGTCCCTCGATGGATAGCAATGCGGCGATCTTTCCTGCCTCCGTCAGCGCCGTTACCTCCTCCGGCGAGGCGGCAAAGGCGATGCGCTCCGCATTTTGCCGTACCTCGCTTTGAAGATAGGCCAGCGGCTCGTGCAGCAGACGCTCCGGGCATCTGCCAACCGGCGCACCGGCACAGCTGCAAAAGGCGAACACCTGCGCGTAAGCCCGCAGCGGCGCCGCCTTTTCCAGATCGATATGACAGGAATTCCGCGCCAGATGCTCCCCCCTGGACCAAAGCTCATAGGCGGTGTCGCAATGCGCGTCAAAAAGTCGAGGCTTCAAGAAAATGCGTCCTCCAAATGTGTGATGCGCGGCTTGGCGGTCGCCATGCCGTCCGGTGCATAGATTTCGATCACGTCAAAGCGCGGCTGCTTCTCCGTTTCGTTCTGGGAAAGGTACAGACTGGCGGCGGTGAGGATGCGCTCCTGCTTATGCCGGTCCACAAACTCCCGCGCCTCGGCAAAGGCGCTGCTGCGCCGCAGCTTGACTTCGACAAAGACGAGGTACTTCCCCTTTTCGGCAATGAGGTCGATCTCACCCATGCGGCAACGGTAGTTCGCGCCGACGATACGGTAGCGCTTCTTTTGCAGATATTCCGCCGCAAGGCGCTCACCCCAGTGGCCGATCAGCTCATTTGCCATAGAATTTTTTCAAAAAGCTCTGCCGGTGCATCGGGCAAGGGCCGTACTGCGTCAGCGCGGCATAGTGTGCCTTCGTGCCGTAGCCCTTGTGGACCGCAAAGCCGTACTGCGGGTAGATTGCGTCCTGCTCCAGCATGAAGCGGTCCCGCGTGACCTTTGCCAGAATTGAAGCAGCGGCAATATTCGCGCTCAGACTGTCGCCCTTGACGATCGTTCTGACCGGCAATTCGCCGAGATTCGGCTCCCGGTTGCCGTCCACCAGCACGATATCCGGTCGGACGGCAAGCTGCTCCACCGCGCGGCGCATCGCAAGAAACGTCGCCTGCAAAATATTGATCTCGTCGATTTCTCTTTCGTCGGCGAAGGCGATGCCATAGGCAATGGCCTCGCGGGTGATGATCTCATACAGCGCCTCGCGCCGCTTTTCCGTCAGCTTTTTTGAATCGTTCAGGCCCTCGATCACGAGGTCCTGCGGCAAAATCACTGCCGCCGCGCACACCGGACCTGCCAGCGGTCCCCGTCCGGCCTCGTCCACGCCGCAAACGGTTGCAAAGCCCTCGTCGCGGCAGGCGTGTTCATAGCTCCAAAGATCCGTCATCATTCGTCGTCCGGCGTGAAGCTCAGGCGCTGGCGCAGGCCGTCCACTGTCAGCTCATACACCACAACGCCGTCCTCCCGCGCGTCCTTTTCCAAAGTATATTCCGCACCCGTGCAGTAGGTGCGGGCGATCGCGTCGGTGTCGTTCGTTTCCACCTCGGAGACGAAAACATCGCGCATCTGATTGTTGCTGCACTGGTTAAAAATCTCGCGGATCAGTTCATATCTCATTTGGGTCCTCCAACGTAAAGCGGCCGATCTTGCAGCTGCGGAATTCCTCCAACAGAATTCGCGCCATCCGCTCCGTGTCCAGCACGCCGCCGGAGAGCAGGAAGCCGCGCTTAGCCGCTGCCTGCTCCAAAAGCGCGAAGCCGCCGTCGTCCTCATCGGGGTCGAGCTTGTAGCGCTCGCGCAGCGCGTCGGGATAGCGCCGCCAGAGCATCTGCATCAGGTTGGCCGCCAGCGTTTCCGTGTCGATCACGTCGTCCTTGACCGCGCCGGTATAGGCCAGCCGCCGGCCGACCTCCTCATCGTCGAACTTCGGCCAGAGGATGCCGGGCGTATCGAGCAGCAGAAGGCCGCGATCGACCGTGACCCACTGCTTGCCGCGCGTCACGCCGGGACGATTTTCGGCCTTTGCACCCTTGCGTCCTGCGATCTGGTTGATGAACGTGGACTTGCCGACGTTCGGGATGCCGACGACCATGAGCTTGAGGGGTTTATTGACAAAGCCCTTTTCGGCATAGCGCCGCAGCTTTTCGGCCAGCAGCTCCCGCACGGCGGGCAGAAAGCGGTCCAGTCCGCGGCGGTTTTTGCAGTCCGTACGCACCACAGCAAAGCCCTTGCCGCGCAGGTAATTGCTCCAAATATCGGTCATTCGGGCATCGGCCATGTCGATGCGGTTCAAAATAACCATGCGCGGCTTATCACCGCAGATCGCATCGATATCCGGGTTGCGGCTCGACGCAGGAATCCGCGCGTCCACGATCTCACACACCGCATCCACCAGCCTGAGGTCCTCCTCGATCTGGCGGCGCGTTTTGGTCATGTGACCGGGATACCATTGAATATTCATCCGATCGTCCGTCATGATACCGCTCCGATCCTGCTGAAATCACGGGTCGTTCCGTCCTCGCTGTAGCCCGGGAACACAATGAACAGCACCTTGCCGAGGACCTGATCGAGGTGAATTTGCCCGATGTCGATATAGCGGCTGTCGGCGGAGTGGTTGCGGTTGTCGCCCATGACGAAAACGCAGTCCTTCTCGACCGTCAGCGGGAGCTTGGTCCCGTTGGCACCGGTATATTTCGGGTCCATGACCTCGTTGATATATGGCTCGTCAAGGGCAACGCCGTCCACGTAGACTGTCCCCTGTCCGAACTGGTCGTATTGGATATCGACCGTCTGGCCTTCCGTCGCAATGACGCGCTTGACGATCGGCTCGCCGTCCTCAAAAGACAGCTTCCGTGCGACAATGATGTCGCCGTATTTCAGCTCGCCCATGATCATGTTGCTTTGCAGCGCGAGATAGTCCCCGTGCCGCAGCGTCGGCAGCATAGACTCGCCGTTCACGCCGACCAGCCGCACGCAGAACACAAACACCAGCGTAATGGCCGCCAGAATGTAAACCAGATCGTGAAGCAGTGCATATATATCATGTAAAAAGGAGCGTTTCTCCTCCGGCTTTTTCGTTTCCTGTTGCTTTTCTTCCACGCCAAGGCCTCCCCATTGTCTTTTTGGGCTATTGTGTATTATACACGAAGCCGCCGGAGAAATAAAGAACAAAATGTGAATTCTTCGTGTTTTTTCAACTCAAACGCCGGGAGGTCTGCCCTCCCGGCGTTTAAAAAAATTGTATCTTATAGCGACTTCAGGCGTTCTTCGCTCTCTGCAAGCTGCCTGAGCAGGCTTTCATACTTCTGTGCCTTTTCCCGTTCAGCGTTTACGACCGCTTCGGGGGCCTTGGCGGTAAAGCCCGGGTTATTGAGCTTGGTCTGAATGCCGTCCAGGCCCTTTTGTGCCTTTTCACGCTCCTTGGCAATGCGTTCCAGCTCCTTCTGCACGTCCACGAGCTGGCTCATCGGCATATAAAGCGTCGCATCGTGCGTCACACAGGAAGCCATCGAGGCGTGGCCCTCCGGCTCCTTGTCACTGATGATGACCTCATCTGCATAGGCAAGCCGCGTCATGAAGCCCGCACCGCTCTGGAACAGCGCCTGCTTGCCGGTCACAATATACAGCGTGCATTTCTTCGACGGCGGAACGTTCATCTCCGCGCGGCGGTTGCGGACGGCGCGAATGGCGGTCATGATGCTCTCCATCGCCGTTTCCTCAGCCTTGAAGCTCAGCGCCTCGGCATACTCCGGCCACTCAGCGGCGATCAGAGCCTCGCCCTCGTGCGGAATGGCCTGCCAGATTTCTTCGGTGATGAACGGCATAAACGGGTGCATCAGCCGGAGAAGCTGGTCCAGCACGTACAGCAGCACCTGCTGCGCAACACGCTTGCTGGCTTCGTCCTCGCCGTACAGGCGGGCCTTTGTCAGCTCGATATACCAATCGCAGTAGCTGTCCCAGATAAAGTCGTAAATCTTCTGCACTGCGATGCCCAGCTCATATTTATCGAGGTTTTCCGTCGCCTCGGCGATGAGCGTGTTGAGCTTGGAGAGGATCCACTTGTCCGCCGTTTCCAACGTGTCGAGCGCGGGCAGCTCGTTTTTGTCGATGCTGAGGTTCATCATGACATAGCGGCTG
>CABSFY010000006.1 GCA_902477055.1 uncultured Eubacteriales bacterium
AGCCAACAGAGGAAGATAAATCTCTGCATCATGAGAGTAACGCGGAGCCGCAGGCGGCCGGAACGTCAATCGTTCACGGAAAGGGCATCACCACCGTCGGGACGCTGACGATCAGCTACTACAATACCTTTTTGAAAATGACCGCCGCGGCAAAAAGGAACAGAAGCCGAAAGTATACGGATGCCCGTCTACCTGTCAAACACTACGCAATAGACTCCCAACACCTGCTCACAGGGAATACTCACCGCGTTTTCCGGCGTGAAGGCCCTCTTGGGGTAGAACGTTTGGACCTCCGTTGGGTATGCCGGGAGTGTTTTCCCGATGCTGACGCCGTGCGCATCCTTGTCCGTAAATTTCCAGCGGAAATCGCAGTCACAAAACTCTTTGCCGACAGTGATCGTCTTGGGACACCTCAGCGTCGGTGTCCTTCCCGGAAAATAGCAGCCGACGTTGTCCTTCTCGGCCGGGCATGAGCCTGTAATGCCAACGCCCAAAAAGGAAATCTCAAGAAAATCCGTTCGGAACGTCACCCGTTTTCCCTGACGCACAAAAGGAACGTCATCCCAATATCCGATGTTGAGCCAGCCCTTGTTCCCGTTCTTCTCGACAGCCGTGTTAAATTCTATATATCCGACAGCGCCGTCGCGGATCTCCGCATTTATGCGCAGAACCGGGCGCAGAGACTTGTATTCGGCAGGCAGGATCGCGCGGAGCCGGTCCTGCTCCGCGCCGTAGGCCATTACATATTGTTCCACCTTCATTTTTATCCCCTCCAAGGCTTTGATCGCGACCATTATAGCACGGTGTGCGGCTTTTTTCTACCGCTGTGACGAATGAGCACGGAGGCGTTCCGGTGCACGTTGATAATTTTGCCGTCAAGACACGGCCGAAAAGAAATGTAATAGAATATTATGACAGATGTTTTGCGCGTTAAAAGTAAGCTTTTTACTGCAATTTAGACACGAAAAAACGCCCATGAAAACATGCGTTTTCATGGGCATTTAGCTGGTGCGCGAGGCGGGAGTTGAACCCGCACGTCCGGAGTGGACACTAGAACCTGAATCTAGCGAGTCTACCAATTCCACCACTCGCGCGTGTGCTCTATTTCGATTGCTCGAATAATATAGCACAGATTACGGGGGTTGTCAATCCTTTTTTTCGCTTTCCCTGCGCAAAAGTGAAAAAATCGTTTTAACGCTCCGCAAACGGGACATAATCCCTGTGGCGCAGCAGCGGTTTGTAGGCCGGGCGGTAGATGCGGCCGCCGGTCAGGACTTCTTCCATTCGGTGGGCACACCAGCCGGTAATACGCGCGACGGCGAACAGCGGCGTGAACAGGTCCGGCGGGATATTCAGCATTCGGTAGACCAGGCCCGAATACATATCCACGTTGGCACACATGATTTTTTCGCTGCCAGTAATGTCGGCGAACGTCGGCGGCGTGACCCGCTCGATGGCTTCCATCAGCTCCAGCTCGTCGAGCATCCCGCGCTGCACGGCGAGCTTGCGGGCGCTATTTTTTAAGATGACAGCACGTGGGTCGGAGAGCGTGTAGACCGCGTGGCCCATGCCGTAGACGAGGCCGCTCCCGTCGCCGACCTCGCCGAGCAGAATGCGCCGGACGTAGGCCGCGACCTCCGCGTCGTCCTTCCAGTCCCGCACGTTCTGCTTGATTTCCTCAAACTGCCGCAGGACCTGTCGGTTCGCGCCGCCGTGCTTTGGACCCTTCAGCGAGCCGACGGCTGCGGCGATGGCGGAATAGGTGTCCGTTCCCGTTGAGGAAACGCAGCGGCAGGAGAACGTCGAGTTGTTGCCGCCGCCGTGCTCCGCGTGGCAGACGAGGCACAGGTCGAGCAGCCGTGCTTCCTCGTGCGTGAACTGCTTGTCGGGCCGGATCATGCGCAGGAAGTTTTCCGCAATTGACGTTTTCGGCTCCGGGCGATGGAGATACAAGCTGTCGTTTTCAAAATAATGACGCTTTACAACATAAGCATACGCGACAATCACAGGGAACCGTGCCACCAGCTCGATTGATTGGCGCATCATGTTTTCGACGGAAAGGTTGTCCGGCGTCGGGTCGTTGGAATACAGTGCGAGGACCGACCGGCCGAGCTTGTTCATGATGTCGTGGCTGGGGTTTTTGAGGATCATGTCCTCGGTGAAATTTTCGGGAAGCGCCGTGCAGTCGTGCAGCAGCGACTCGAACATTGCAAGCTGGTTGGGGGTAGGCAAGTTACCGAACAGCAACAGGTACGCCGTTTCGGAAAAACCGAAGCGGCCCTCGCGAATGTAGGCATCGACCAGCTCCGTCAGGTCGTAGCCACGATAGATCAGACGGCCCTCCATCGGCTCGCGGTCGCCGTCCACCATATGGTAGCCGAGGACGTTACCGACCTTCGTGCAGCCGATCATGACACCGGTGCCGTCGTCGTTGCGCAGCCCGCGCTTGATATTACTGTTCGTTTTGGCCTCCTGTGTCAAGCTGTAATGAATCTGATAATCCGCGCATAGGCTGTGAAGAACCTCGTTGGAGATCTCCGACGGCCGCCTTGTTTCATTCATACGCTCACCCCGTTTCAAAAAATTTTTTATATTCTATCAAAATTACGCGCCGCCGTCAAGAATTTTACGGAAAAGGAGAAAGGAAATGAAGGATTCTATTTTCCCAAGTTTGATTTCCGGGCTGCTGTGTCTGGTATTTTTGGTCGTTCCGCTGCCGCGTGCAGCGGGAGCGGACGCGGTTGAGGCGACGATCGCCGCGACGGAAGCGCCGAGCGAGTCCGCGCCGCCGGAGGAGCCGCTGCCGCCCTTTGACGCGGCAACAGAGATCACGCTGCGCACGGCAGACGGGCTGCGGACGCTGCCGCTGGACAAGTACCTCGTCGGCGTGCTGCTGGCGGAGATGCCCGCAGACTTTCCGTCGGCGGCATTGGAGGCGCAGGCGATTGCGGCCAGAACATTTACACTGCAAAAACTCAACGCTCATAAGCACTCGGACGCCGACATCTGTTCCGACAGCGCCTGCTGCCAGGGGTGGCTCGACCCGGAGGGGACGAACTGCGGTGCGTTAGAGCTCGCCGTGCGGGATACAGACGGGCTGGTCGTGACCTATGATGATGCGCTGATCGACGCGACGTTTTTCTCCTGCGACGGCGGGCGAACGGAGTCGGCGTTGGCCGTCTGGGGCAGCAACGTCGCCTACTTGCAGGCAGTGGACAGTCCGGAGAGCGACGACAGCCGCCGCTACGCCGAGGAAAAGCAGTTCTCTGAGCAGGAGCTGCTGGACCTCCTCCGTGCCGCCCATCCGGAGATCGCGCCGGGCGACGTGCCGTGGTTCCGCGATCTGACCTATACCGACGGCGGCGGGCTGGCCACGGCGACAATCGGCGGCGTGACCCTGACGGGGCCGGAGCTGCGGCGGCTGTTGGGCCTCCGCTCGACGGATATGGAGATCGCACAGGGCAGCGGAGCCGTCACGATCCGGACCCAAGGCTTCGGCCACCGCGTCGGCCTGAGCCAGTACGGTGCCAAGGCGATGGCCGAGGAGGGCAGCGATTTTGTTGAAATTTTGACCCATTACTATCAAGGCACAAGCATTCGCAGACTGGTAAAGGAATAAACGGCAAGCCGGTTTCTTCTCAAGCGGAAGAAACCGGCTTATAATATCGAACCCCGTTCTCGACAGAAGCGGAAACGAACGTGTAGGGGGCGGCGTCCCCGACGCCCCGCTGTTGGCAGTGGAATATCGGAAAATTGCACGATATTACGACAGCCTGGCCGAATTAGGGCTGCGCTCTGCGGCGGGATGTGGGCATCCCGCCCTACGCAGGGACGGACCTTGGGCGCAAAAAACGGCCAATTTTGCGTAGGGGCCGATGCCAACATCGGCCCGTCGGATGCACTGTCAAATTCCGTTCGCAGGGCGGGGTTCCCTGACCCCGTCGTCCGCAGGAGCCTTCAATTTTACTTATTTTCAAGCACGGCGAGGACCTGTGCTTTGTCGGGGACGCTGGAGATGCCGCCGTGCTTTGTGGTGGACAGGCCCGCCGCCGTGCAGGCGTAGCCGACGATCTCGCGCAGCGCGGCTTCCTCCAGCTCGTCCGGCCGCTTTCCGCTTTGCAGGACCTTCCAAAGGGCGCTGCCGCCGAAAATGTCGCCCGCGCCGGTCGTATCAACGACGTGAATGTTCTTTAAGCTGTCCACATGGCCGCAGGCGCAGCGGTTTTTGAAATAGCAGCCGTCCGGGCCGCACGTAACGAACACCAGCCGGACCGGGAAATTGGCGAGGATGTATTCCGCGCCCGCCTCCACGCCGAGGCCGAACAGGAATTCGACCTCCTCGTCGCTGATTTTTACCACATCGGCGTGCTGCAAGCCCCAGAGCATCTGCGTTTTTGCGTCACTGAGGTCCCTCCACAGCGGCTTGCGCAGGTTCGGGTCAAAGGAGATCAGCTTGCCGTGCTGCTTTGCATATTCCACGGCGCGCCGGGTCGTCGTCCGGACCGGCTCGTCCGTCAGCGACAGCGTACCGAAGTGCAGCACGCGCGTCGCATCGATCAGCGACAGGTCCAACTCGTCGAACGTAAGCTGCGTGTCTGCGCCGGGCTTCCGGGCAAAGGCAAATTCGCGGTCGCCGTTCGCGTCAAGCGTCACGAAGGCCAGTGTCGTAAAGAAATCGTCGGTGGCGACGAGGCCCTTCGTTTCGATTCCGGCCTGCCGCAGCGTGTTCGTCAGCAGGCGGCCGAAGGTGTCCGTGCCGATCTTACCGAGCATCCCGGCCTTGCCGCCGTATTTGGCGATGGCCGCAAGGAAATTCGCAGGCGCGCCGCCCGGGTGCGCCGCCATCGTGGGATAACCGCCGGAGTCGGTCGTCTGCGTGGTAAAATCGATCAAAAGCTCGCCGAGCGCAATGACATCATACATATTGCATACCTCCGTGTCGGGGACGATGATTTCTCAAAAAACGCGGCGCAAATCGACAATCCCCGCGCTTTTTCGCCCCAAGTATACCACACCCGCTGCCCCTTGTCCAGCAAAAATGATACCTCCCGGAGGCGCTATCGAAAGTCGTCCGTAGGGTGGGATGCCCCCATCCCGCCGCTTGCAGGCACGTTCGATAGACGCTTGTAGGGGGCGGCGTCCCCGACGCCCCGCACGCAGGCAGTATCGATTTCGTGAATAATAATTGGTGCGCCTGCGGGCGCGGGGACCCTATCCGTCGGCGTTGCCGACAGCTTCACCAGAGGGGAAGCCAAGGCCCTGCCCACCGGCCCCTCCATCGGCGATCAGGGCGAGCTTCTGCCTGCGGGTGAGCTGCTTAATGGCGTATTCGCGGCGGTAGGCGGCGGGCATATCCTCGCACGGCTCCCAGTAGACCGGCTCCAGCGGGCCGCGGCTGCGGGTGTATTTTGCGCCCTTTCCGGCGCGGTGGGCGGCAAGGCGACGTTCCGGATCATCCGTTGCGCCGGTGTAGAGCGTGCCGTCGCCGCAGCGGAGAATGTAAACGCCCCACTTCTTCACAGTTCGGTATCGATGCTCACGCGGTCGGTGCGGATGGCCTTGCAGAGGGCGGCGACGGCGCGGTGGCGCGGGTCGTCGCGATAGGCTTTTACATCCTCCAATGTGTCAAATGTACTGACGAGCGCCGCGTCATAGCTGCCGTCCGGCACGGCACTGCGCGTGACGGACATCGAGCGGATCTGCGGGATAACGCCCTCCAGCGCCGCGAGCTTCGTCAAAAACTCGGTCGGGTCGGCATCGGCGCGGAACTTCCAAAGAACGATATGTTGAATCATTTTTATCACCTCTGCGACAAGCATAGCCGCTTTTTCCGCCGCTGTCAAGGCAAAAGCGGAATGTTCACAAATTGCACAACATTTGCGCAGCGTATCCTGCTATAATGGGGCGAAGAAGGAGGGGGTCCCTATGAAACGAAAGCAATTGGCCGCTGTGCTGCTGGCGCTCACGCTGCTGACCGGCTGTGCGGCGAACGTACCGCGCGAACCGGCCGCGACCGAGCCGCCTGCCGCAACCGAACCGGCGGGGCAGACGGGTGCTGTGGATATTCTGCTGTCCGACGACGGCGTGGTCTGCGATTCCGATGCGGTCTATACAAAAAATGATATCCTATGTGAATCCGGCGGCGAGCCCGGTGCGTATCCACCCGAAGAGGCCGCCGCGCATACGGTCGTGCATATCACCGCGCCCGGCGTTTACCGCGTGACGGGGACGCTCTCGGCGGGGCAGCTGTTCGTCGATTTGGGCGAGAATGCGCAGGACGATCCGAATGCTTGTGTGACGCTGCTTTTGGACGACGCGCAGCTTACCTGCACCGTCGCCCCGGCGATTTTGTTCTATCGCGTCTATGAATGTGCGCCGGGCGAGGACTTCACGCTTACACCCGACCTGAGCGATGCCGGAGCGGTTCTGACACTGGCCGACGGCAGCTTCAATCTGGCCAACGGCGCGGTTGCTTCGCGGGTGTCGATGCGCTTCGAGGGTGACACCGGCAGCCTGACGATCAATGCCGCCGACGAGGGCCTCACCGCTGAGCGCCATCTGGAGATCAACGGCGGCAACCTCACCATCGCCGCGCAGGACGACGGCATCAATGCGGATGCCGACGAGCTTTCTGTCATGACGATCAACGGCGGGCTGCTCTCGATTACCGGCGGGCGGGACGAGGAGGGCGACGGCATTGCCTCCGACGGTGCGCTGGTCATTAACGGCGGCACGGTCTTTGCCTCCGCGAACGAGTATAGCGGCACCGGTCTTGCTGCGGACTGCGGCATTTATCTGAACGGCGGCACCGTCGTCGCCACCGGTTCGCGCAACGACAGCGCCGAGCGCGCCTCGAAGCAGCAGTTCATGGAGCTGTGCTTCGCCCAAACGGTGCAGCATGGCAGCACAATTTGCATCCAAAACGGCGATACGGTTCTGCTGGAGGATGCCGTAACGCGTCCGTTTGCGTCGCTGACCTTCTCCGCACCGGAGCTGGAGCTTGGCGTGGCCTATACCGTAACGGTGAACGGCATCGTCCAGCAGCACGGCGCGGCCCTCGCCTCGGAGGGGACGGACCTCCTGCCGCCGACCGAAGGCAGAGGTCCCGGTGAGTTTGAGATTCCCGAACCGCCCGGCGGTATGGACCAGCCTGTGATCTCCGTCGAGGGCAGCCGGAACGACGCACAGCCCGCGCAGGCTGATGGCGCTCTGCGGGTCCGCCCGGACGGCGAAACAATGGGATTGCGGGACTTTACGCTGACCGAAACGGTCCACAGCTTTTGGAATGTCCGCGATGCGGAATGATTTCCGTTGCTTTTTGCGCCGGGCTGTGCTACAATTAAAAAATACAATGCCGAAAGGATGAAACCAATGAAATTCAGAAAAATCGCGGCGCTGCTGCTTGCGGCGGCGCTGCTGCTTGCGGGCTGCTCCGCGGGCGAACCGACGGGAACTACTGCCGCCCCGACCGAGGCGACGACCGAGCAGACGGAAAATCCGGACGATACCACCGTGACCGCCGGCTACGGCGAGAACGACGTGACCGCGCAGGCGAACTATTCCGTCAGCGAGGCCTCGCCTGACGATGCCGATATGCTGGCCAACGTCGCCGTGGACGCGGCGGGTAATGAGCTTCTGACCAATGCTGAGCTACAGGTCTGGTATTGGCTGGAGTTCTATAACTTCCTCAACAGCTACGGCAGCTACATCAGCTACTTCGGCCTGGATTCCACCAAGCCGCTGGCCGAACAGCAGTCGCTGGCCGAGGGCATGACGTGGGAGCAGTACTTCCTCGACGGCGCGGTCCGGCGCTATCAGCAGTACTACGCGCTGGCGCAGCTTGCCGAGGAGAACGGCTTTGCGCTGGGCGAAACGGAGCTGGCCGACCTGGCCGACATCACCGACCCCGACGGCGAATTCGCCTCGCAGTACAAGGCCAGCGGTTTTGAAACTGTCGATGCCTATTTGCAGGAGAACTTCGGCAAGGGAACGAATGCCGAAAGCTATGTAAACTATCTTCGCACGTACTTCATTGCCTACAGCTACAGCAACCAGCTACAGGAAGCCTACACCGCCACGCTGACCGACGAGGACATCGAGGCCGAATTCGACGCGACGGCGGAGGAGGGTGCACTCAAGATGAACAACATCAACGTGCGCCATATCCTCATCCAGCCGAAGGAAACGAACGACGACGGCACCTACACCGACGAGGCTTGGGCTGCTGCCGAGGAGAAGGCCAACGAGGTCTATGCCATGTGGCAGTCGAACCCCACGGTGGACTATTTCACCGAGCTTTGCGCACAGTACAGCGCCGACGGCACGAAGGATTCCGGCGGCCTGTATGAAAACGTCGCCCCCGGCAAGATGGTCACGGAGTTTAACGACTGGTGCTTCGACCCCGCCCGTCAGGAGGGCGACAGCGGCATCGTCAAGACGATGTACGGCTATCATATCATGTACTTCGCCGGTCAGGCGGAGGGCCGCGCGTGGTACGACGACACCCTTTCTACGATGATCCAGAACCATATCACCGGCATCATCAATGACGCGGTCGAAAAGTATCCGGTCCGCTTCGACTTTACCAAGATTCACCTCTACGATCTCCTGAGTGAAGCCGTTTCCCAGCGGGCCACCGAAGAAGCCGTCGGATAAACGACGGAAAACAGCAAAAACGGCACGGTATCCAACGATACCGTGTCGTTTTTTTGTTGCGGTCAGCGAAGAATCAGGTACAGGGCGATGGCTGCGAGGAGGGCGGCAGCGGGAAGAAGGATGAGGAGAAGGTGCTTTTTCTTGGGCGGGGCGGCCAAAGAGGTACCGCAGCCGACGCAGTAGGCGCAGGAATCCGCGTTTTCCGCACCGCAATGCTTGCAAATCATGCAATTTCCTCCTTTTTCCGCAGAAATCCGGCATAAACCAACATACCGGCGATGGTAAAGAACAGTGCCATCATGTACGGCTCCTCCCAAAGGCTCTCGAAGAAGCTGTGAACCAGAATGCCGATCAAACCCGTGAGCATTCCCGTGCAGAGCGGCTTGAAGGGCGTTTTTCCGGCCCGGCCGCAAGCACGCAGCCCATTCCAGATCAGTGCCGCGAGGGTCAACAGAAACGAGGAAAGTCCGGCAATGCCGTTTTCAACTAGTATTTTTACGTAATAATTATCGACATACATATAGTCAAATGCGGGGTTGATCGGGTTCTGTGCTGCGACGGCGCCGCCGAACATACCGTAGCCGAGGCCGCAGCTCCACGCGCCGTAATCGTCCAGATAGCCCAGCGCCGTCCCCCAGCGCTTGGCCCGGCCGCCGCGCTCGTTGGATTCGATGAACTCCGGCGTGAACAGGTAGCCGATGCGGCTGCGGACGAACGGCAGGAAGCAGGCCGCGATGCCGCCGATCAGCATCAGCGCCAGCAGCCGGCGGTCGATGATAAGCGCGAACAGCACCGCTGCGATCGCCAGCGCCAGCCACGCGCCGCGCGACATCGTGACAAGACAGGCGGCACACATGGCAAGCCCGCAGACCCAGAACAGCACCTTCTGCGCCGGGGTCGTGGCCGCGTAGGCCGCGCCGATGGCCATCGGGGCAAACAGGAGCATGTACGCGCCGAAGATATTGGGGTTGCTGAATACGGAGAACGCGCGCGTCCGGACGGCCGTTTCGGCCTGATCGGTCCAGTTCGACGGAATTTCCACGCCGACGACGAACTGATACAGCCCGTGCAGCGCAAAAATCGCCGCGCCCGCAATCATGACGTAATACATCATTTTGAAGTCGGCATCGTCACGGATGAGCCGCGTAACAAGATAGAACAGCAGGATATACTGCATACTCGCGCGGTAGCCGGTGATGTTGATGCCGAGGTGGCTGACGGTGTAATACAGCAGCACGAGGCCCGCCAGCAGATAGAAGCCGAAGAACACGTCCAGCGTGTTGGCGGCGCTTTGCAGGGGCTTTGCGCTTGCGGCGCGCTGGTACAGCACCCACAGGAAGCAGAAGGCGATGAGCGCCTCGTCCCAGATGGACGCGAGGGATGCGATTTGCAGCACGTCACGCAGTACCCAGTCCACGGGGAAGTACGCCGCGATGATGAATAGCAGCACGGAGGTCATGCCCCCGGCAAACAGCCAGCCGAGGAAGAAGCTCTGCCGCAGATATGCCAGCACCGCGCCGTAGATGCGCCAGGCGAGGCTCGACCGCACCGCCGGCATCAGCCGCTCCGCGCCGAAGCGATGAAGCGCGGCGTTCATGCGCGTTAAAATTCCGGCATAATTCGACCGCTCGGCCGGCGACGGAGCCGTCAGCAGCCGCGCCCAGAAGCGGTACAGCCCGCTTTCCCGCCAGAGCCGCCCGACCGCTGCAATGCCGCGCGACAGGGCGGTCGTCCGGAACCACGCCGCGATCGCCGCGCACAGCCGCCAAATCAGGCTCGATTGCAGCAGCTCGTTCATCCGAGCTTCTCCACGGTCAGGACGGTGCCCTTGATCTCGACGTTCAGCGTTTTCACGTTGAACTCCTTGCCGACGCGTACCTCCTGCGTGCCGACGGAGTACGCACCGCCGGAAACGACCGCCGCTGCCTCCACGGTCAGGCGCAGCTCGGTCGTACCGTCGTCCGCGGTGGTGATCTCATGGGAGAGGACCTTCGCATCGACGAGCTTGTTGCTGTTGAACAGACGAGTCATCTCGACGGTGTTACCGCCGATGTCCGTCGGGTCGCCGGTAAGAGCGGTCACAACCTGCGCGGCCAGCTCCGGGTGGATGTCCTCGACGAGGACCGTAAAGCGCAGGTTCGGCTGCGTGATGGCGTTCTCGCTGCCGAGCGTTTCCGTTTTATCCGAAAACAGCCGTACGCAGACCAGCGCGACCGCGGCCACAAGAATCAAAATAATGAGAAAATCAATAATATTGAGCTTACCGCCCTTGCCAAATAGCTTCATATTTACCTCCGAAACGGGAAAAATGTGCCTTGGGATTGCGTCCCGCAAAAAAATGTATTATAATTATAGCCAAATCGGTCGTAAAATGCAAGAGGGCGGGCCGGAAAAGCGTCCGCTCTGCGTAAAACGGCATAAGTTCGAGGTAGTCCATGAATATAATCCACATGATCTCCGGCGGCGACGTCGGCGGGGCCAAGACGCACGTGCTCACGCTGCTGGCCGGGCTGAACAAAACAGAAAACATCCATCTCGTCTGCTTCACCGAGGGCGATTTCGCCGCCGAGGCGCGGCAGCTCGGCATTCCGACGACCGTCATCGAGGACAAAAATCTCCTGCGGACGCGCAAACGTCTGCTGGCCATGATCCGGCATGACAATTATCAGGTCATCCACTGCCACGGTGCGCGGGCGAATATGATGGGCATGATGCTCCGCTCCCACGCAGGAATCCCGGTCATTTCGACGATCCACAGCGACTACCGGCTGGATTACATGGGCCGTCCGCTTGCCGCGCTGACCTACGGCAACATCAACAAGGTCGCGCTGCGGCAGTTTGACGCGTGGGTCGGCGTATCCGGCGGCATGACGAAGCTGCTGATCTCGCGCGGCTTCGACCCGCAGCGTATCTATACCTTGTATAATGGCGTGGATTTCTCCGTCGAGCGCAAGCCGCTGCCGCGCGACGAATATCTGAAAAGCATCGGACTGGACGCAGGCCCGGACACCGTCGTGTTCGGCATCGCGGCACGCATCTCGCCGGTCAAGGACATGACCACGCTCGTCCGCGCCTTTGCCCGCGCGGTCAAGGTCTGCCCGAACATCCGCCTTGCCATCGCCGGCGAGGGCGAGCAGGAGGCCGAAATCCGTGCGTTGGCAGACAAGCTCTGCCCGCCGCAGACGGTCTGCTTTGCCGGATGGGTCAGCGATATCGACAGCTTTTACAACGCGCTGGACGTGAATCTGCTGACCTCGCTCTCCGAAACCTTCCCCTACGCGCTGACCGAGGGTGCGCGGATGCGCTGCGCGACGATCGCTTCCGAGGTCGGCGGCGTGCCGTATCTCATCGACGACGGCATCAACGGCTTCCTGTTCCCCGCGCAGGACGACGCTGCGCTGGCCGAGCGGATGTGCCGGTTGGCCGAGGACGCGCCGCTGCGCCATCGAATGGGCGAGGCGCTGTACGAAAAGACCCGCCGCGATTTCTCGCTGGAGGCCATGGTCCTCAAGCAGAAGTCGATTTACGAAACTATCCTGCGCCGCGCGGGCCGGGCTGCGTTCCTGCGCGACGGCGTGGTGATCTGCGGTGCTTACGGCAAGGGAAATTGCGGCGATAACGCCATCTTGAATGCAATCGTTTCCCAGCTCCGGCACATCGATGCCGACCTGCCCATCTGCGCGCTGAGCCGCGATCCGGCGGAAACGCGCCTGTCGGCGGGGGTCAATGCCATCTATACCTTCAATATTCTCCGCATCGGGCGGCTGATGCGCCGGACGAAGCTGTACATCAGCGGCGGCGGCACACTCATGCAGGATGCGACAAGTACGCGCTCTCTGTTATACTATCTATTCAGCATCCGGCAGGCGGCGAAAAACGGCTGCCGCGTCATGCTCTACGGCTGCGGTGTCGGCCCGATCTCCCGCCCGCGCAATCAGAAACGCGCCGCAAAAGTTCTCGATCGCTACGCCGAGATCATCTCCGTGCGCGACCTGTATTCCGAGCAGACGCTGCGCTCGTTGGGCGTGGCGCGGCCGGAGATTCACCTGACCGCCGACCCGGCGCTGCTGATCGACGTTGCGGACGATATGCAGCGCTATCTGCGCCGCTGCGGGCTGGAGGAAGGCGCGCATTATCTGATGCTCGCCGTCCGCCCGTGGGAGGGCTTCGCGGAAAAGGCGGCGGCCTTCGCCCATGCGGCGGACTACGCCAGCAACGAATACGGTCTGATCCCGGTGCTGTACGCGATGGAGCCGGGGCGCGACGATGCGGCCTGTAAGGCCGTAGCCGACGCGATGCACTGCAAGCATTTGCAGCTCAGCGCGGGCAGCGACGGCGCGGAGGTGCTGGCGCTGGTGCAGCGGATGTCGCTGGTCGTGTCTATGCGGCTGCACACACTGATCTTCGCCGCCGGACAGGGCGTGCCGATGGTCGGCGTGGTGTACGACCCGAAGGTCAGCGGCTTTTTGGACTATCTGGGCGAGGATCTGTACCTGCCGCTGCATGAGGTCACGACCTCCACGCTGTGTGATCTGATCGACGGGGCCATGTCGGAAAAGCCCTTCGCCTCGGACAACATTGCTCGCCTCTGCCGCCTTGCGAAGGAAAACGAACAGCTTGCCAAACGGTTACTGAATTCTTAGATTGCACATTAGAGCCTCCGGATTGCCTTGCCGGCAATTTGGAGGCTTTATTTTTCATTTTCCCTTCCATTTTTGCGGTTTTATGGTAGAATAGTCTTCCGTAAGGGGTTTCGCGCGGTTTGCGGCGAGTAGTAGGCGCGGCAAGCCATCCAAGAAAAGAAAGGAATCTATGAAAAGGGTATTACGTTATCTTAAGCCGTATCGGGGCAGGCTGCTGCTGGCGGCGCTGCTCATTTCGGTTTCTACGCTGTGCGACCTGCTGCTGCCGACGCTGATGTCCGACATTCTCAACCGAGGCATCCAGGCGGGCGACTTCGGCTACGTGCTGCGCTGCTGCGGCAAGATGCTGGCCGTCGCCGCGATCAGTCTGAGCTGCATCCTCGGCGGCATGAAGCTGAGCGCCGAGGTGGTCGCGGGCTTCTGTGCCGACCTGCGGTTTGACATTTTCCGCAAGGTCAACACACTCTCGTTTGAGGAGTTCGGCTCTCTCGGTACGGCGGCGCTCGTCACCCGCGCGACGCATGACGTGGAAACACTATCGTGGGTCGCCTCTATGCTCTGCGGCACGGTCGCGACCATTCCAATGCTGTTCATCGGCGGCTCGGTGCTGGCCATGCGCAAGGATGTGGTGCTGTCGCTGATCCTGATGGCCTTCATCCCGTTCATCATCTGCGTCGTGGTGCTGATCGGCCGGCGTGTGCTGCCGCTCTGGGAAAAGTCCGACGAGTACATCGACCGCCAGAACGCGATCATGCGCGAGCGGCTGCGCGGCATCCGCGTCATTCGCGCGTTCAATTCCGAGCCGCATGAGCACAGCCGCATCGCTCACGCGACGGAGGTCATGGCGGAAAATATCATCCGCGGCAACGTTTCGATGGGCCTTTTAACGCCGGTTTCGCTGCTGGTGCTGAATCTTTCGACGCTGCTGATCGTCTATTTCGGCGGCTGGCGGATGGTCCACGGGGCCAGTGCCGTCAGCGCGGGCGATATTTTCGCGATCATTCAGTACCTCACCATGGTCATGAACGGCGTGATCATGGCTTCGTTTGCGCTGGTGATGTACCCGCACGCGCAGGTCGCTGCCAAGCGCATCGACCAGGTCATGTGCGCCGACGGCATGGGCGACCCGACAAAGGGCGACGACCACCTGCCGCAGGGCGACATTTCCTTCCGCGATGTCAGCTTTTCCTACGGCGGCACGGAAAACGCCATTGACCACGTTTCGCTGGACATCCACAAGGGCCAGACCGTCGCGCTCATCGGCGGCACGGGCAGCGGCAAAAGCACGCTCATTTCTCTGCTGCTCGGCTTCCGCCTGCCGACCGGGGGCGATGTGCTGCTCGACGGCATCTCCACCCGCGATCTGAGCAAGCACGCCCTGCGCCAGAGCATCAGCACGGTCCTGCAAGGCTCCGCCGTCTATTCCGGCACCATCGGCGAGAACATTCGCATCGGCAGCACCGATGCAACGGATGCGCAGATCGCCGAGGCCGCACGCATCGCCCAGCTTTCGGACTTCATCGAATCCGTGGACGGCGGGATGGACTATGAGATCAAGCAGGCCGGCAAGAACCTCTCCGGCGGACAGAAGCAGCGCCTCTGCATCGCCCGTGCGATCGTGAAGGACGTGCCGATCTACATCTTTGACGACAGCTTCTCCGCGCTGGACTTTCTGACGGAGAAGAATCTGCGCACCGCGCTCAACGAAAAAATCCGCGGCCGGACGCAGATCGTCGTGACCCAGCGTGTCACCTCGGCCATGAGCGCCGACTGCATCTTCGTCATGGACAAGGGTGCGCTGATCGACCACGGCACGCACACCGAGCTGCTCGGCCGCTGCCGCATCTATCAAGAGATTTACGCCTCTCAGACGGGAGGTGGCGCAAAATGAAAAACACCGAAAAGAAGAAAAAAGACCGTATCATTCCCCGCCTGCTGCGACAGGCGCGGCCGATTTGGAAATGGCTGGCGCTGGCGTGCGTGCTTTGCGCGGCAATGATTCTCTGCGCTATCGTCGGGCCGAAGCTGCTCGGCGATCTGATCGACCGGTTATACGACTACTGGAACGGCACGTTCACGGGGGACCTGCTGACTGCGCTGCTGCCGCCCATTGGCATTCTGGCGGCGGTCTACGCGGCCTACAGCCTCATCAGCTACCTGAAAATGCTGCTGCTGAATAAGGTCGTCAGCCGCTATTTTACCTGCAACCTCCGCATCCGCATCTCCGACAAGATTCGCCGTCTGCCCGTCAGCTATGTCGATCAGACCCCCGTCGGCGACATCCTCTCGCGCATGACCGACGACGTGTCCACCATGGGCAACTACATCCACCAGATCGTCGATACGCTCATGACCGGCTTTTTGATGATCGTCGCCATCGCAGTGATGATGCTCCGCGAGGATTGGCGGCTGGCGCTGATCGTGCTGGCGCTGACACCTGCGTCCATCGCACTGTCGTCTTTCCTGTCGTCCAAGAGCGAGGGACATTTCTACAATATGTTCACCGAGGGCGGCAACCTCAACGCACTCGTTGAGGAATCGTTCACGAATTTCGCCACGACGAAGGCGTATAATCTGGAGTGCTATACCGAGGAAAAGCACAAGGTCATCAACGACCGCCGCCGCAAGACCGAGGCAAATGCGAACTTTATTTCCTCCATCGTCCTGCCGATCATCACGTTCTCCAACGCGCTGGCCTACATCGCCATCTGCCTCGTCGGCGGCTGGCTGCTGCTGAGCGGGCGGGTGACGTCGGTCGGCGTTGTGGTGACAATTCTGCTGTATGCCAAGCAGGTTTCTTCTCCGCTGGAGCAGATCGCCAACGCCTTTGGCAGCCTGCCCCACGCGAAGGCCGCCGCCCGCCGCGTGTTCAAAATCCTCGACATGGCCGAGGAGGAGGACCCTGCCGCGCCCCTGCCCCATGCGGCGGAGGGCCGCGTCCGCTTTGCACACGTGGACTTTTCCTACGATCCGGAGGCTCCGCTGATTGAGGATTTGAACATCGATGTCAAGCCCGGCCAGAACGTCGCCATCGTCGGCCCCACCGGCGCGGGGAAAACGACGATCGTGAACCTGCTGATGCGGTTTTACGATGTCAATCGCGGCAAAATTTTCCTCGACAAGACGGACTGTGCTACGGTTTCCCGCGAATCCGTGCGCGATCAGTTTGGCATGGTCCTACAGGACACGTGGCTGTTCCGCGGGACGATCGCGGAAAACGTCGCCTTCGGCAGGCCCGGTGCGACGCGTGAGGAGATCATTGCCGCCTGCGACCGCGCCTACTGCGACCACTTTATCCGCACACTGCCCGACGGCTATGACACCGTCGTCGGCGACGACCTGACGAACCTCTCCGGCGGGCAAAAGCAGCTTCTGACCATCGCCCGCGCAATGCTGGCCGACCGGCGGCTGCTCATTTTGGACGAGGCAACATCAAATGTCGATACCCGCACGGAGATCCTGCTGCAAAAGGCGATGGACAACCTCATGAAGGGCCGCACGTGCTTCGTGATTGCTCACCGCTTGTCCACGATCGTCGATTCCGACCTCATCCTCGTCCTCGACCACGGCCACATCGTCGAGCAGGGGACCCACCGCGAGCTGCTGGCGAAGCAGGGCTTCTATCATAAAATCTACACCAGCCAGTACGCAATCTGACGGGGGCCGAGATGGAAACGATACGCGTCAACGAAACGGATTATACGGTCGAGCGCCTGCTCGGCAAGGGCAAGGGCGGCTATTCGTACCTTGCCCGCCGGGACGGGCAGGCCGTCGTCGTCAAGCAGATTCACCACGAGCCGTGCAGCTATTATCAGTTCGGCGACAAGCTGGCAGCCGAGCTGCGGGACTACGAACGCCTCCGGCAGGTTGGCATCCCCATGCCCGCGCTGCTGGAGGTGGACCGCGCGGCTGAGCGGCTGGTCAAGGAATACCTCCCCGGCCCGACCGTGTTCGAGCTGGTCCGCGACGGGAAAATGCGGCCGGAATATCTGGAGCAGGTCGAGGCCATGTGCGAAACGCTCTACCCCGCCGGGCTGAACATCGACTACTTCCCCACCAACTTCATCCCCCACGGCGGCCGGCTGTTCTACGTCGATTACGAATGTAACGACTACATGGAACAGTGGGATTTTCAACACTGGGGCAAGCAATACTGGGCAAAAACCCCGGAATTTCTGGAATATCTGGAACAAATCAAATAAAAAGGTCCCCGCCAATGTGAAGTGACCCCAAAAAGCTGGACAAAGAATTGGACGCAAATTGTTCCAGCAGCCGAAAGGGCTTGCTGCCTGTGAATTGCAGGCGGCAAGCCCTTCCGCTTTGCACCGACCGGCAGGCAGAGCAGCCGCAGCGCAATGACAAATTCGAGAAGGTTTCCAGGATATCATTCTTAAACAAATCTTAAACATCTGCACCTTGCGCTTCCGGGTGAATTCTGATATACTTTGGGAAAGCAAAGAGAAATGGGGTGGTGCAGTGCTGCATCTGACTTGGAAGGGGCTGCGGGGGCGGAAGAAGGAAACCTCCCTGCTGCTGATCGTGCTTGTGCTGTCGTTTATGCTGTCGGCGGCACTGGCGATCGTGCTGCCCTCGACACAGGCGGAGATCCAGCTCCAGCGCGAGAAAAGCTATGGCAAATGGCAGCTCATGCTCTGCGGCGAGGACCCGGCGACCTGCACGGCGCTGGCATCGGCGGCAGCGGAGCGTGGCGCGTCCACGGCGCGGCTGACGACCGCCGGCGTGACCGAGAACGGCGATACCGTTTCCGTCATCACGCCGGAGCTGATGGATGTCGGTGCGCTGTCGCTGCTCGACGGGCGGCTGCCGGAGGCGGAGAATGAAATTCTGATCGTGGACACGCAGTTTTCCGGCGCGCAGGACCTGAAGCCCGGCGACGAGGTCACGCTGCAATACACGTGGAACGTCAGCTCCACGGAGTCCGGCCGCATCAAGCTGGAGGCCGAGGCAACCCTCAAAGCATATCAGGAAAAGGCGCTGGCCACCGCCAAGGACAACTTCTACGACGATTTTCTGGATGTCATTGCCGAGATCGAGAAGGAGGGCTATCGCGGCTTCGGGTACAACTCGATGCTCGCCGCCGTCTATACGCAGTTCGTCAGCGAGGATACCCTGTCGCTGTTCCTCCGGCACATTGAGGACAAGACCCCGCTGCTGGAGGGCATGACGGACGCGCAGATCGACGAGCTGTTCAACGCGTATATCTTCGTTATGCGCGGCGTTTTTAACACGACGAACGGCCGCTCGAACAGTCGTATTTTAATCCCCTTCGGCGACAAGACCATCGGCGTGATGCAGACCAAGGGCCGCCTGACCCTCGTCGGCGCGGGCTATGGCGAGGACACCGGAACACACATTGAAAGCACCCGCGCCTATTCCGCCATGAATCTTAAAATGACCTACAAGGTCAGCGGCGTGCTGAAGGGCTATGAGGCGACATGGGACACCGGCGGCCACACCATGCCGGACGCGTTCGTTTCCGCAGCGGGCGCAGCGGTCCTCGACGACGGCATCGCGGCGGCAAAGGACGAGCTGTCAGACCTCGTAGTTACGCCATATGATGAAACGCTGCTGCTCTATAGCGACGAAAACGCCGCCGATTTCTATCATGAAATGGCCGCCGTCTACGAGCCGCTGGCCGAGCCGCATTATGAGGTCGAATTGTACTTTAACCAGACCTACAGCATTATGCAGGGCCTGCTGACCGGCCTTTACACGCCGCCGGAGGACCTACCGGACGCGTTTGAGTTTACCGAGGACGGCGCACTGCCCGAGGGCTATGAGCCGCAGGAAACGGACGGCACGGAAAGCACCGCCGGCCGCCTGACGCTGGACTTCGTCAGCCGCACGGGACAGGTCTGGATCAGCGACGACAGCGCCGGCTTTCCTAACATCCAAGACGATAACTATGGCAGCACAAACGGCTTCTGGGCCGATCTGACGGAGCTGGACCGGCCGGGCTTCCAAATTCCGGGGCTCGACCCGCTGCCGGTCACGCTGCCGGATGCGGAGGCGCTGTACCAGAAGAATGAATACAGCTTCCGCATCAATACGTATTCTTATCCCGACGAAGCGGGCAGTGCCGACGCGACGGTCAGCACGGTGCTCAACGGCATTCTGGTGCTGATGACCGCCTGCGCCGTGCTGGTGATCTGCATGGTGCAGAGCAAGCGCCGCGCCCGGAGCATCGTGCTGCTCAAGGCAATCGGTCTGCAAAACGGGCAGGCCGTGGCCATGCAGCTGGGCGAGGCGGTGCTGTTTTTGCTGCTGTCGCTGGTGATCGGCCTGCCGCTGGGCTGGCTGACGGCGGTGGTGGTGCTCAACGCGATGGGCAGCGCCGACGCGATCACGTTCGACCTGGCCTTCCTGCTGCGCAGCGTGGCCTTTGGTGCGGTCAGCCTGCTGGTAGGCTTGCAGCTGCCGGTGCTGGCGGCGCGGAAAATGCCGCTGACGGGCCGGACCGGCACCATCTCGTCCGGTGAACGCGCGGCCAACGGCAAAGACCTCAAGCGCGGCGGCCTGTTCACGATGGAGCGGGCGGCAATGCGCTTCCATCGGCGGCGCGACCGGACGGCGCGGCTGCTGTGTTCGCTGGCGCTGGTGCTGGCGCTGCTGACGCTGCTGCTGGCCCACTTTGCCCTCAACGGCTACCGCACGGAGGTCGAGCGGCCGGATATGCCGGACTACACGCTCAAGGCGAGCTTCGGTATGTCCCCGCGCTATCTGCGCGAGAAAATGGAGCTTTATCAGCAGCCCGACGCGCTGGGCGAACAGCCGTCGCGCGTGGAAGCCTATCTGGCCGCCGAGCACGTCACGCTCACGGGCTATGAATCCAGCCCGATCGTCAGTACCTTCGGCGCGGGGAACGTCAGCGTCGCCGGTTTGGCCGAGGACAGCCCGATGCTGGCGCGAATCACCGCCCTGTGCGGCGCGATCGACACGGAAAAGCTGCTCAGCGGCGAGGGCTGCATTCTGCTGATGCCGAACTATACGATTGCCGACGGCGGCGCGTTCTACTATTCCTCCGACCCCGCCGACGCGCTGCGTTATCAGGCCGACGATACCATTCAGACGGGCGATCTGCTGACGCTCTCGGCTAAGAGCCACGGCATCAGCGAAGGCCCGGACGGCGTTTATGAGGGCGTGAGCGCTGCGAAGGTCGAGGTGCTGGCAGTGCTGCATGAATACGATCTGTGGCTGTTCGGCGAGAGCGCCCGGCCGCTGACTGTCATCTCCGGACAGAGCCTTGTAACGAACCTCTATCCCAACGCCAACCAGCGCTACAACCCCGAGCAGGCCCGCTGGAACCGGCAGCTCAGCCGCCTGCACTGCGAGGACTGCAAGGGAAAGACCTACTTCCAGTTCTACGCCTCCGACCGCGCCGACCATTCCGCCTCCTACTGGAATCTGGCGCAGAGCGAGGGGCTGGAAATGAAGAACTATTATAAGGAAAAGCTCGAACGCCTGACGGCGGGCGAGAATCAGCAGGCGCTGACGGTCCTTCTGGGCGCGGCGGCGGTGCTGCTGGTGCTGATTATTCTGACGTTTATTCTGTCGGACTTGGCCGAGCAGGGACGGCGGCGCGTGGGTATTCTGCGGGCGCTGGGGGTTTCCGGCCGGTCGATGCTGCGCACGCAGCTGCTGCTGTCCATGCGCGAGGCGCTGGAGGCTGTGCTGGTGGCCAACGCGGCGATGGCGGTCGTTCTGCTCGTCTGCGCCTTCGGCGAAACCGGCTGGTCCACCGCAAGCCCCGCCGCGCTGCTGGCTGTTCTCGGCGACGGTCTGCTGCGGCAGTACCCGTGGTGGCTGCACGGTCTGCTGACCCTCGGCGCGTGGGTGCTGACGACGCTGCTTCGGACGCTGCCGTACCGGCGGCTTTGCAAAAACTCCGTGATCGGCACGATCAAGGGACTGGAGAGAGGAGAATAACGATGCTGCTTCAAACGATCGGATTGGAAAAAACCTACGCCCAAGGGGGAACGTCCTATCAGGCGCTCAAGGGCATTGACCTTACCTTCGAGGCGGAGAAATTTTACGCCATCATCGGAAAATCCGGCTCCGGCAAATCGACGCTGCTGCATCTTTTGGGCGGCCTCGACCGTCCCACCGGCGGACAGGTCATTTTGCAGGGCACCGACCTCTACGCCCTGCCCGAACGGAAGCTGGCGCAGGTGCGCCGCCGCCAGATGGGCTTCGTGTTTCAGGCCTACAACCTGCTCGACGAGCATACCGCGCGGGACAACATCCTCGCGCCGGTGCTGCTCGACGGGAAAAAGCCCGATTTGGACTACCTCGCCCAAATCACCGAGGCGCTGCAAATCGACGGCCTGCTGAAAAAATACCCCTGGCAGATGTCCGGCGGCGAGCAGCAGCGGTGTGCCATCGCCCGTGCGCTTTTGAGCCGCCCGGCGATCATCCTCGCCGACGAGCCGACCGGCAACCTCGACAGCGCCACGTCCGATCAGGTCGTCGCGCTCCTGCGGCGTATCGTGGACGAGTTCCGCCAGACGCTCATCCTCGTCACCCACGATCCCGACATCGCCGCGCAGGCCGACGTATGCATCACCATCGACAGCGGTTTGGTTAAGTCCGTTCGCTGAGTGCCGTTTTTGTCAAAAAACCTGTTGACACTGCCCCAGTTTCGCCCTATAATGATGGGTATCAAAAACAAAGGGGAGTTTCAAAAATGGCAGGTTATTGTACACGCTGCGGTCGGCCGCTGCCCGATTCCGGCGTTTGTCCCTGTACGCTGCAACAAGCGCCCGCGCCGGTCAACAAGGCGCCCAATCCGGTCCTGACAGTGCTGGTCAATCTTCCGCGGCTCTGGCGGAGCTATTTTCTCGACCCGGTCGGCACACCCCGCAAGGCCGGCGAGCGCCGCGACTGGATCACCGGCACGGCAATGCTGGCGTTGCTGGAGATCGTATCGTTCCTGAGCGTCCTGATGCTGACGCTGCGCTATGCGCCGCACCGCTTTATCTTCATTGCGCCGCAATGGGCCACGGCCGGTCTGGTTTGCCCGCTGCTCGTGATGGGTGCGATGTTCGGCGTGATCTGCGCACTGATGGCGATGTCGCGGATGAAGCTCGATCTGCGCACGGTGCTTGCCGTGCTGGGCGTCAGCGCAATTCTGCCGCTGTCGCTGCTGGCCGTGACGGCGCTGCTTTCCATGATACATTTTTCGCTGTTCACCATCGGCTGTGTGCTGACGGTTGTGGCGTGGATCGTAAGCTCCTTCGTCCTGCTCTATGAGGTCATCGGACTGCGGCTGAACATCCTCTCCATGCTGACGCTCGTCGGCTCGATGGCGCTGATCTATCTCATCTTCAACTTCAGCCGGAACTGGCTCATCGTCGCGCTGTTCTGAGTTTCGTATGCTTTGCGCCCTCTTTTGCCGTCGTGCAGGAGAGGGCGCCGATCTTTCTCTCATACTAGAATCTGTTAAAAAGCTTGAAAAGCTTTTTATAGCGCCAAAGGCGCGTCAGATTCTGCATGAGACGGCGCATCGTGCCCTCGCACGATGCGAGTGTGCGCAGCACATGGGATTCTTGATGAAACATTTTCATCAAGAATCAGTATAAAAAGGAGAGCGTTATGGGCTATCTTGATACGTTAAACACCGAAGTACGGGACTATTTCCGCATCCTGTCGCCGGAATTTCCGGGCTGGCTGCTCGATTACCTCGAAACCCCGGCCCTGCGGCGCATCGGCGGCATCAGCATGAGCTGCGGCACGGACTATTCGCCGTGCTTCCATTTCCGCTACTGGTACTCCAACCTCGATCACAGCGTCGGCGTGGCACTGATCGTTTGGCACTTTACGCATGATAAAAAGCAGGCCCTCGCCGGCCTGCTGCACGATATCGCCGTGCCGGTGTTCAAGCACTGCATCGACTTTATGAACGGCGATGCGCAGACGCAGGAATCCACCGAGGAGCGCACCTCCGAGCTGATCCGCACCTCGCCGGAGCTGATGGCGCTGCTGCGCCGCGACGGCATCGCGCCGGAGGAGGTCGAGGACTATAAACTCTATCCCATTGCAGACAACGCCACGCCGCGCCTGTCAGCCGACCGGTTTGAGTACACCTTCTCCAGCGGGCTGACGTTCTTTCGCGTGTGGGAATTGGCAGCCATTCGGCGCGTTTATGAGAACGTAACGGTCCTGAAAAACGAGGACGGCACGGATGAGCTGGGCTTTCGTGATCTGTCCGTCTGCGAGGACTATATCGACACCGCCGCGCAGCTCTGGTATCAATGGGTCAGCGACAAGGACCGGACGGTCATGCAGTTTCTGGCCGATATCTGCCGGTCGATGGCGGCGGCCGGATATCTGACGGCGGATGAGCTGTACACGCTGTCAGAGCGCGAGGTGATCGAACGCATCCGGACCTGCCCGGACCGGTATCTGGCCGAGTGCTTCCGGCTGTTTCAGGCGGCGGACGAGGTTTACGTCAGCCCAGTGCCGGTCGAGGGCCGCTACTGCATCAACGTCACGACGAAAACGCGCTACGTCGCCCCACTGGTCCAAACGCGGCACGGAGTGGAGCGCGTCAACCGCCTGTCCCGCCGTGCTGCCGACTGCATCGCCGCCTACCTCGCCAGCCCCAAGGGCGGCCGCTACACCGGCTTTGACTTCCCCTTCCGGCCCTACGGGAAATAACCCCTACCCCTCTCAATGCTGCGCTCTAAGATTGCTACAGCCGGAGAAATCTGCCGATTTTGTCATTGCGAGGAGCGAAGCGACGCGGCAATCCGTAACTCCCGTCCTTTTCGCTTCTGCACTCTGAGATTGCCACGGCCCTTGCAGGGCCTCGCAATGACAAGACGAGGAGCAATTTCGTTGCATCAGCATACCGATATAGTAAAAAGTCCGCCCCGTGAATGGCGAAAACCATTCGCGGGGCGGGGATTTTTTGTCATTCCGATGCCGGCGGAGCTTCTTCTTCCGCTGCATCCCCGGCGGGAGCGTCCGGGGTGGCTCCCGGGGCCGCGTCATCGGGCATTTCCTCGGTTTCGGACGGCTCCCCGTCCGCAGCCTCTGTAGCTTCCTCGTTCTCTGCCGCTTCTTCGGCGTCCGGCTCCTCCCATTCCGTCCCCTTCAGATAGGCGCTCAGGTCGGGAAGGTCGTCGGTGGCTTCGGTATAGTCCGCGTCGGGGTCGAAAATGCCCAGTGCGTCGAGATGCTCCTCCAGAACGAATTCCTCACCGTCACGCTCCGTCGTCTGCTCCGCAGTGGGCGGGTCGGGTAGGAGGGTGAAGCCGCGCTTGCGCCGCAGCAGGAGCAGCAGCGCAAAGACCAGCAGACCGCCGAGGGTAATCAGCGCACCCGTTTTCAGGCCCGGCGCGGTGAAGCGCAGCTCGATGTCGTGCATTCCGGCGGTCAGCGGGATGGCGATGACCGCGTCGGAGAGCTTCACGTTCTCGGCCTTGGGATCGTAGGTCGCGGCCAGCTCGACCGCCTTGCCGTCAACGTAAGCGGTCCAGCCCTTTTCGTAGGGAATGGACGTATACAGCAGGCCGTCCTGCTTGACGGCGATCGTGCCGCGAATTCTGGTGTCGCTGAAGGCCGTCAAAATCAGCGGCTCGTCACGCAGCAGCTCGATTCCCGTATCCAGTGCCGCGTCATTTTGCCGCGCAAATTCCAGCCGGAAGGTCGTCCCCTTGCCGGAGGCAATGTCAAAGCGCAGCGACAGCGCATCTCCGGCCTCGAGGTCGCCGAGGCAGAACACCGTCCGCGCCGAGATGTCCAGCGTCTGCACCAGCTCGTCGTTGCGGTAGACCTTGACCTTGCGGGTCTTGGTCTCCGGGCGGTAGAGGCTGAATGCGTACACCCCGTCGGCGGGAATTTCATAATTGACATGAAATTCGTTGCTCTCGCCGCCGTTGGCGGTGGAGTAGCGATATAGGTCAAGCTCGCTGCCCTCGACGGTGAGGGTGCAGCCGTCCGGCGCTTCCAGATTCGTCGCGCCGAGATAGGTATACAGCGGCTCGTCCAGCCCCGTGGCCAGCCGGAACAGCTCCGCCTGCTCCTGTAAGGGCTTCGTGCTGCCGCTTGCTGCAACAAAATCCGCCAACGCGCCGTCGGTCATAAAGCCGAACGCAACGTACGCCTTGTTGCGCAGCAGGCTGACCTCGTCGGTGCGCAGGACCAGCTCGTTGTAGCTCGCGTCGTGCTGGCTGCCGGTGCGGTCGAGCAGGTATTTGAGGCCCAGCATTGTGTTGGCAAAGGGCGTGTTTTCGTAATAGGCATAGCGGTTGCTGCCCGGCCACGAGGCCAGTCCCAGCGAGCCACTGAAGCGATTGAAATTGACGTTCGTCGAGGAATTAAAGACCGTCACGCCGTGGTAGCCGTTGAGCGCACCGTCGTTGAGTGTCTGCGTCTGCGTGACCTCGGTGCGGTAGAACAGCTCGCTGTCGTTCTCGCGCATGAAGGTCAGGAGCTGCTGCACGTCGGCGTTGCTCTGCGGGTAGCCCGTGCGGCCGGAAACACCGACCTTGGCAACGCCGAGCGCGAAAGAAAGCGTCATTTCACAAAGCAAAATCACACTCAGCCCAACGCCCGCGAGCTTCTGCCGCGACCGCGCGGGGGACGCAACGGCAAAGCAGACCAGCACTGCCAGGAGAATGACTCCGCCGACCAGCACCGGCCGCAGCGCCTCGTCGAGCGTGAACCAACCGTTGACCAGCAGCCCGGCACCGATCAGGCCAATGACCGCAAGCGTCCATTTTTTCAGCCCGCCGAGCTGCGTATAGGCGCGGTACGCCATACAGATCAGCACGAAGCAGGACAGGAAGCTGAACCGGTACGGCAGCATATTCGGAAAGTGGAAGCCGTGCCAGATATAATCCAGTACGCGGAAGGTATAGCTCAACAGGAACAACAGCAGCAGCGCGAGGCTGAAAAGCTTTTCACGCAGCCGGATTTTTCCGTTGCAGCAGAAGCTGACCGCCAGCAGCACCGTGGCGAAGCCGCAGAACACGTTCGGCAGGCCGTCCATCGAGGTCACGGTCCCGGCGGGCAGGAGATTGGCCAGTACCTTCCGCGCCGCCGTCAGCAGGCCCGGCAGGGTCTGCCCGGTCAGCACGCTCCAGACGGTCTGGTCCGCGCCGATCGTCCCGTAGGCACCCTCAACCATGTTCAGCGCCAACAGCTCCGGGAATTTTCCCTCTGAGGAATACGTCCCCTGCATGGCCAGCAGCGTTGGCACAAGCAGCACCGCCGCGATGGCGATGCCGATGAGCGTGCAGATGCCGATGCGCGTAAAGCGGCGAAGGAAGCCGACAAAGCCGTTCGGCTGAAGGATACAATAGCCGATGAAGCACAGGAGAACGAAAATGCAGCAGAAATATGCAATGTAATAGCTGCACCACAGGCTCAGCGCCAGCGTGATGGTATACAGCCGGAACTTCCCGTCGCGCAGGAGGCTGACCATACCTGCGATGAGCAGCGGCAGCAGCGCAAACGTATCCAGCCAGATGATATTCCAGTAATAGCCGCACGCCCACGCGCACATCGCGTAACACAGCGCGAATAACGGCGAGGCCCAGTCGAATTTTCGGAATGTGATGCGCAGAAAATGCCCGAAAAACAGGCCCGCCAGCGAGATTTTCAGCACCGTCGCCAGTGCGTAGAACTCCCGCAGGAACTTCAGCGGCACCAGCGCCGACAGCAGGTACAGCGGCGAGGAAAGATAGTACGCAAACAGCGACAGATACGTGTTGCCCATGCCAACGTCCCATGTGTATTGCAGCGAACCGCCGCTGCGCAGCTTTTCGCGGAAGGACACAAGGAAGGGGTAATACTGATGCCACCCGTCGCTGGCCATAATCTGCTTGTCCCCCACGGGGAACAGCCCCGCGACGGCAAACGAGATGCAGGCGATGACGAACGGCAGCAAAAACGACAGCCAAAGCTGCTTTTTGACCGGGGAGCGTTGGTCTAAACTACGTTTCATATTTTATCCTCCGTTTGCGGCAGGCGGGAGAGCAGCCGCATGAGTTCGGGCAGCGTTGCTTCAAAGCTCACGCCGTACCACCGGCGCTCCGGGTCGCCCAGCGTCGCGTTGAGCGTCAGAGCAGCATAGTCGGCGGCCAGCGTCAGCGCCTCCGGCAGTGACCTTCCGAGCGTCAGCGCTCCCGCCGCCGTCGCGGCAAACAGGTCGCCCGCGCCATGGAACACCGCCGGGAGATACGGCGACGTGTGCAGCCAGAGCGGCCCGCCGGGCTGCATCGCGGCCACGCCCACCGTCTTTTCGTCGAGCCGAACGCCGGTGATGACCGCATTTTTCGTCCCCAGCGCCAGCAGGCCCTCCAGCAGCCGCCGCAGATAAGCCTCCGTATGCGCCGCGCGGTATTCGATATCGGTCAAAAGACACGCTTCTGTCACGTTGGGCGTCAGCACATCCGCGTGGCCGCACAGCTTGCGCAGCTTTTCCGGAAAATTGTCGGCGAAGCCCGCGTACAGCCGCCCATGGTCGCCCATGACGGGGTCGACAAAGCGCAGCGGCGCGGGAAATTCGTCAAAAAACCGCAGCACCAGCGCGATCTGCTCCGCAGAGCCGAGGTAGCCGGTATAAATCGTGTCAAATTGCAAGTTTTGCTGTTTCCAATGGTCGATCATCTCCGGGAGCCACGCGGTCAGATCGTGGCTGACGAAGCCGTCGAAGGCCGTGTGCGCCGAAAGCAGCGCCGTCGGCAGCGCGGCTGCCTCCAGCCCCATCGCCGACAAAACCGGCAGCGCAATGGTCTGAGAGCATTTCCCAATGCAGGAAAAATCCTGAATACTGGCGATTCGTTTCATCTGATTCCTCATATAAGACGCCGCCCGCCGGGCCGCGTTCCAAATTTTTTTGCGTTTCTTTTTTATTATAGTATATTCTGCCCGGAAAAGGAAGTCCCCGGCGGAAAAATCGTCTTTTTCGACGAAAAAAGAAAAAAATACAGATTTTGTGGTTTGGGGCTTGCATTTACCACAAGATATAGTATAATAGGGGATGCCAACACATCGGAGCGGAGATTTCGCCCGCTCTTTTTTCACGGATACAGGGAGGAAAACAAATGAAAATCATCAAGCGTAACGGCGCGGAGGCGATCTTTGACATCGGCAAGATCCGCCTAGCCATTCAAAAAGCAAACGATGTCGTCGAGGAAAAGGCGCGCATGACGCCGCTGCAAATCGACCGCATTGCCGAGAGTGTCGCCATCCGCTGCGAGGAGATGAACCGCAGCCTGTCCGTCGAGGAGATTCAGGACCTCGTCGAGGACCAGATCATGGCGCACGGTGCGTTCGAGGTCGCGAAGCACTATATCACCTATCGGTACACCCGCACCCTCGTCCGCCAGTCCAACACCACCGACGACCGCATCCTCAGCCTCATCGAGTGCAACAACGAGGAGGTCAAGCAGGAAAACGCCAACAAAAATCCGACCATCAACGCCGTGCAGCGCGACTATATGGCCGGTGAGGTGTCCAAGGACATCACCCGCCGCATTCTTCTGCCGCAGGAGGTTGTCGAGGCACATGAGGCAGGCATCATCCACTTCCACGACGCGGATTACTATGCGCAGCATATGCACAACTGCGACCTGGTCAATCTGGAGGATATGCTGCAAAACGGCACCGTCATTTCCGGCACGCTGATCGAAAAGCCGCATTCCTTCTCCACCGCCTGCAACATCGCCACGCAGATCATCGCGCAGGTCGCCTCCAACCAGTACGGCGGCCAGTCCATCAGCCTGACGCACCTGGCCCCGTTCGTCGAGGTCAGCCGCCGCAAGATTCGCAAGACCGTCGAGGCCGAGGTCGCGGCGCTGGGCGTGGAGCCGACGGAGGAAAAAATCTCCGCCATCGTCGAGCAGCGTCTGCGTGAGGAGATCCAGCGCGGCGTACAGACCATCCAGTATCAGGTCGTCACGCTCATGACCACAAACGGCCAGGCCCCGTTCATCACCGTGTTCATGTACCTCGGCGAGGCGCGGAACGAGCAGGAGAAGAAGGACCTCGCCATCATCATCGAGGAAACGCTCCGCCAGCGCTATCAGGGCGTGAAAAACGAAAAGGGTGTGTGGATCACCCCCGCTTTCCCGAAGCTCATCTATGTGCTGGAGGAGGACAATATCCGCGAGGATTCGCCCTATTTCTATCTGACGCGCCTTGCCGCCGAATGCACCGCCCGCCGCATGGTCCCGGATTATATCTCCGAGAAGAAAATGCTGGAGCTGAAGGTGGACAAAAATGGCGAGGGCCACTGCTACACCTGCATGGGCTGCCGCAGCTTCCTGACGCCCTATGTGGACGAAAACGGCAAGCCGAAGTATTACGGCCGCTTCAATCAGGGCGTTGTGACGATCAATCTGGTCGATGTCGCGCTCTCGTCCGGCCGGGATATGGAAAAATTCTGGCGCATCTTTGACGAACGGCTCGAGCTGTGCTACCGCGCCCTCATGTGCCGCCACAACCGGCTCAAGGGAACGCTCTCCGACGCCGCGCCGATCCTCTGGCAGTACGGCGCACTGGCCCGGCTGGAAAAGGGCGAGCCGATCGACAAGCTGCTCTACGGCGGCTACTCGACCATCTCGCTGGGCTACGCGGGGCTGTATGAGTGCGTCAAATACATGACCGGCAAGTCCCACACCGATCCGTCGGCGACCCCGTTCGCGCTGGACGTAATGCGTTACATGAATGCCGCCTGCAATAAATGGAAGGCCGAAAACAATATGGACTTCAGCCTTTACGGCACGCCGCTGGAATCCACGACCTATAAATTTGCAAAATGCCTGCAAAAGCGCTTTGGCATCATCCCCGGTGTGACGGACAAGTCCTATATCACCAATTCCTATCACATCCACGTGACCGAGCCAGTCAACGCCTTTGACAAGCTCGGCTTCGAGGCGCAGTTCCAGGCGCTCTCCCCCGGCGGTGCGATCAGCTACGTCGAGGTCCCGGATATGCAGAACAATATCGATGCCGTTCTGGAGATCATGCGCTACATCTATGACCATATTATGTATGCCGAATTGAACACGAAAAGCGACTATTGTCAAGTCTGCGGCTACGACGGTGAGATCGACGTGATCGAGGATGCCGACGGCAAGCTCGTCTGGACCTGCCCCAATTGCGGCAACACCGACCAGAGCAAGCTCAACGTCGCCCGCCGTACCTGCGGCTACATCGGCACGCAGTTCTGGAATCAGGGCCGCACGCAGGAGATCAAGGAGCGCGTGCTGCACCTGTAAGACGGGAGAACTATTATGCTGGGTGATTTGCACATTCACATGATCCTCGACGGCGTGGACTATCGCAGTGCCATCGACGCGCACCGCCGCAAGCCCGACGACGCGATCATTCGCGCACGGCTGGCAGATTATCAGGCACGCGGCGTGACCTTCCTGCGCGACGGCGGCGACGCGAAGGATGTCGGCTACCGCGCCCGGGTCCTCGCCCGCGACTACGGCATCGACTACCGCACACCGATTTTCCCCATCCACAAGCAGGGCCACTACGGCGCATTCATCGGCCGTGGCTATGCCGACTTCGACGGCTACCGGCGGCTGCTGGACGAGCTGCGGCGCGGCCGGGCGGATTTCGTCAAGCTGATGATTTCGGGCCTGATCGACTTCTCCCGCCGGAACACGCTGACTGAGCCGTCACTTGACGCAGAAGAAATTTTTGCCCTTATCGACGAGGCGCACGACCGCGGCTACGCTGTGATGGTCCATGCCAACGGCGACGAGGCGGTCACGGCGGCGCTGGATGCCGGAGTGGAATCGATCGAGCACGGTGCCTTTTTGAGCGAGGAAACCCTCCGGCGTATGGCCGTGACGCGGACGCTCTGGGTCCCGACGCTCTCGACGATCGGCAATCTGATCGGCTGCGGCCGCTATCCCGATGCTGCCCTGCGCGAGCTGCTGCAAAAGCAGCAGGAAAAGGTTTCCTTCGTCGCCCAAAACGGCGGCCGCATCGGCCTCGGCAGCGACGCGGGTGCTTATCGCGTCCTCCACGGGCAGGCCGTCTTGGACGAGCTTCGCTATCTGTCAGCCGCCCTCGGCGACCAGACGGAAGCCCTCCTGACTGCCGCCGAAAACTACGCCAAAATTGCCTTCCGCCGCGGCTGAGAACCAAAAAATCAGCGCCCCCGATAAATAGAGCATAAAATGAACAAACTCCACGCAGAATGTCGAAATTCCAAACATTCTGCGTGGAGTTTTTCTTGCAAGCCAGTTGTACCCTCTCACGCTTGACAAGCTGCTGAACGCGGGATATACTAAAATGTAAGAAAAACGATTCTGCGGTCTGCCGAGAACGCACTTGATTGAGGGGAATATTGAAATGACACAAGCCGAGCTGCTGCAAAATGGGGTCGGGCGGACGCTGAAGTTTCTGGGCCGCGCCGCTGCAATGGTGTCTATTACGTTGCAATCGCAGGCAAAGGACGAGCCGGACTATCAAATCCACATCGACACGCCCACGTCCATCCTTCTACACGGCACCCCCTACACTTCGACAGCTGAGATCGACGACAGCCAGCCCTATGGCATGTGCGAGTTTGACAAAAAAGCGACGGCAATTGTGGCGGCAAAAGAATCCTTCCGTCTGGAACGGATATTTTATGATGCGTCTAATCTGCTGCACTTGGTTTTTAGCAACGGTCTGGAAATCCATGCCTGCACTGTGACAGAGCACAGCGAAGAAATGTGGCGTGTCTTTCTTGATTGGACCGCCGATATCCACCTGATCGGCTACCCGGAAGGCATAGTCGAAGAACCGCCCTTGCAATCCCAACCGGAGCTGGACGAGCAAAAGCGCATCATCTTAGACAAACTCCGGCAAAAGAGAAAACAAGTAACAGCGTATTGAAAAGGAGCGGCAAATGCAGTTATTGGTTGATTTTGACGTTTACACCGATTTGTTCGATGTGCCGCAATGCGTGATCGAAAACCGGGAGCGATATCGGAAAAAATTCCTGCAATGGGTGTACGACCCCAAAAACAAAAAGCGCTTCACCGAACGTGCGGCTGATGCCGGCGGCCATGTATTTGAGGCACTCAGCTACGGCGGAGCCGATTTTCTCGCCTGGCTGAACACAAAAGCACTAAGAGCCAGCCCGGAAAAAGCACGGATTATCGCGCATGGCGTCCAGAATTACGAAGAATTCCAAGCAAACGGCGTGCCCCTCATTTTCTTTTGATACGGATTCTTGATGAAAATATTTCATCAAGAATCCCATGTGCTGCGCACACTCGCATCGTGCGAGGGCACGATGCGCCGTCTCATGCAGAATCTGACGCGCCTTTGGCGCTATAAAAAACTTTTCAAGCTTTTTAACAGATTCTAGTATGAAGCGCCACACAGCAGCTTCTTTCGCAATATAAAAGCAATGCCAGCAAGGCGGTGTTGACCGTCTTGCTGGCGAACTTTTTGCGCGGGCGGGCGTTCGGAGGGAGCCTCCCCTTTGGTCCCTGCGTCCCGAAGGCCCGCCGGTCTGCGTCTGCCGTTTTCAGCCCCTTGCGGCAGACGGTGCTTCGCGCGAAGTTTTGCGATAATGGCTTCAGCGCTCGTAGAGCTGGTTCAGGCGCTTCAGGCCGGCGGCCAGCTCCGGGGTCAGCGCGTCGTTTTCCATGCGCCAGCTCCAGTTGGCGGTGCTGACGGTGCCGGGGGTGTTCATGCGGGCCGAGGCGCCGAGGCCGAGATAATCCTGCATCTGCGCGATGAAGGTGTCGGCGACGCTGGAAAGACCGGCACGGAGGATGCCCTCGCGGAGCTTGTCCGGCGTGGTGCCGAGGTATTCGGCAGCGTAGGCGCGGACCTCGTCGTTTGCGCCGTCGATCCACTGCACCAGCGTTTCGTTGTCGTGCGTGCCGCTGTAGCAGATGCAATTTGTCGTGTAACGGTGCGGAAGATAATTGCTCGGTTCGCGCGGGTCGAAGGCGAATTCCAGCACCTTCATGCCCGGGTAGCCGGAATCGTGCTGTAATTGGATGACGGCCTCGGTGAGGAAGCCCAAATCCTCTGCGATCAGCCGCAGGCCCGGGAACACCTCATGCAGGCGGTTGATGAAATCGTGGTCAGGGCCCTTGACCCAGCGCCCGTTGCGGGCGGTGGGTTCGCCGTAGGGAACGGCCCAGTAGCTCTCCAGCCCGCGGAAATGGTCGATGCGGATCACGTCAAACAGGCGGGAGGCGGCGCGGATGCGGTCCATCCACCAGGCGTAGCCGTCCTCGCGCATCTTGTCCCAGTTATACAGCGGGTTGCCCCAGAGCTGGCCATCCACGGCGAAATAATCCGGCGGGCAGCCTGCAACATCGGTGGGAATACCCTGCTCCAGTTGGAACAGGCCGGGATTGGCCCATACGTCGCAGGAGTCGTAGGGAACATAGATCGGCAGATCGCCGATGATCTCGATGCCCAGCCCGTGGACGTATTCGCGCAGCGCGTTCCACTGGCGGAAGAACAGGAATTGCAGATAGATAAAGAAGTTGACATCCTCCGCGACGGTGATGGCATAGGTTTCTACCGCGCCGGGACGGCGGAGGCGAATTTCCTCCGGCCAGAATTCCCAGGAGCGCATTCCGTTGCTGCGCTTGAGCGCCATGTAGAGCGCGTAGTCCTCGACCCACGGATTTTCCTGCCGGAACAGGCGAATCGCGTCGAAATCGCGGTCGCGCCCACGCAGATAGGCCTTATACAGCAGATCGAACCGCACGGAGAATTGGAAACCGTAGTCTACGCGCTCGCTGTGCTGCGCCCAGTCGATCGCATCGACCTCCGCCTGCATCAGCAGGCCGTCCTCAATCAGCAGATCGAGGTCGATGAAATAAGGATTGCCGGCGCAGGTGCTGAAGGACTGGTAGGGGCTGTCGCCGTAGCTGGTCGGGCCGATGGGCAGAAGCTGCCAATAGTGCTGCCCCGCCGCCTTGAGGAAATCGGCGAAGTCATAGGCCGCTTTGCCGAGCGTACCAATGCCGTAGGGCGAGGGGAGCGAGGAAATGTGCATCAAAATTCCGGAACTTCTCATGATATAAACACGCTTTCTATATGGGTGGTTTGATTCGGGAAACGCGGCGCTTCCGGCGCTTCCGTTAGATTTTTGCGACGCTCTCGCGCTTGGCAAGAGAGAAGGGGACGACCTCGTGCCGCACCGTGCCGGGGTGCTCGATGCTGTCGAGCAGGAGGCGTGCGCCGTGGTCGGCGATCTCGTCGGCTGCCTGCCGGACGGTGGTGAGCTGCGGCAGGAAATAGTCGCTCAGCGGCAGACCGTCGAAGCCGCAGACGGAGATGTCCTCCGGGACGCGATAGCCTGCGTCCTTCAGCGCCCGGATGGCCCCAATGGCCATCACGTCCGCCATGGCAAACAGCGCCGTAATGCGCGCACCGGAGGCGAGGATGCGCTGCGTGGTGTTGTAGCCACCCTCGTAGGAGTACAGCGCGGCCTCTCGCGCGGCCGGGCCGGGGATACCGCTGCGCTGCATGGCCCGCAGACAGCCCTCCAGACGCATCCGCGAGGTGTCCGAAACGCCGGGGTCGCCGCCGATGACGGCAATTTCGCGATGGCCCTGCGCGACCAGATAGGAAACGGCGCAGTCGGCGGCGGCAACGTCGTCGGTAAACACGCTGGAAAGATTGGAAAATTGCAGCTCCGCCGCATTGTCCGTCAGCAGGACGGCGGGAACGTGAATCTGCGCGAAGGACGCGCGGAAATTGCTGCAGTTGCCGCCGAGGAACAGCAGGCCCTGCGGCTTTTTGATCGTGCAAAGATGCACGGCGCGGCGGACCTCGTCCTCCTGCTCGTCAAAATAGTCGAGCATCATGGTGTAGCTGGTGCGGTCGAAAAACTGCTGAAGCCGCTCGATGATGGCGGCGAACAGCTCGTTTTTCCGGCCCTTGACCAGCACGAGGACACCCTCGTTTTTTTGCTGCTTCAGATTTTTGGCGTTTTCATTTCGCTCAAAGCCGAAGCGTTCGATTGCGGCGGTAATTTCCTGCCGTGCCTTTTCACTGACATTGGGATGGTTGTTGAGGACGCGGGAGATTGTGCCGACGGAGTAGCCCGTTTCGCGGGATAGGTCCTTGATCGTCATATCAGCCCTTGACCGCACCGGCGGCAACGCCCTTGATGATGTACTTCTGGCACAGGAGATATACGATGATGATCGGCAGAATGCTGAGCATGATGATAGCCATCGTTGCGCCGAGATCGACCGTGCCATAGCTGCCCTTGAGGTATTGCACATGGATGGGCAGCGTGCGGTATTCGGTGATGTCGAGGACGAGGTACGGCAGCAGATAGTCGTTCCAGACCCACATCAGCTCCAGAATGCCGACAGAGATGAGGCTCGGCTTAAGCATCGGCAGGACGACGGAGAAGAACGTACGCACCGGGCCGCAGCCGTCAATGGCGGCCGCTTCCTCGATCTCCAGCGGCAGGTTTTTGACAAAGCCCGTGAACATGAAGATCGCCAAGCCCGCGCCGAAGCCGAGGTAGATCACGGGGATCGTCCACGGGGTATTGAGCAGCAGCTTTTTCGCGGTGCTCGTCAGGGTGAACATGACCATCTGGAAGGGGACGATCATGGAAAACAGGCAAAGGTAATAGAAAATGCGGGAGAAGCGGCTCTGAACGCGGACGATGTACCACGCAGCCATCGAGCAGCACAGCAGGATCAGCACCGTGGAAACCACAGAGATGACAAGGCTGTACAGCGCGGACTTCAGGAAGGGGTACTGGCCGAAGGTCATACCGGTCTTATAGTTGTCCATGCCCATGAACGAGTCGGCGTTCGGCAGGGCGAACACATCGGTATTGATCGCGTCGTTGGACTTGAAGGAGTTGATCAGCACCTCGATGACGGGCATGATCCACACAAGGCAGACAGCGACGAACGCAATGGTCAGGATCGTGCTGCCGACGGAGTACTTCTTATGCTTGCGCAGCGCGGAGGTCTGCCGGCTCGGACTGGTTGTTTTGGTCATCACTGCTGCACCTCCTTGCGGCTGGTCGCCCTTTGCTGGGCGATCGCGAGGACGGCGACGAGCAGGAAGAAGATAACGGCCTTGGCCTGCGCGACACCGTGGTAATTCTTGCTGATGTTGTAGGTTGAATAGATGTTCAGCGCGAGCAGCTCGGTCGCGTTGAGCTTGGTCGTGGCATCGACCATGATGCTCGGCAGACCGCCGGTCAGCGCGAGGTTCTGATCAAAGAGCTTGAAGCCGTTCGTCAGCGTCAGGAAGGTACACGTCGCGATGGACGGCATAACGTTCGGTATGATAACGCGGAACAGCGTCTGGCGGCCGTTGGCACCGTCAATGCGCGCCGCCTCCAGCATATCCTCCGACACAGCCTGCAAACCGGCAATGTAAATAATCATCATATAGCCGATCTGCTGCCACGCGACCAGAATGACCAGCCCCCAGAAGCCGTAGGTGGCGTTTGCGGTCAGGTAGGTGGCGTATTGCTTGAGGATCCCGTCGAAGATCATGCTCCAGATGTAGCCCAGAACAACGCCGCCGATGAGGTTCGGCATGAAAAAGACCGTCCGGAACAGGTTCGAGCCGCGCATCTTCTGCGTCAGGGCATAGGCGATGGCGAAGGCCACGACGTTGATGATAACGATCGTGACCGCGGCAAAGGCGGCGGTGTTTTTGAAGGCGTTCCAGAAGCCGACATCCGTCCAGATTTTGGAGAAGTTGGCCCAGCCGATCCATTTCGCATCGGAAGGAACGTTAAAATTACAGAACGCCAGATAAATGCCCTGGACAAACGGCCAGACAAAGCCGACGCAGAAGGCAAGAAACACCGGCAACAGGAACAGCGGTGCCCAGCGGCGAATGGGCTTTCGGAGCAGCTCGCCGTTTGCTCCGACCATAGAGGATTTTCGACCCACGCAAGATCCCTCGCTTTCAATTGATAACTTTCCGGGTGACAGGCGCGTTACTGTTACCCTTTCTCGGCAAAGCACGGGGGTGCTTTGCTCAGAAAGAATGGCAGTGCGGAATATCCCCCCCTCTGCTGCCGACAGCGGGGATGCGGATTGGAAAAGGGGCGGGCATTGGCCCGCCCCCTTGAAACGATATAACTGTGCAGCGGATTAGCCGTTGACCTGAGAATACTCATAGGCCCAGCCGTCAACGAAAGCGGACACGACAGCATCCCAATCGCCGGTGCCGGCGGAGTAAGCGGTCAGAGCGGTGACGACGGTAGCTCTCCAAGCGTCAACGTTCGGGGTGTAGTTGAAGGCCCAGGAAATCGGGGTCTTACCGGCAGCCAGCAGGGCGTTGCCGTCGTTGACGAACTTGTTGGAGGAAGCGGGGCAGTTCTTGAAGGGAACCGCGCCCAGCTGCTCGACGTAAACCTTGGAAGCGTCAGCGTCGGTGACCAGCCATACGAGGAAGTCGATGGAAGCCTGCTGATTTTCCGGGGTGGTCTTGGCGTTGACAGCCCAACGGTTTTCGGTGCCGGAGCAGAGGCCGGAGTTGGCATCTTCCGGAGCGCCGCAGTAGATGG
>CABSFY010000007.1 GCA_902477055.1 uncultured Eubacteriales bacterium
ACCACCGGCCACGGTTCACTCATCGATACTGCCAGCAGCGGCGGGATGGGGGCATCCCGCCCTACGGACGGGTTTCAATGGTGCCTGCAACGGGCGGTCATTGACCGCCCCTGCGGCGTGGAACGATATTGCATACGGCATTTTTTCGGCAAAAATCCCTATATTGGAGGACTTACATATGATGTACGAACGAACCGAGCGGATCCGGGAAGAGGTGACGCGGGTTATTGTTGGCAAGGATGCGGTCGTGGACCGGGTGCTGATGGCAATTCTTGCAAAGGGCCACGTGCTGCTCGACGACGTTCCCGGCGTGGGCAAGACGACGATGGCGCTGGCCTTCGCGCGGACGCTGGGGCTGGAAACGCGGCGCGTCCAGTTCACGCCGGACACGCTGCCATCGGACATCCTCGGCTTTTCGGTCTACGACAAGCAGAGCGGGAAGCTCGACTACAAGCCCGGCGCGGTTATGACGAATCTTCTGCTGGCCGACGAGATCAACCGCACGTCCAGCCGGACGCAGGCGGCGCTGCTGGAGGCGATGGAGGAACGACGCGTTACGATTGATGGAGTGACGCATGAGCTGCCGGTTCCGTTCGCTGTGCTGGCGACGCAGAACCCCGTCGGCTCGGCGGGTACGCAGCGGCTGCCGGCCTCGCAGCTCGACCGCTTTCTGGTCCGGCTGCACATGGGCTACCCCGACCGGGCGGCGCAGCTTGCCATCATGAAGGAGCGCCATCACGCCGATCCCCTCGATGCGGTGCAGCCCGTGACGGATATCGCGACGCTGCGGCGGCTGATCGACGAGGTTGCGCAGGTCTTTATCGCAGATTCTGTCTATGATTACGTTGCAAAACTGGTTGAGGGTACGCGGTCGCATCCCTACGTTGAGCTGGGTGTCAGTCCGCGCGGCGCGTTGGCCGTCTGCCGGTGCGCGAAGGCGTATGCCTATTTGCAGCGGCGGGATTATGTCGTGCCGGAGGATGTCGCGGCGGTGCTGCCGGACGTTTGCGCCCACCGGCTGGTGATGAGCGCAAAGGCGCGGCTGCATGAATACACGCCGGAATCGGCACTGAGTGAGCTGTTGCAAGAAATTACGCCCCCGGCCGTGCGGGAGTTCGCGCCGTGAGGCGAGGCACGATGCTCGGTGCGGCGATCGTCTGGCTGTGCGCGGCGTTCGGGCTGCTGCTGACCGTGCTTTGGACGGGCAGCGCTGCGGCGCTGACTGCGTTGGCTGCGCTGGTTGTTTTTGTGCTGGTCGCGGGCATTTTGAGCGCGTTACAGGCGCGAAACGTGTCGCTTCGGCTGACGCTGCCGCCGTCTGCGGCGAAAAACGAGGACATTCGCGGCCTGTTGACGATAGCGGCGGACACGCGGCTGCCGGTCGGCCGGGTCGCCTGCGAATTGACGCTGGAAAACGTGCTGACCGGCGAACGGGATGCGATCCTTCTCCGCGCCGCGCCGGGGCAGACGGCGTTTTTCTTCCGCGCCGACCACTGCGGACAGGTGCGCCTGCGCGTGAAGCGGGCGACGCTGACCGGCCTGACGGGGCTGGGCTGCAAGTGCGTCAAAACCGATGCCGCCGCGCAGCTCACGGTCCTGCCGGACACGTTTGCGCCGGAGGTGTTCCTGCGCATCGACCCCGCGCGGAGCGACGAGAGCGACGAGGCCCCCGACCGCCGGGGCAGCGACCTGACCGAGCCTTATGCGCTGCGGGAGTATCAGCCCGGCGACAGTCTGAAGCAGCTGCACTGGAAGCTCTCGGAGAAGCTCGACCGGCTGATCGTCCGCGAGGGCAGTGCGCCCGTGTCGCGTTCGCTTTTGATTCTCTGGGATCGCGGCGGGGACGCTGCCGCGCTCGACGCGCAGGCCGAGGTGCTGTTTTCCGTCTGCCAGGCCGTCGGGCAGGAGGGCTTCCGCTTTACCCTCGGCTGGACGGCGCACGACGGGCTGCATCTGGCAGAGGCCGCGCCGGAAACGGAAACAATTTTTGAAACGCTTGCCCTGACGCTGCGCGATGCGCCGGCGCGAGACGATGTGCTGGCCGCCGCGCTGGAGGCGCAGGGGCCGCTGGACTTCGGCAAGGCCGTTTGCCTGTGCGCCGCCGTTTCGCCCGCACTGGCGGAGCTGACCGGCGCGGACACGACGGTGCTGCTGTGCGGCACGGCGGCGGACGGCGATCTGCCGACCGTCTGCTTCACCCCGACGGACTATGAGGCCGCGCTGCGGCATCTGGAGCTTTGAACATGAAACGATCGACCGGTTTTTGCACGGTGCGCGCGCCGGGAAAAACGGAATATCGCCCCCTCGCCGCGCTGCCCGCCGCCGGACTGCTGTCCGCCGGGGCGGCGTGGCTGCTCGGCGTTCCGCTCTGGGCGGCGGCGGGCTGCATTGTGCTGTGCGCGGGGCTGCTGGCGGCGGAGCGTTGGCGCTTTTTGCCGGCTGTCGTGCTGGCGCTGACGGCCCTGTTCTGCGCGGTGTTTTACCGGCAGGTCGGGGCGGGACTATTACAATATTGCAATGCACTGCTGGAACGGCTGACGGCGCTGACGGGACGCATCCATTTGCCCTTTGCGGTGGGGGAAACGCCGCAGACCGGCTGGCTGGTTGCGCCGCTGTGCCTGCTGCCGGCGCTGGCGGCCTGTCGCAGTGTGCGGCGGGGCGGGCTTGCGTTTTGCGCGGCGAGCTGGCTGGTGTTCGCGCCGGGCTGCGCACTGGGCTTTTTCGCGCCGGAGGGTCTGCTGCTTCTGGCGGCGGGGACGGCGGCACTGCTGCTGTACCGCGAACGGGCGGTCCGGTGGACGGCGCTCGCGCTGGTGCTGGCCTGCGCAGTGGCGCTCTCGCCGCTGGCGCTGTTGACCGTGCCGGAAAGCGGCCTGCCGCAGGCGCTGCACCGGACGCTGCATGAGCTGCGCTACGACGGTACGGACCGGGCCATGCCGGAGGGCGACCTGCGTGACCTGCCCGCCCGCAGCTGGAGCGACACGCCCGCGCTGGCCCTGACGATGGAAACGCCGCAGAAGCTGTACCTGCGCGGCTTTCTGGGTGAGCGCTATACGGACAGCGGCTGGGCGGCGCTGGAAAATTCGACGCTGACCGACGCGGCCGACCGCTTCTATCTGCTGCATGAAAACGGCTTTTATGCCCAGAGCAGCATCGGGAGCGCGGCAAAATCGGTTGACATAATATCGACATCGACTCTGACCGTTACCAATCTCGCCGCCTGTGCCGGGCAGCAGTACCTGCCCTACGCGCTCGTCGGGAGCGGCACGCTCGATGCCGCCGTGATCGCCGACAACCGGACGACGGGAACGCGCGAAACGGTGACGCTCCAATATCTCCCCGGCAGCGTGCCGGAGTGGTACGCGCTGCAAAGCGCCCTCGCCGCCGCGCAGGACAGGGCGGCGGTCGAGGCCTATCTCGCGCAGGAGCAGCAGTACCGCGACTTCGTGAACGAGCGCTATTTGCAGCTCACATCAGCCGCTGCGGATGCCGCCGCGCGGATGCTGGAGGGCCATATAACGGGCCGGACGCTGCCGGAGCTGCGCGGGGCGACCCTCGACGCACTGGAGGAGCATCTGACCTATGACGAAACGGCTGCGACGGCCTGCGGCGATGAGGAATTCCTGACCCACCTGCTGGCGACCGGCGGGCGGGGCTACGATGTGCATTACGCGACAGCCGCCGTGCTGCTGCTGCGGTACTGCGGCGTTCCGGCGCGGTATGTCGAGGGCTACTATCTGCCCGCCGCCGAGGCCGCGCAGTCCGTGACGCTGACCGAGCGCCATGCCCACGCCTGGGCGGAGTATTACCTCGACGGTGTCGGCTGGGTGCCGTTCGAGGTGACACCGGGCTATATGGATAACGAGGAAAGCACGCTCACGGCGGTGTCCGAGAAGGAATACGAGAACACGCAGCTTCCGCCGCCCGTGCAGCAGCAGCCGCAGACACAGCACAGGCCGCAGCGGACCGTGCGGCCGATCTGGCTGCTGGTGCTGGTTCCGCTGCTGCTTGCGGCGGCGATTGTCCGGACGGTTTTGTGCCGCCGCCGGCTGAAAAAGCGCCTTGCCGCGCTGGAAGCCGCTGAGGCAAGGCAGGCCGTTGCGGGCTGGTACGGCTACGCCGTCTGGCTACAGCAGAAAACCGGCCTGCGGCTGGAAAATGCCGAGGCCGAGGCGCTCAACCGCGAGGCGCTGTTCAGCGACCACCCGATGAACGCGGTGCAGGCGGCGCAGATGCGGGCCTACGCCGAGACCGTCCGCGCCGAATGCCGGAAGCGGAACGTCTGGCAGCGACTTTGCGACCGCTGGCTGCGGTGCCTATATTAAATCAACAATTCTGTCATTGCGAGGAGCGAAGCGACGTGGCAATCTTGTGCGGAAGGCTCTGAATTCGCCGAAGCCATCCGGAATCATGGAATGATTCTGCGAGATTGCCACGGCCCTTTCAGGGCCGACCGGCAAGCGGAGTGGCCGCATCCGTAAGGTGGCAAAGCTGCCAACGGCTGCGACATCGCAATGACAAGAAAACAATCTTCATAATCGTCGGAGGAGGACTATAACCATGCGGAAATTTTTGATTTTTCTGCTCTGTGCGGCACTGCTTTGCTCCGCGTTACCGGTCGTTTCGGCTGAGGGCGGCGGGCATTTCATCCTGACGGCCCTGACCGCCGGGCAGACGCTCATTGCCCCGTGCGCGATCGAGTACGAGGCGGGGCAGACGCTGCGGCAGGCGCTGCTGGCTGCCGAACCGACCTTCGGCGGGCTGGGGACCGGCTTCATCACCGATGTCAACGGCGTTGCGGGCAACTACACCGTGTTCTATGACAACGGCGGCTATTCGCTCGACGCGCCCGCCGCCGGGGTCACGACGCTGCTGATCTCCGAGCGCGAGAGCTGTCCGAACGAGGTTTTGGCGCTCAACGCCGCCCTCGGCGCGTTCAATCTGCGCACGGACAACGTGCAGAACGACCCCGCTGCCAAGGCCGCCTACGCACGGGCGCTGAACGCACTGCGCTCCGCCGACGCGGCGACGGCGGCGACGCTGCTTGCCGAGCTGAACGCGGCGGTCGCTGCCTACGAGGCCGTGCTGGCCGGGCCGAAATATACCGTTACGATCTCCGCAACCGGTGCGAAGCACCTCACGCTGACCGATGCCTACGGCAACGTCACCGAAACTGACGGCACGCAGGCGCGAGTCGTTGCGGGCGAATACACCTTCCGCCTCTCCGACGGCGGCAACAACCGCACGGAGGGCGGCCTGACGGTTAGCGGCGATGTGAACAAAAGCGTCACGCTGCCAACCGGGCAATGGTTCGGCGCGGTTTCCCTGCGCCATACGTCCGGCGCAGGCGATTACGCCTACAAGGGCGACGGCGCGACCTACTTTGTTGAGGATTTCCGGACGCAGGTCTATCTGAACGCGCAGATGGGCGCCGTCCCGGACGAGAAAACGACCGCGCTTTACGCCTGCTACGTCGGCCGGAACGGCACGGACTACGGTGACGGCACGGTCAGCTCCAACCGCCGGAGCTGGGAAAGCACGCAGGCGCTGCTGCCCGCGCTGCTGAACGCCGACATGACCGGCCGCAGCTTCACGCTGGAGGCCCGCTACCCGGATGCTGACGGCTGCACGCAAATTCAGTCCTATCCCGTCCGCATCGAGCGCACGCCGACACTGGCCGCGCTGACCGTCACGGGCGACGGCACGGTCCTCCCGCTGGACTTCGCGCCGCAGACGACGGACTACACCGTGTCCACCGTTTCCGATACGCTGGAGCTGACCGCGACGGCATTCGGGATGAATGGATACACTGTTACATTTAACAATCAGACGAGCGGCACCGTGTCCGTGCAGGACGGCGACACGATTACCGTCCGTGTCGCGCACGAAAGCGGCGTGCAGACGGCTTATACCCTGCACGTCAAAAAGGCCGCCGCCGTCACTGTCGCGCTGGCGCTGCCGGACGCGGCAACGACCGTCAGCGTCTATAACGCCGCCGGGTATCTGATCGCGCCGGTCGAAAACGGAACTTATCGCCTCATTCCCGGCGAGAAATACAGCTACATTTCGACAAAAAGCAAATATTTCCACACCACGGCCGACTTCACCGCCGCTGCCGGCCTGACCGTTTCGGTCGCCGCGCCGGAAGCGGAGGACCGCCTGACCAATTTTGCGTTTTACAGCGCAAAGAACCCTGCGAACAGCGTCGAGCTCCCCATTACGCCCACGCCGCAGGCCGCCGCGCATGAATACACCCTGACGTTCCCCGATGCCAACACGGCGCTCTACGCGCAGGCGACCTGTTCCGACAGCGCTTACCGCATTTTCGCGCAGTACCGCGCCCAGACCGCGCAGACCCAGACCAACGGCGCGGAAAAGCAGCAGGAGCTGACCGCCGTGGTCGATCCGAACGGCTCGGCGAAGCCTTGCAGCCAGCTCCTTGCCGTCGGCGGCAACTCCAACACGCTGACGCTCCGCTTGCAGCGGGAGAACGGCGGCGTGACCTATTATCAGGAGTACACGGTCCGCATCGTGCGGCGGTTGACGCTGCGCGACCTGTCGCTCTCGGCCGGCGGGTCCGCGCTGCAATTCATGGACGCGGATGGTGCGGCGGTTAGTAGCTTCAAGCGTGACGTGACGGATTACAACGTCCGCGTCGTGCTTGGCACGCGGGAGCTGACTCTGAACGGCACGCTGCGCAGCGTCCTGAGCGAGGGCAACCCGAACAGCGGCGGCTATACCGTGCTGGTCAACGGCGAACCGCATAACGCGTTGAATGGCATCTCTGTCCCGCTCGACGATACGGCGGAGCCGGAGAACCTGACGCTGACGGTCTGCCACAATGACCCGGCGGCGGTCCAAACGGAATATCACATTAAAATTCAGAAAGCCCCGCCGTCCTACGTGACGGTCCGCACGACGCCGGAAAACGCCGTGGCCTTCCTCGTAAACGTGCATACCGGCCGCGCCGTGACGGCGGACGCGGACGGGCGCTTCCCGCTGATCCCCGGCGACCGCTACCAGCTCACCGTGACCGCCGCCGGGTACGTCGGCTTCCGCAACGAGGCCTACGTCGCCCCGGAAGCGGACGAAACGCTGGCCGTCGCGCTGAAAAAGGCAGTCAAAAACGACAAGCTGCAAGACTTAACAGCCGAATGGCCGGGCTTCCGCGCCGATGCGTACAACAACGGCGTGATCGACGCGCCGGCCCCGACCACCGCAGAGGATGCCGTCCTGTACTGGGCGGTCCGGCTCGGCGAGGGCTTTTCCGCCGACGCGGCGGGCTGCCCGATCATCGTGGACGATAGCCTGTACGCCTACGCGGGACAAAAGATCTATCGTATCGACAAAAACGACGGCACCATCCTTGCCACCGGCAAAATGGACCACAAATCGAGCTTCGCCATCAACTCGCCGACCTACGCCGAGGGCATGATCTTCGTCGGCCTGGCCGACGGCTGCGTACAGGCCTTCGACGCGGTGACGCTGGAAGCGCTCTGGATTTACCGCGACGCGTTAGGCGGCCAGCCGAATTGCCCGCTGGTGTACCATGACGGGTATCTCTATACCGGCTTCTGGCGGCAGGAAACGCAGGCAGCAAACTTCGTCTGCCTCAGCGTGACGGACGAGGACCCGACGCGCTCGGACGAAACAAAATATGCCACGTGGTATTACACATCCAAGGGCGGCTTCTACTGGGCGGGCGCTTACGTCTGCGACCGGTTCGCGCTCGTCCCGACCGACGACGGCGAAGCGGGCTATCTCACCGGCCACAGCCGCATCCTGTCCTTCGACCCGCGCACGGGTGCGCTGCTCGACGAGCTGACCCTGCCGGACACCGGCGACGCAAGAAGCTCTATTACATTTATTCCAGAAGCAGCAAACAGCGCCGCCGGAACCGCATATTTCACCACGAAGGGCGGCTATTTTTACAGTCTGACCGTCGATGCGGACGGGAAGCTCGGCAAGCTGCGGAGCGTCCGCCTTTCCAACGGCGGCGACGACCCGACGAAGCCCGCCATGAGCACCTGCACCCCGACGATCTACAACGGCCGGGCTTACGTCGGCGTGTCCGGCACGTCGCAGTTCGGCCCGTATTCCGGCCACAATCTGACGGTGATCGACCTCGCGGCGATGGCCGTCGCCTACAGCGTCCCCACGCAGGGCTACCCGCAGACGAGCGGCATCCTGACGACCGCCCATGACAAGGGCGACGGGACGGTTTCCGTTTATTTCTTCGACAATTACACGCCCGGTAAGCTGCGCGTTCTGTGCGACCGGCCCGGCCAGACCGAGCCGCTGATCACGACGCGTGAAACGGCTGTGATCGACGGCAGGACATTGACCTTTGATACGCCCTACGTCCTGTTTACGCCGAACGGGGCACAGGCGCAGTATGCCATTTGCAGCCCCGTGATCGACGCGGATGGCACGATCTATTTCAAGAACGACTCGGCTTATCTTATGGCCGTCGGCAGCGTGCCGACTGCGCTGGAGGTCACGAAGCAGCCGGACAAGACGGTCTATACCGCCGGAGAGGTCTTTGACCCGACAGGCCTGACCGTCACGGCGAGCTACGCGAACGGAACGACGCGCGACATGACAAAGTATCTCGCTTATTCCGACGCGCCGCTGACAACGGACGATACGGCCTTCCAGCTTCGACTGTGCAATGTGATGTATCAGAATAAAGACGGCGCTGCCGGTGTGGAATTCCATTCCCCGGTTGCCGCCGTGACGCTCGACATCCGCGAAGCCCCCGGCCCGACGGAGCCGACGGAGCCGACCGAACCGACGCAGCCCACGGAACCCACGGAACCGGACAATCCCCCGGAGCCGCCCGTGCCGACGATCGATTTTGTTGACGTTTCGGCGAATTCGTGGTATAAAAGTGCCGTGGATTATGCCGTCGCGCACCGGCTGATGAACGGCGTGGCGGAAAATACCTTCGACCCGGAAGGCTCCATGACCCGCGCGATGCTTGTTACGGTGCTTTGGCGCTACGCCGGGCAGCCGGCGGAGGGCGAAAATACGTTCTCCGACGTGCCGGACGGGCAGTGGTATTCGCAGGCTGTCGCCTGGGCCGCACACAACGGCGTGGTCAACGGTGTCGCGCCGGGACAGTTCGACCCGGACGGCAATGTCACGCGCGAACAAATGGCGGTCATTCTATTCCGTTACGCGAATAATTTGGGCCTGAACACCGACCGGCGCGGCAATTTCACCGCGTTTGAGGACGCGGCGAAGGTCAGCGGCTATGCACTCGACGCGCTGCAATGGGCCGTCGCCGAAAACGTTGTCGGCGGCAGCCGCGAGGGCGGCAAGCTCTACCTCAACCCCCAAGGCAACGCTACACGGGCCGAGGTCGCTACCCTCCTGATGCGCTATATCGAAAATATTCTGAAATAACCAATTACCCCCCCGCATTTCCGCAAATACTGAGTTTGTGGTCTGTGCCTTGGCTCCCTCTGAGGAGGCCGCTTCGTTACCTCACAGAGGAAGGTTTTGAAGGCGCGTACCAGCCAGAGGCTCCCCTGAAAGGGGAGCTGTCGGCGTAGCCGACTGAGGGGGTTTCGTGCCGACAGGCACACCAATTATATTATTCACTATTCACCATTCACTGTTCACTATTCACTAAATCGACATTGCCGGCACAGGCGGTCAATGGCCGCCCTACGGCGTGGAACGACCTTGTGCAGCCTGCGCGAAATTTCAACGCGACATGACGAAAATGGAACGATGAGAATGAAGAAAAACCTTTTGCTCCTGCTGGTGATCGCGGTTGTGATCGCTGTGGTGGTACTGACGTGTGACATTCAATCGGTGGACGAGTTCTATCTCGAGCATCTGGAGGATATCACGCCCGGCGACCCGGTGGTCACGCTCTCGATCCGGTGCGACACGGCGCTGGAGAATGCCGATAAGTTAAAAGACGGCTTGCTCGACTATCTGCCCGCCGACGGCGCGATTCTGCCGCCGACGCAGTACGTCCTGCGCCCCGGCGACACGGTGTTCGACGTGCTATACCGCGCTGTGCGGCATGAGCGCATCCCGTTAGAGTACCAAACCTCGCCGCTTTACGGGACGGTTTACGTCGAGGGCATGGGCTATCTCTACGAATTTTCCTGCGGCCCGACCTCCGGCTGGGTCTACACGGTCAACGGCACGTTCCCCGACCGCGGCTGCTCGGCCTACGAGCTTGCGGACGGGGACGTGATCGAGTGGGTCTATACCTGCGCGCTGGGAGAGGATGTGGGCTTTGCGGCATGAGATTTTTTGAACGCTATCATCCGGCGGCGCTGCTGGCCTATTTTGCGGCGGTGCTGCTGATTGCCATGTTCGCCGGAAGCCCGCTGACCGTTGCGCTGGCGCTGGCGGGCGGGCTGTGCTTTGCCGCCACGATGACGACGGCGAAGGAAAAGCTCGCCGATCTGACGTTTTATTTGCCTCTCGTATTGCTTGTAACGGTCACAAATCCGCTCTTTTCGCACAACGGTGTTACGCCGCTGTTTTTCCTGAACGGCCGGGCCGTCACGCTGGAGGCGATCCTCTACGGTGCGGGGCTGGGCGTGACGCTCTGGGCGGTGCTGCTGTGGTGCCGCTGCTGGAGCCGGATCATGACGAGCGAAAAACTGCTGTATCTGTTCGGCCGCGTCATCCCGAAGCTGTCGCTGGTCCTGTCGATGGCGCTGCGTTATGTGCCGCTCCTGCGGCGGCAGGCAAAGAAGCTCGAGCGTGCGCAGCAGGCGCTGGGCCTGTACGCATCGGAGCGCTATTTTGACCGGCTGCGCTCGAAGCTGGCGGTCTATTCCGGCCTTGTCGGCTGGTCGCTGGAAAACGCCGTCGAGGTCAGCCGCTCCATGAAGGCGCGCGGCTACGGCCTGAAGGGCCGCACCGCCTATGCAAATTATCATTTTACGCGCCGTGATGCCGCGCTTTTGGCCTTTTCGCTCTGCGCGGCGGGGCTGTATTTGACGGCCGGTGTGCTCGGCTACGGCAGCTTTACGTATTATCCCGCGCTGAGCGGCATCGACACGCGGCCGCTGGCGCTGGCAGGGGAGGCCGCCTTTGCGGCGCTGGCCTTTGCGCCGTTTTTGATCGAAGGGAGGCAGACGCTGCAATGGAATTTCTGCAAGTCAAAAATCTGAGCTTTACCTACCCCAACCGCGACGAGGCGGCGCTGGCGGGACTGGATTTTTCCGTCGAGCGCGGGAGCTTCACGGTCCTCTGCGGCCAGAGCGGCAGCGGCAAGACGACGCTCCTGCGGCTTTTGAAGCGCGAGCTTGCGCCGCACGGAACGCAGGGCGGCGAGATTTTATACTGCGGCGTACCGCTTTCGGCGCTGAACGACCGGCGCAGCGCCGCCGAGATCGGCTTTGTCCGGCAGGATCCGGACGAGCAGCTCGTCACCGACAAGGTCTGGCATGAGCTGGCCTTCGGGCTGGAAAGTCTGGGCCTGAAAAACGGCGATATTCGCCGCCGTGTCGGCGAAATGGCCAGCTATTTCGGCATCCAGTCGTGGTACCACAACGACACCGATCATCTCTCCGGCGGGCAGAAGCAGCTGCTGAATCTGGCCGCCGTCATGGTGATGCAGCCGAAGCTGCTGCTGCTCGACGAGCCGACGAGCCAGCTCGACCCCATCGCGGCGGCGGACTTCATCGCCACGCTGCAAAAGCTCAACCGAGAGCTGGGCCTGACGATCCTGCTGTCCGAGCACCGGCTGGAGGAGGTATTCCCCGTGGCCGACCGCGTGATTGTCATGGAGCGGGGCAAGCCCTGCCTGACCGGCACGCCGCGGGAGCTTTGCGGCGCACTGCGCGGGCATCCGCTGGCGCAGGGGCTGCCGAGCGCCAGCCGCATCTGGGCGGGGCTGGATGTTCCCGATGTGCCGTGTCCGCTGACGGTCCGCGAGGGCCGCGAGCTGCTGGAAGCGCGCTTTTCCGATCGCTCCGGGGCGCTCATTTCCGTCCGCCCGCGCCCGGAAACTCCGCCGGTCCTCGAAGCCGAGGACCTTTGCTTCCGCTATGAAAAGGACGCGCCGGACGTGCTGCGCGAGCTGTCGCTTTCCGTGCGCGGTGGGGAAATCTTCGCCCTGCTCGGCGGCAACGGCGCGGGTAAGACCACGACGCTGCATCTGCTGGCCGGACTGGAAAAGCCGTATCGCGGCACCATTCGTGTCCTCGGCAAAAAAATGAAGGACTATAAAAACGGTGCGCTCTATCGCGGCTGCCTCTCGCTCCTGCCGCAAAGCCCGCGCACGATCTTCTTAAAGGACTCCGTTCGCGAGGATTACCGCCAACTGTTGGAGGCCCACGGGGTCAAGGCGGCGGAGCAGGCGGGAAAAATCGACGCCATGGCTGCGCGGCTGGACATCGCGCCGCTGCTGGACCGGCATCCCTACGACCTCAGCGGCGGCGAGCAGCAGAAGTGCGCCCTCGGCAAGCTCCTGCTGACCGACCCGAAAATTCTGCTCCTCGACGAGCCGACGAAGGGCCTCGACGCGGAGTATAAGGACCGGCTGCGGTCGCTGCTGCACGGCCTTCGCGCCGAGGGTCGGACGGTCGTCATGGTGACGCACGACGTGGAGTTTGCCGCCGCCGTCGCCGACCGCTGCGCCCTGTTCTTCGACGGCGAGGTCATCGCCGACGGCGCACCGAACGAATTTTTCTCCGGCAACCATTTCTACACCACCGCCGCCAGCCGCATTGCCCGCACGGTTTTGCCCAACGCCGTGCTGTGCGAGGAGGTCGTCGCGCTGTGCCGGGAGGGGAAGGCATGAAAAAATGGATTTCCTACGGCCTGCTGCTTCTGGCCATTCCGCTGATCGTCGTGCTGGGCAGCACCGTGTTCGGCGGCAAGCAGTATGCTTTTTTGTCGCTTGCCGTGGCAATTCTGGCCTGCATCCCATTCTTTCTCAGCTCTGAGCGCGGGGAAAGCGGCGGCATCCGGCTGGTTCTCGTTGCGGTGCTGACGGCGCTTTCCGTGCTGGGGCGGCTGTTGTTTGCCGTCCTGCCGGGCTTCAAGCCGGTCACGGCGATGGTGATTTTAACGGCGATGTACTTCGGCAGCGAGGCGGGCTTCCTGACCGGTGCCCTGACGGCCGTGCTGTCGAATTTTTACTTCGGACAAGGCCCGTGGACGCCGTTTCAGATGTTCGCGTGGGGCATGGTCGGCCTGCTGGCGGGGCTTTTCGCCAAGCAGCTGCGCGCCAGCCGCGTGACGCTATGCATCTTCGGTGCGCTCAGCGGCATCGTCTACTCCGCGCTGATGGACATCTGGACGGTCCTCTGGGCCGAGGGCAGCTTTGTGCTCAGCCGCTATCTTGCTGCGATTGTCAGCTCTGCCGGGTATACGGCGCTTTACAGCGCTTCAAACGTCGTGTTTCTGCTCCTTTTAGCCAAGCCCATCGGGAGCAAGCTCCAGCGCATCCGCGAGAAATACGGCGCGTGAGGCCAAGCGTAAGCGTTTTCACGCCAAAAGTACCGGCATCTGCGCTTCCTTGACAAAAATATCCCGAAAAATTGTCGGGAATTTTGGAAAAACCCTCTTGCTTTTCTATGAAAAAGCGCTATAATGATACTGTCAGCGCGGCAAGACTTCCGAGGCGCTCCGATTTCGATCGTTGAGCATGGCCAGGATGCAGCCCTTCTTGCTGCGCTGCATTCCCACTAATTTAATCCGGAGGCTCTGCCATGGCAAAGAAGGAAAAAGCCAAGGGCATTATCAAGGAATTTAAGGAATTCGCCCTCAAGGGCAACATGTTCGACATGGCCATCGGTGTTATCATCGGCGGCGTGTTCAAGGACCTGGTCGATTCCTTCACGAAAAACCTGATTATGCCGATCATATCGATCTTTACCGGCAGCATCGACTTCTCCTCGTGGAAAATCGCACTACCCTCCCTGTTCGGTGAAAAGCTGGACCCAGAAACCGGCGAGGCCATCGTCAACTATCTCCGCTTCGGCGACTTCTTATCTTCCGTTATCAGCTTTTTGATCCTCGCGATTGTCATTTTCCTGATGGTCAAGGGCATGAACAAGCTCCGCTCCATCGGACACAAACAGGAAGAAGAAGCACCCGCCCCTCCCCCGGAGCCGAGCAACGAAGAAAAACTGCTTGCCGAGATCCGCGATCTGCTCAAAGATCGTTAATCCCATTTCCTCGTCGCAAACCCCTCTGAATATGCCGCTGGGTGCGCCGCTTAACGCGGTTGCACTTGGCGGCGTTTTTTTTGCGCGGAAAGGCACAACTTCTGTCGAACCAGTGCTACTTTTGTCGCAGTTGAATTTTGTGCAACTTGCATAGTTTTGCGAAAAATGTCGAAAGAAATTTGGTTAATTTCGCATAAATTTATTGCAAAACGACGAATGGTATGATAAATTAGAGCTACCGTTTTGCAAACACGGATTAAAGGAGGAGGAATGTTGTCACATGGAAAAACTGTATCGCGTTATGCTTGCAAACAGCAGCGAGGATTATTCGGTCAGCCTCGCTGCCACGCTCAAGCAGTCTGAGCGGTACGCTGTCGTTGGCTATGCGAACGACGGAATCCGCGCGGCCGATTTGCTGCGCGAGCTGAAGCCGGAGATTCTCGTCGTAGACATGATGCTGCCGCAGGCGGATGGGATCTCCGTCATCAAGGCTGCCAACTCGATGGAAAAGAAGCCGATGCTGCTGGTTTTGGCTGATTTTATGACCGAATTCGTCTCCAGTCTGCTGGTTTCGCTCGGTGTGCAGTACGTACTGCTCAAGCCCTGCCCCAGCCGCGCCGTCCTGGAACGACTGGATCAGATGCGCGGCGCAAGACAGCAGCAAAAGCCCTACGGAAGATCGCACGAAGCGGATGTGGAGGCAATGGTCACCTCCATGATCCACGAGATCGGTGTTCCGGCGCACATCAAGGGCTATCAGTATCTTCGCGAGGCAATCATCATCGCCGTCAAGGACATGGAGGTCATCAACGCGATCACCAAGGTGCTGTATCCGCAGGTGGCGAAAACCTTCGCGACTACGCCCTCCCGCGTGGAACGCGCCATCCGCCACGCGATCGAGGTCGCATGGGACCGCGGCGATCTGGAAACGCTCCAGCGCTTCTTCGGCTACACGGTGTCCAATACAAAGGGCAAACCGACCAACTCGGAGTTCATCGCCCTCATCGCGGACAAGCTCCAATTGCAGCTGAAAAGTATGCAGCCCATCGCAATCTGATACGGATTCTTGATGAAAATATTTCATCAAGAATCCCATGTGCTACGCACACTCGCATCGTGCGAGGGCACGATGCGCCGTCTCATACAGAATCTGACGCGCCTTTGGCACTATAAAAAGCTTTTCAAACTATTTAACAGATTCTAGTATGAACCTTGCCGCATCCGTCCATTGGATACTGCAAATTACACAAAATATTCTCCCGGAGGAAGCACCTGCTTCCTCCGCTTTTTATTTCCTCCCCGCAGCAAACACCGTCGCCCCCTCCGTAGGGGCCGATGCCCACATCGGCCTGTGTACGCACCATCGAATTCCATTCGTAGGGCGGGGTCACCTGACCCCGCCGCGAATTCCGCCTCCCGTTCCACGCCGTAGGGGCGGTCATCGACCGCCCGTGCCGGCAGTGGCGGGGAAGTCAAGGCGCTGCTGCGGGAACGGGCGTTTTGGTGAAGCCGCAAAAAATTTCCGTTTTTCCCGGAACGCGCGAGCGGCGATTTCGTCTAAAAAATATACCCCTGCGGCGCACAAGATAAGGTTTACATAATATTACAAATTTGTAAGACTTGTCATGAAATCGTAGTTGCTTTTTCCGCGCTGTTCGGTATAATTAGGATAGGAAGCCAGACCATGCCCGTGCGGGCATGATTACAGGAGATATGACTATGGGAAAATTTGAAAAAGCCAACCGTCCGCAGGCGCAGGAGGCCGCAAGGCGCGCCGAGCAGGAGAAGAAAGCGCGGCAGGCCCAGCGCCGGACCGCCGAACGGCCCGCAAAAAGGACCGCTGACGAAGCCACCCGCCGCCGTGCCGCATCGGCGCAGAGGCCTGCGGCCGAGCTCCCGCGCGTGCCGAATTCCGCCGAGCATCCCACCCGCGCCCAGAGCGCCGCGCGGAAAAAGCAGAAGAAAAACCGCCGCCTGCCCATCATCATCGGCGTTCTCTGCGCCGCCGTGGTGCTGGTCGGCTGCGTGACCGCCTTCCTCTGGCTGCGCGGCGACGACGGCAAGATCGCTAAGAACGTCTTTGTTGCCGGGGTCGATCTGAGCGGCATGACGAAGGAAGAAGCCGCCGAAGCACTGAAAAACGTCACGTTCAATGACAATATGAACGTCCGGCTCTACACTCGCGGCGAAACGTTCGTCACTTACACGACAACTTACGACGCAAGCAAAGAAGTCAGTGTCGATATCTACGGCAAGCCGCTGGAGAATGTCCAGCAGGCCGTCGCCATTCCGAAGGACGAAAAGACCGAACAGACCGACCCGGACGCGCCGCTCGACGAGAACGGCAAGCCCTGCAAGCTCGACCGGAAGCTGACCCTGCTGGCGCAGGATGTCGGCGCAACGCTGGATGTGGACGGCGCGGTCGAGGCCGCCTATCAGCAGGGCCGCTCCCTGACCGGCAAGAAGGACAACGAGGAGCGCGTGGACGTTGACGTTTCCAAGTATTTGACCGTCAACGGAACCTATATCCGTGAGGTTCTGACGAGTTATCTCGAGGATACCGTCACCGAAGGCTCCAAGACCACCATCGAGGACGGCACGACTACCGTCAACGACGCCGACGGCAACCCGAAGCAGGTCGATTGCATCAAGATCACCCTCGGCACGCTCAAGCGCGACATCGATATCGACGCGCTGTATGACGAGATCGTCGCGGCATACGTCAGCGGTAACTTTGATCTGCAATACCTCTATCAGGAGGAGCTGCCCGAACCCGTCGATCTTGATAAGCTCTACAAGGACTATAAATGCACCGCGCCCGTCAACGCGAAGTGCGACGAGGACACGTTTGAAGTTACCGACGGCAAGGCCGGCTACGGCTTCCGCATGGCGGATGCTGTCGCGGCCTTTGAGGGCGCAAAGCCCGGCACGATCGTCACGCTCACGCTGACGGACCTGGAGCCGCAGTTTACCCGAGAAACGCTGGAAAAGCAGCTCTTCTGCGACACGCTGTCCTCCTTCGACAGCCCCCACGTCTGGAACCCCACGCGTACCCACAATCTGGAGCTGGCCGCCGAGGCGATTGACGGCTTCATCCTCAAACCCGGCGCGACGTTCTCGTTCAACGAGGTCGTCGGCGAGCGTACCGCCGAAAAGGGCTACGGCGAGGCCGGTGTCTACGTCGGCGGCAAGACCGAAAATCAGCTCGGCGGCGGCGTGTGCCAGGTTGCCTCGACCCTGTTCTACTGCACCATCAAGGCAAACCTTGAGGTCGTCGAGCGCGCCGAGCATCAGTTCACCCCGTCCTATATTCCCTGGGGCATGGATGCCACCGTCTACTGGGGCTATCTGGACTATAAATTCCGCAACAACACCGCCTTCCCCATCCGCATTGACGCGTCCGTTTCCGACGGCTACGTTCACGTCCGCTTCGTCGGCACGGAAACGAAGGAATACACCGTCGAGCTGGACTATGAGGTCACCGACTACTTCAGCGCGCAGGAGAAGGTCATCGACATCTCCCCGGATATGCCAAATTACTATAAGTACAGCGGCTACAGCGAGGGCGACGTGATCCAGACCGCCTACGACGGCGCGAACGTCACGACCTATATGTATAAGTACGACAAGAGCGGCAAGCTGATCTCCACCGAAATCGTCTGCTACTCCAAGTACGACCGCCGCGACCGCGAGATTGCGCACCTGGTCAAGGAGGAGCCGACCACCGAGCCGACGACCGAACCGACCACCGAGCCGCCCACGACGCAGCCGCCTACGGAGGCACCGACGACGGAACCGACCACCGAGGCCACCACAGAGCCGCCCCCCGAGACTGCGCCGGAGGAATCCGGATCCGAATAAGACCCCGGGGAAGAAAAAATTGCAGGATTGAAATTTAGGGCTTGACAAATGCCGATCCAGTGAGTATAATAATCGCGCTACGGACGATTAGCTCAGCTGGCTAGAGCATCCGCTTGACGTGCGGAAGGTCATAGGTTCGAGTCCTATATCGTCCACCAAAAGTCCACCGTAATTTTGATAGAATTACGGTGGACTTTTTCTGTGCCCGAAAACCGCTTGGAATCAGGCTTTTCGGCTGTTTCAGCACATGAGGAAACCCCGCTGCAGAGCAATTCTGCGGCGGGGTTTTGTGCATTTCATGGGGATTGCGGCGCTCTGTTCCGCTGTAATCGTTAAACTACCGAGTAATCGTTGAACTGCTGAGGGTAATCGTTAAAACGCCCATCTGCTTATCTTTTCAATATTTCATGTAAGAGTTTTTACGCCTTGCAGAAAACAGCCCTCACTCCTACTGCTCCAACAGCAGCAATCATATGTGCCTTATCAGCTTCTGTTAGCGATTGGCCTGCCACAGATACCCGTGGCTTACCTGGATTTTATTTGAAGCTCTATAACCGTCTGATCTTTGTCCAACAATGCTGCAAGTTCATCGGCAGACAGGTCGTTGATATGTCCCAACTTGGTATAGCTCCACGAATTCGAGCCGAAAAACACCACAAGCTGATTCCCGGAATACAGAACGATATCTCCCGGCTGCGTAGTCATCTGCGCATCGCTGCGGGAAAAGCTCTGCGGCAGACTGCCTACCTGCTCAAAGCCGCCATAGGCGGAAGTGTTCACGGTAATGGTATTCTGTGCAAGGGCATATAGCTCAGTAACAGCAGCGTTATTCTCCCACTGAACATCCACAGCGGTGCCGTCAATGGTCAAAAGCAGCATCGGCTCGGTTGTATCGATTTCAGGCATGGTCGTTTCCGCTGTCGTCATTTCGGTAGATTTCTCGCTTTCTGTTGCCTGCGGCGTGTCTTCTATCGCGGAAGTCGGCGGCTCAGTCGGCGGGTCGGGTCGACCGGCGCAGCCGCTCAAGCAGAGCACAACCGCCAGCAGCAGAACGAGCGGAATATGTCGCTTCATTTCAGATATTCCTCAAAGAACGCTTTCAGCTTTTCAAACGGAATTACATCCATCTGATCGTAAAGGTCGGTGTGGCTTGCGCCGGGGATAATGAGCAATTCCTTATTATCCCCGGTCAGCTTGCTGTAAGCCGTCTCGCTGAAATAGCGGGAGTGCGCCTTTTCTCCGTGTACCAGCAGCACGGCGGAGCGGATCTCGCTGCTGTACTGCAAAATCGGCATATTCAGGAACGACAGCGAGGACGTCACATTCCAACCGCCGTTGGAGTTCAGGCTGCGGGGATGGTAGCCTCGGGGCGTCTTATAGTAGTCGTAATAGTCCTTCACAAACTGCGGTGCGTCCTCCGGCAGCGGATCGACCACGCCGCCTGCCAGCGCATAGCTGCCGTTTTTGTAATCCTCGGTGCGTTGCGTGTTCAGCGCTTTTCGCTTTTCAAAGCGTGCCTGCTCAGAATCCTCGCTGTCAAAGTAACCGTTGGCATTCACGCGGGTCATGTCGTACATAGTCATAGCAGCGGTCGCTTTAATACGGGTGTCAACGGCTGCGGCGTTGAGCGCCATGCCGCCCCAGCCGCAGATACCGATGATACCGATGCGCTCCGGGTCAACGTTCTCCTGCACGGAGAGGAAATCCACCGCTGCGCAGAAATCCTCGGTGTTGATGTCCGGCGATGCCACATAGCGAGGCTCCCCGCCGCTCTCGCCGGTGTAGGACGGGTCAAAGGCAATCGTCAAGAAGCCAAGCTCCGCCATTTTCTGCGCGTACAGGCCGGAGGACTGCTCCTTTACCGCACCGAACGGACCGCTGACGGCAATGGCAGGAAGCTTACCCTCCGCACCCTTTGGTGTATACATATCCGCCGCTAATGTGATGCCGTAGCGGTTGTGAAAAGTTACTTTCTTGTGATCCACCTTGTCGCTTTTCGGGAACACCTTATCCCATTCCTGTGTTAAATTCAGTTTTTCCATATTCAGACCTCCTTGCCTGTTGCCTTAAAATATGCTGTGTTGTCCACGGCTTCCAGCCACTCGTTGGAGGTTTCCTCACCCGGAACCTCTGCCGCCAGATGAGAGAACCAGCTATCCGGCGCGGCACCGTGCCAGTGCTTGACTCCCACAGGGATATTTACCACATCGCCGGGGCGCAGTTCCTGTGCCGGTTTGCCCCATTCCTGATAGTAACCATGCCCGGCCACGCAGACGAGGATTTGTCCGCCGCCGCTTTTGGCGTGATGAATGTGCCAGTTGTTACGGCAACCGGGTTCAAAGGTCACATTGTAAATGCCAACCTGCTGCGTAGAAAGAGGTGCGAGATAGCTTTGCCCGATAAAATATTTCGCAAAGGCGTCATTGGGTGCGCCGATGGGAAAGACCATTTCATTCTGATGCTTGGCTTTTGCGTCGGCGGCATCGTCCTCCGCCCATACCTCCTTGGCCATACGGAAGGCCGCCCACGCCTTGGGCCAACCCGCATAAAATGCCGCGTGGGTCAGGATCTCCGCAATTTCCGTTTTCGTCACGCCGTTATTCTTTGCAGTTGTCAGATGGTATTGAAAAGACGAATCCGTCAGCCCCTGCGCCATCAGCGCCACCACTGTTACAATGCTGCGGTCCCGCAGGGAAAGCTTGTCTTCCCGGCTCCACACCTGCCCGAACAGCACATCATCATTCAATTCCGCAAATTTGGGCGCAAATTCCCCAAGCGCATTTCTGCCTGCCGTTTGTTTGACTGCCATGGCTCACACCTCCTTGCCCATCTGATAGGCTTGCTCCAGCGCGGCATGACCTGCGATCTCTCCCACGCCGTTCACGCCGCCCGCAAACACTGTGCCAACCAGCGCACAGCGCGGGAAGCAGTCCACCCAGCCCTGCACGGCCTTCTCTGTGCCCGCAAAGGTCTCCGGCCCATCCTCTGCCGCTGTCGCCAGCAAGTAGGCTTTCGTAAAGGCGTAGTCCGTATCAAACAGCGGATTGGCACGGTCGAGCATCGTCTTGAGCTGGCCGCTGACACAGTAATAGTAGACGGGCGTTGCGAACACCAGCACATCCGCGTCGTGCATTTTTGCGGCAATCTCCACGGCATCGTCTTGGATGACGCAGTGCCCAAGATTCAGACAGGCGAAGCAGCCTTTGCAGAAGCCATGTTGCTTTTCACGCAGATACACGGTCTCTACCCGGTTACCTACCTCCTTGGCTCCCTTTGCAAAGGCTGCCGCCAAGGTTTCCGAATTTCCGCCCTTGCGGGGGCTTGAAGAAAGAATCAATACTTTTTTACTCATCATAAAACACTCCTTGCGCTCCGGTTTCTTTTGTGTTATGATCATGATAACACCTAAACCTAACTTCAGGTCAAGATATTTTTTGAAAATTTTCGGAGGAATTTTTATGTATTCGATCGGACAGGTGGCGGAGATGTTCGGAATGCCCATCTCCACGCTGCGCTATTATGACAAGCAGGGACTTTTCCCGAACATGGAACGGGTGTCCGGCATCCGCAAATTTGGTGACACAGAGATTGAAGCACTCCGGGTCATTGAATGTCTGAAAAAGGCTGGCATGGAGATCAAGGACATCCGGCAATTCATGGATTGGTGTGTAGAAGGGCCGTCCACCTATCCGCAGCGCAAGGAATTGTTTGAAACGCAGAAGGCGCATATGGAGGAGGAGATCGCACGGATGAACCGCACGCTGGATATGCTGAAATTCAAATGCTGGTACTATGAACAGGCGATCCGGGACGGAAATGAGGAAAAACTCGCCGCCATGATTCCCAACGAGCTGCCGGAGGACATCCGTGCTATCTACGACAGCTCCCATAAAGAATAACACGCTCCTGTTACTGCATAGAAGCCGGAATGCAACACAAGAAGATATTGCACCCCCTCAAATCGAGAACTGCACCCCCCTCTAAACCGTAGTTGCACCTCCTTAACGGGTTTCTATCAAAATTACGGTTCTCCACCATGCAAGAAACCCTGTAACCGCAATGGTTACAGGGTTTTTGCTATTTTAACAAATTGTTCAAGCTGTTCTCTAAAAATATCCCGAGACGGGCTGGATTGTGCGTATTAGATGACGGGCTTTATGAAGTACCCCACAGAAAAGGCCCTCACCGTTGCTGCGGTGAGGGCCTTTCGCCTTTTATATTTTGCCGGCATCGTATTTTTCAAAGCCAACGCGGGTTGCATCGTAGAGGTCACGGGGGGAGCTTGCGGGGGATTGGGGATAGCCGAAGGCGAGAACGGAGTGGGGGACGAGGGTCGGGGGGAGGGCGAACAGGGAGGCTTGGGCCTGGACGCGGGCGGCGTTCGGCCATGTGCCGAGCCAGACGCTGCCGATGCCGAGCGCGTTGGCGGCTAGGACCATGTTCTGCCCCGCAATCGCACCGTCGATTACCCAGTACTCCGGGCAGCGGTCGTGAGCGCGGGCCAAATCGCCGCAAATCAGGACGGCAAAATCCGCCGAATGCAGCGGTGCGGCGGGCTTGCCGTTTGCGTCGGCCATTTTATGCAGCGTTTCGCGGTCACGGACGACGATAAAATACCAGTCGCGGGAATTGACGCACGACGGCCCGCTCATTGCTGCCCGCAGAATCGTGCGGACCGCCTCGTCCGGGACGCGCTCGCCGGTATACTGCCGGACGCTGACGCGGGAAAAAATGTTCTCCAGTGCATCCATGCGGCGCTTCCTCAGCAGATGCGGCAGCGGCAGGGCTTGCCCTCCAGCACGGCGATCAGGTTTTCCACGGCGGCGGCCGCCATTTTTGCGGTGGCCTCGGCGGTGTGTGCGCCGGTGTGCGGCGTGGCGACGACGCTGTCGAGCGCCAGCAGCTTGGAATCCGTGGGCGGCTCCTGCTCGAAGGCGTCCAGCCCCAGCCCGCCGAGTTGTCCGCTGCAAAGCGCATCATAGGCAGCGTCCTCGTCGATGATTGCGCCGCGAGAGGCGTTGACGAGGATCGTGCCGGGCTGCATCTTGTCGATGGCGGTCTTGTCGATGATATGATAGGTCTGGTCGTTCAGCGGCAGATGTAGGGAGATGACGTTTGCCTCGCGCAGCAGCGCGTCCAGCTCGCGCACGCCGATGTTGTGTTCGGCGCAGTAGGCCTCGGAAATATAGGGGTCATAGGCGACGACGTTCATGGCAAAGCCCTGTGCGCAGCGGGCTACGAGCTTGCCAATCGCGCCGAGGCCGACGATGCCGATCGTCTTGCCGGCCAGCTCGGTTCCGGTGGAGCGGACCCACTGATTGGCCTTGGTCTGACGGTCGAGATAGGGAATGCGCCGAACGAGCGACAGAATGAGCGCCATCGTCAGCTCGGCCACGGCCTCGGAGTTGACGCCGGGTGTGTTGGTGACGGCGATGCCCAGCGCCTTTGCGGCGGCAATGTCCACGCGGTCGTAGCCGACGCCGTAGCGGGAGATGACCTTCAGGTCTTTGCAGGCACGCAGGACCTTTTCCGTCACGAAGTCCAGGCCGGCGATGTAGCCGTCGCAGTCTTGCAGCAGCGGCAGCAGCTCGTCCTCCGTCAGCGGACGCTTGGCGGGGTTAAAGACCAGATCGGGATAGGCGGCGCGGAGCGTTTCCAGCGCGGGATTGCCGGAGCCGGGCTGAAAGGACGTTGGGGTGACGAGAATTTTCATGATTCTTCCTCCTTACAGGTCGGAAACCAGCTCGACGGCCTCCTGCGACAGGCGGCGGATTGCGTCGAAATCACCGGTGTTGATGAGGTCGCTCTTGACCATCCAGCTTCCGCCGCAGGCGATGACCTTCGGGAATTGCAGATATTCGCGCACGTTTTTCGCGTTGATGCCGCCGGTGGGCATGAACTTGAGCTGCGGGAACGGCGCGGCGAGGGCCTTGATGGTGGCAAGCCCGCCGCACTGGGCTGCCGGGAAGAACTTTGCGACCGGAAGGTCGTATTCCAGCAGCAGCATCAGCTCGGTTGGCGTGCAGACACCGGGGAAGATGGGGATTTGATGCGACACGGCGAATTCCACGATCTTCCGGCTGAAGCCTGCGCAGACGAGGAATTTTGCGCCTGCGTCGATGGCGCGCTGCGCCTGCTCGACGGAGCTGACCGTGCCTGCGCCCACCAGCATCTGCGGGAAGCGGGTGGCCATCGTTTCGATGGATGCGGCGGCGGCATCGGTCCGGAACGTAACCTCGGCGGCGGGCAGATGACCGGCGCAGAGGGCCTCAGCCAGCGGCGCGGCATCCTCCGAGCGGTCGAGCTTGATGACGGGCATGAGTTTTAATGCGGCAACTTGATTCAGAACATCCATTATGGGTTCTCCTTTCTATTTTTATGTCCTTGGGTTCCAGCGAAGGGCAAAACGACAATTTTCGCGGCAGATCAGATCGATCGTTTCCTCCGAAACGCCGCTGCTTTTCAACATCGGCAGGAAGGCTTTCAAAAGATAGGTCAGTCCGATTCCCTCCGGCGTGTAGCGCTTGAGGCGCTGGGCGGTGGTGTCCAGCGAGAGCAGGAGCTGCCGCGCAAAGCCCCCGTCCAGCACCTGCCGAATGAGGCGGATTTCCTCCTCGTCGCTGTGGTACTTGAAGCGGCCGATGGTGTCGTATTCCAGATATGCGCCCTGCTCCAGCAGGAATTCGTGCTGCCGGAAGTCGGGCGAGCTGCGGTCCATGTGGCAAAACAGCATCGACGCCGCCGGAACGCCCCGCTCGGTCAGAAACGCGAACAGCCGCACGGGGTCGCTGCCTGCCTCGACGTGAATCATCAGCGGCGCACCGGTGGCCTGCTGGGCATCGGCTGCCGCCTGAAATAATTTCTCGTAAAGCGGCGAAAATTCCGTATCCAGTGCGGTTTTTATCAGCCCGGCCTTTGCCGTGACCGATCGCTCCGGCGCGGCGCTGTCCGCATCGACGTACATCCCCTCGGTCAGCTCATGGCGATATACCTCCGCAAGCTGCTGCCGGGAAAACGTGTGCAGCCAATGGCCGGCAGGGTAGAAGCAGGCCTTGTGAAAGCCGGTGGAGGCGATGATCTGTACGCCGCTGTCCCGGCTGAGCTGCACCAGCTCCTGCGTCATGCGATTGCAGCCGACGGGCTGGGCATCGACGAGCGTGCTGCCGCCCGCTGCGCGATAATCCAGCAGCTCCTGCCGGGATTTTTCCAAATCATCCATGCAGAGCGCGGGGTTGATCTGCCACGAAACGCCCTTGCTCAGCAGGATATGCTCATGGCACTGGCAGAACGTCAGAGTTTCCGGCGAGATAAGGCCGGTCACGGTCTGTATCATTTGGCATCACCTCCGTAAAAAACGTCCGGGATCTGGTCCAGCGCAGACACGACGTACGTCGGTCGTAGCTGCTCCATGATATACGCTTCGTCGCGGTACCACGAATAGGCGGTTTTCACAAAGCAGCTCCGCGCCCCCACGGCGTTGGCCATTTCGATGTCGAATTCCGAGTCGCCGATGCAGACGGTGTCCGCAGGAAGGAAGCCGCAGCGCCGAATGACCGCATTGCAGCGGTCGATCTTGTCGTTCGACACCAGATCGGCCCCGGAAATGCCGTCGAACAGCTCCAGCAGGCCATGATAGGCCAGCATTTTTTTCGCGACCGTTTCCATCGAGTTGGTCAGGACGATGCGGCAAAGCCCGCGTGCCTTCGCCTTGGTCAGCGCGTCGCGGATGCCGTCAATCACGCCGATCTCAGCGACCAGATCGTCGATGTCGTGCTCGCAGAACTCCGTCAGCCGTGCGTAGGTCGCGCCCAGCTCCTCCGGCGGCACGCCCGCCTCGGTGAGAATGTGGCGCACGGTGTTGCCCATCTTTTTGCGGGTCGTTTCAAGGTCGATCGGCCCGATGTAGCGGTTGAGAAAGCGATGAAAGGTCTTTGCGTGGAACGTCCGGGAATCCATAAACGTCCCGTCCATATCAAAAATCAGCAGCTTCGGCGCGGCGAGGCTCGTCGCCATGCGATCCCTCCTTTCAAGGTCAGTCCGTCCGAAAATAGGCGCAAAAAATCAAGGGCACAAGGTGTCCTTCTTTTTTTGCTTCAAAATATTTTGTTACGCATTAAAATTGCGCCAGCAGCACCGAAAAAAGGGTGCAAAAACCAGAGGGCACCTCGTGTCCTTTTTTGAACAATTTTTAATTTCGCCCGAAAAGCGCCGTTACCGGCCGCTCATGTGTGTGACGTATTTGTACCGGCTGCCGACGAGCCGGTTGATGCCGTACTCGAAGCACGTATCGCCCACGTTCGTGATGCGCTTGCTGATGAGCAGCGGCGCACCCTGCGGGATGTTCAGAATCTGGGATTCCACAAAGTTTGCCGCAGAGGCAGACAGCGTTTCCGTCGCCTCGGAGAGCTGAATGTGGTACTTCGACTCCAAAAACCGGTACAGACCGCAGAACGTATTGACGTACTGCTCAAAATACGGCACCATCTCCGCCAGCAGGTACGTTGTGGAATAGTTGATGGGCAGGCCGTCGGAGCAAAGCACGCGCTCCAGATAGTATAGCTGCGTACCGGGTGCGAAGATGTCGGACAGTGAGTCCGGAGCCTGAATTTTCGTGATGGACATGCTCTGGATGGAAACCTCATGACCGTCGCTGCGCAGGGTTTCGGTGATGGAGGAGATGTGCGAGAGCTTCTGCGTGGTGGAAATGTCCTGTACGGTTGTGCCGCGTCCCTGCCGGACGTCGAGGTAGCCCTCGTCCTTCAGCAGCCCGACGGCCTTGCGGACGGTGGTGCGGCTGACATCGAAGCGCTCCTCCAGCTCCTGCTCGGTGGGCAGAAGGGAGCCGACCTTCAGCAGCCCTTCCGAGATTTCCTGCTTGAGTGTGTTATATACGTTGAGATATAGGGCCTGTTTGCTCATAAATAACCCCCTTTTCAAAAGAGTTCCGCAAGGAGATACCGGAATCGTATCCCTTCCTTCAAGCTAACTATAGCAACCAATCCCAGAATTGTCAACGGAAAAATAAAGATGTTTTAGATATGTTTGCGGAAAAACCGTCCGGTGATGAACAAAAAATCCGGGCGATTTCAAAAAAATCGCGCGGCGATGTCATAAAACGTTGCCGAAAGGTATCGAAAATTTCATTAAAAATAAGACGAATTGTAGGAAAAGCAAAAATATTTGTACAAAAAATGGTGAAAAACGACGAATCAATACCTGTTGACAGGCGAAAGATTATGATGTTTAATAGTCTTGCACGAGCAAACATCATTTTATACACCGGAACACTTGCTGCTATAATTTTTGATTTGAGGATGATGAATATGGCGAACGAACTGATTCTTGCGTTTGACTTTGGCACCAGCGGCGTCAAGTCCTGCATTTTCGACACACAGGGCAATTTTCTGGCCGAGGGCTATGACACCTACCAGACCCACTATCCGCAGGCGGGCTACGTAGAGCACGACCCCAACGATTGGTGGGAAGCGATGAAAACGGCGACACGCAAGGTTCTCGGGGCCTCCGGCGTGCAGCCCGCACAGATCAAGGCGATGTCCTTCTCGTCCCACGGCATGGGTGCCATCCCCGTGGATGCCGACGGGAACGTGCTGACCGAGCGCGTGATGCTCTGGAACGACGCGCGCGCCACCGAGGAAGCAAAGTTCATTCTCGAAAGCGTCGGAGAGCGCGAGCATTACGAAATGACCGGCAACAGCTTTGACCTTTCCATGTACCCTGCCGCGAAAATCCTCTGGATTAAGAGAAATCTGCCGGAGGTTTTTGCAAGGACCGCGAAGTTCATCGGTCCGAAGGAGTACCTCATCCATCGTATGACCGGCGTGATCGGCTTTACGGACTACGGCGAGGCCGGTATGAGCGGCCTGTATAACCTGCGCGAGCACCGCTGGGACCCGAAGCTGATGGCCCTGTCCGGCATCGACGAGAGCCGCCTGTGCAAGGTCGTGGACAGCACGCATTTGATGGGCGGCCTGACGGCTGCCGCTGCCGAAGAAATGGGCCTGTGCGAAGGCACGCCCGTCGTCCTCGGCTCCTGGGACAATTACGCCTGTGCCACCGGCGGCGGTGTCCGGAAAAAGGGCGAGATGGTCCTCTGCATGGGAACCGCCGGCTGGATGGGCATCAACCACGATGAGCCGATCACGACCCCGGAGAACATGACGAACGTCGTCTACGTCGGCAACGATACGTATTTTACCAGCATCCACTCCCATGCGGCCTGTGCGGCCTACGACTGGGTCATCAACAACGCCTGTACCTATCTGAAAAACGAGGAAAAGCCGCTCAAGGCCGCCGAGGAGCTGGCCAAGGCCGTTCCCGCCGGATCGGACAAGCTGTTCTTCCTGCCCTCGATGTTCGCGGGCAATACCTTCTACTCCAGCAGCGCTCTGTGCGGTACGTTCGTCGGCCTGAAGATGCTGCAAGGCACCGGCCACCTGATCCGCGCGGCGATGGAGGGCGTCGGCTTTGACCTCATGATGGGCGCGGAGCTGATGCAGGCGAAAAACGCCATGCCCGCCAACTGCTGCCTCATCGGCGGCGGTGCAAAGAGCGACCTCTGGCGGCAGATTTTGGCCGATATGTGCCAGGTCACCATGACCCGCCCGAACAATATGCAGCACATCGGTGCACTCGGCGCGGCCCTGATGGCCGGTGTCGGCACGGGCCTCATCGAAAACTTCGACAAGGCCGCCGAGATCGTCAAAACCGACGACAAGGCACAGCCCATCGCCGAAAATACGGCGGTCTACAAGGCGCTGCTGCCCGTCTATCGCAAATTCTACGAGCAGCTCCTGCCCGCCTACAAAATGCTGCAAGAGGTCAAGCTCTAAGCGAGGCATCCAAGGGCTTCCGAAGCGCGGCATCGCTTCGGAAGCTCTCCGCGAAAGCACAAAAACCGGTTGGAGGAAACTATGAAAGACAGAAAAGTAAGCAAGCTGGGCAAGGCCTTTATTCGCTTTGATGAAGGCGGCGCACTACTGATGCTCATCGCCATGTGTCTGCTGGTGGGCATCATCAACCCCACGTTCTTCTCCGCGAAGAACGTCATCAACGTGCTGCGGCAGTTCTCCTACATCGGTATCGTCGCGGTTGGCGGCACATTCGTGCTCATTACCGGCGGCATCGACTTGTCCGTCGGCAGTCTGATGGGCTTCGGCGCGGTCGGCTGCGCATGGATGTGTGCAAACGGCGTGGAGCCGATTCTGGCCGTGCTGATTATGCTGCTGCTCGGCGGCTTTCTGGGCGGCCTGCAGGGCTTCACGGCGGTCAAGCTGAAGCTGAACCCCTTCATCGTCACCCTCGGCGGCCAGTACATCATCAAGGGTCTGACGCTGCTGATCTCCGGCGGCCTGCCCGTGCGGTTTGACAACTACATGAACTGGATGGGCAGCCAGTGGCTCGGCATCCCGGTTTCCATCTACGTCATGCTCCTCATCATGATCATCGGTCACATCGTCCTGTCCAAGACGGCCTATGGCCGCAAGATTTACGCCGTCGGCGGCAACGCCCGTGCGGCGAAGCTCTCCGGCATCAAGGTCGGCCGGATGCAGATCAGCGTCTTTGCCACGACCGGCGTTCTGGCGGCGCTGGCCGGTATGATGACCTGCGCGAACCTCAGCTCCGGCGACGTTTCCACCGGCACGTCGATGGAAATGAACGTCATTACCGCCTGCGTTCTGGGCGGCGCGAGTCTGAGCGGCGGCAAGGGCTCCATCCTCGGCACCTTCATCGGCGCGGCGATCATCGGTGTCATCAAAAACGGCTTCATCCTGCTGCGCATCCCCGCGGCATGGCAGACCATCGCCCTCGGCGGCTTCCTCGTGTTGGCCTGTGCGGTCGATACGCTGAAGCGGAAAGAAAGATGAGGCGCCTATGAGTGCTTTGTTTGAGGTACGGCAAATCTCCAAATCCTTCCCCGGCGTCAAGGTCCTCGACGATATCAATATCCGCTTCGAGGCCGGAAAGGTCCACGCCATCGTGGGCGAAAACGGCGCGGGAAAGTCCACGTTTATGAACATCGTGTTCGGTGTTTATCAGGACTATGAGGGCGAGATGCTCTGGGAGGGAAGGCCCGTCCGCTTCGATTCGCCCACCGCGGCGCAGAAGCAGGGCATCGCAATGGTGCATCAGGAGAACTCCCTCGTTCCGAACCTGTCCGTCATGGACAATATCTACATGGGCCGCTTCCCCTGCAACGGTCCCTTTATCGACCGCAAGGCGCTGCGCAAAAAGGTCGTAGACCTCCTGGAGGAGCTGAAGATCACCAACATCGCTCCGGAAACGCGCGTGGAGTTCCTCTCCGTCGCGCAGAAGCAGCTCATTGAGATCATCAAGGCCCTGTCGCTCAACGCGCGGCTGCTGATGCTCGACGAGCCGACGGCGGCGCTGACGGCGAAGGAAACGGAATATCTGATGGATATTCTTAACGACCTGCGTAAAAAGGGCGTGGCGATTGTCTACGTTTCTCACCGGCTGGAGGAGGTCTTTTCCCTCTGCGATGAGATCTCCGTCCTGCGCGACGGCCGAATGATCCGCCATCTGGACCGCGCAGAGTTCGATTATAACACGGTCGTCAGCAGCATGGTCGGCCGCGACCTCGACACCGACGCGACCCGGCGCACGGACCGCGACCTCTCGAACGCGCCGGTCACGATCGAGGTCAAAGACCTCTGCTGCAAGAACCTGTTCCGCAACGTCAGCTTTACGGCGCGGCGCGGCGAGGTGCTGGGCTTCGGCGGACTGGTCGGCGCGGGCCGCAGCGAGCTGATGGAGGCCATTTTCGGCTATGTCCCCGCGACCTCCGGTGAAATTTTCATCAATCAAAAAAAGCGCACCATCAAGCACCCCGCCGACGCGGTCAAGGCCGGCATCGGCATGGTCCCGGAGGAACGCAAGGTCAAGGGCATTTTCCCGGATCTGTCCGTCATGGATAACATCAACGTCGTTTCCTACGACGGCCTGCGCAAGGGCGGCCTCATCAGCCGGAAAAGCACCGTCGATACCGCCAAGCAGTACGTCGGCAAGCTCTCCATCCGCACGACGGACGTGTTCAAGCTGGTCGGCCAGCTCTCCGGCGGCAACCAGCAGAAGTGCATCCTCTCCCGCTGGCTGCGGATGAATCCGCAAATTCTGATCCTCGACGAGCCGACCCACGGCATTGACATCGGCGCGAAAAACGACATCTACGAGATCATCCGCGAGCTTGCCGACCAGGGCATTACCGTGCTGCTCATCTCCTCGGAAATGCCGGAGCTGATCCGTCTGAGCGACCGCGTCGTGGTCATGTGCGAGGGCAATCAGACTGCGATCCTGGAAAAAGACCAAATCACCGAGGACACCATCCTGCACTACGCCATGCGCCGCAGTGCAAACTGACAACGTTATTTATCCGGGAACGGATGAATATAGGGAGGCTTTCGACTTCCCCAAAAATTTTAGGAGGAAATAACATGAAAAAGATCACCGCGCTGCTGCTTGTCCTTGCCCTGATCCTGTCGCTGGGCGCTTGCAGCAAGGCCCCCGCAGAAGATGCAACCGATGCCCCCACCAATGCAGCAACCGATCCGGCGACCGACGCTCCCACCGGCGGCGACACGAACCCCGCGTCCTACGAATGGCCGATGGTCGGTTCCGTTGAGAACGTCAAGATCGTCGAGCAGGAACCCGAAAAGCCCCTGCGCTTCGCTTTCCTCGGCTACTCCAACAACTCCTATTGGGACCTGATCTATCAGGGCGTTGACGGCGCTGCCGAATTCCTCGGCCTGCACAACGTCACCATCGAGAAGATCAATCTCGGCACCGCCATCGGCGCGGAGGTCATGAACAACGCGCTGGAGGCCTGTATGCTTGAGGGCTACGACGGCATCATCGCCACGACCTTCGTTACCGGCTGCGAGAACTACATCAACCAGTGCGTCGCCAACGGCATCCCCGTCGGCATCATCGGCGGCGAGGGCGGCGAGTCCGACCGCGCGTTCGTTCTGGCGCAGAATTCCATCACCAAGTCCACGCTGGCGGCCGACATGGTCGATAAGAAGCTCGGCGGCAACGGCGGCAAGTTCGCAGTCATCGTTGCGCAGTTCTCCATGGAAGTGACCGAAAAGGCCCGCAACAACTTCATCGACATCCTCGAGGGCAAGGGCTATGAGTGCGTCGGCTCCTATGAGGCCCACGACTCCGCCGACGAGTGCTACGCACTGACCGAGCAGATTCTCACCGCGAACCCCGATATCGATGCCATCTACTGCCTGTCCGGCGGCACCTACGGTATGCCCAAGGCCGTTGTTGACGCGGGCAAGGTCGGCGAGGTTTATCTGGTTGGCCACGACGAAACGGCCGAGAACCTGGTCTATGTCCGTGACGGCGTAATGGACGTCATCGGCCAGAACCCCGCAGGCTACGCGTTTGATGCCTTCATGCTGATGTATAACATCGTCGTCGCCGGTCAGTATCCGGCCGAGAAGGTCATCGCTGCCGCAGAACCGATCATCACTCCTGAAAACGTCAACGAGCTGTTCCCCGAAAACTAAGCAAAGTAAGATCAAATTCATCCCAACGTGTCATTGCGATGTCGTAGCCGTTGGCGACGAAGGAGCCTTACGGATACGGCCACTCCGCTTGCCGGTCGGAGCGAAGCGACGTGGCAATCTCATACAGGCAGTTCCGAATTCGCCGAAATCTTCCAAAATATCAAAACAATTCTGCGAGATTGCCACGGCCGCAAGCGGCCTCGCAATGACAAAATCGGACTTCTTTGACAATCTGATAGGGGGGTGCTTCGGCGCCCCCCCTGGTTACGTTTGGGCGGTCGGGGCGCAGGTGGGAAAGGGACGGGAGTTACGGATTGCCGCGTCGCTTTGCTCCTCGCAATGACAGACCTGGGGATGTTTTTCTATTCTTGAAAAATTGAGGCTATTGTAAGAAGTTTTTCTCGGCTTACCATTGACTTTTCCTTGTGTCTGGGCGTATACAGATATAAACGCAGAGTTGACGGTCGAAGCTTTCCCTCCTGACGATCGGCTGCCGCGGGCGAAAGATTTGGCGGTATTCGACTCTGTGTTAGCCGTTTATCTTGCATAAAATGCCCCCGATATCGCTTCTGCGTTTGATTCGCGGTTGCGGTATCGGGGGCTTTTGCGCTATAGTTTCATTCGGCGGCTTGGTGGGAGAGGATGTGCCATTGGTCGTTGGTCTTTTGGAGAATTAGGACGTCGCTGGTTTTTCCGTCGTTGGCGTGCGGGGATTCCCAGAGGGTCACGGTATCGCCGGTGTGTTCGCCGTAGCAGGGGGCGAAGGTGCCGGGGCCGAAGTCGCTGGTGAACACATAGAAGCAATCGGTGGCCGGGACGTAGAAGGCTGCCTCCAGCCAGTCTGTGTGCATCTCTTCGACGGTGAGGCCGGCGTATTGCGTCAGGATTTCGTTGATATAGGCGCGGGACAGGCGGCGGCAGGGGAACGGGAATTCGGTGATGGTGAGCAATTCGCCGTCGCTGGTTCGCCAGTCCAGCTTTTCCTGTACCAGACGGAATTCTTCTTCATCCGCTGCGTCGAGAATTTTTTCGGGCGGGCAGTATTCCAAAAAGGCGTTGGCATCCATGTCGCGCGGGTCATCGTAACGGGAGGTGAAGAAGCAGGAGATTGCAGTGGCGCCAATCCAAACGTGGTCGTCATCTTCATCGTAATGGCACTCTTCAGAGGTGGTGAAGGCTTGGAACCAGTCCAGCTCGTCGGCGGTGATGGGCGTGCCGCCGTTTTGGTGCAGCTCGGCGAAGGCGGCTTCTTCATACCAACTGTTGAACAGATCAAAGAGCATCCCCGGGACCTGCGCCGGGGTGTCCTCGGTTTCTTCGATGGTTTTGAGCTGGAACCAGCCGCCGGTGGTATCGGTGGCGACGTAGACCGGGCGGGCATCCGTGACGTAGAAATTCCTGTAAGCAGTCATGGAGAAGCCGTCGCCGCTGAGGGTGCATTGCGGGGTGAGGTCGGCCTTGCCTTGGATGGACGTGTCGAACGGCTCCCAAGCAAAGGACTGTAGGGTCGTGAGGTAGCGGTCGGCGCGGATGGCTGCGTCGGCGCGGTGGGGGTCGGCTTTGCCCATGTTCAGGTATGTTACAGTGGTATCGTCTGTCGTCAAGCCTTTCACGAGGCCTTGAAGCTCAGAGAGCGACATGGGGACAAGGACCGGCTCGGGTTCTGTGGGGGGCTCCGTCGTGACGGGCGGGGCTTCGGTGGTCGGCGGGGTCGGCGCAGCTGTGCAGCCGGTCAGGACTGCCAGTACGGCGAGCGCGGCGAGGAAAAAGAGAATACGCTTCATTCTTCTGACCTCCTGTCTTTTCGTTGACTGTTTTGGCGTTCTACTTGTAAGACGGTCGGAAGGGAAAAAGGTTCCGCTTGATTTTGAATTGTTTGATTAACGGTGCAAAAAATTCCGGGTCTGGCTGGGACCCGGAATTTTTGGATAAAATCAGAGCTTGACCTGTTCGCCGACGGCGCCGCCCTCTACGGAGATGGTTTCGCTGTATTCGACGCGGCCGATCTCGCAGCCTGCGCCGATGCGGACGGTGCGGCCGCGGACGGTGGCGGCTTTGGTGTACTCTAACTCGACGGTGTCGCCCTCGATGCTCTCGACGGTCAGACGAGGGTTGCCGAAGGCGAAGCCGAACCAGCCTTTGCGGACGGTGATCCGACTGCCGCCGATGTCGCCGACTGCACAGGCTGCGCTGATGCTGATGTCAATTTCCTCGGCGTTCAGCAGTTCGTGGATATCGAGCTTGCCGGAGCTGCGGAAGCGCTCGGCTTCAACACCGCCATCGACCGCAAGCTGGCCGCTGGTGGCAAGCTCGCGCACGTGAATGCCGCCGCCGCAACGGCAGACTCCGGAGGTTTTTAACACGTCGGCGCTGAGCTTTGCGCCGCTGGTCAGGCTGCCGCTGGAGTGCAGCTCACCCGTTACGGTGACATCGCTGCCTGCGACCAACGCGCCGGAGCTGCCGATGCTGCCGGAGGACACGCTGCCCTCGACTTTCACCGCGCCGGAGGCGGCGATGCGGCCGGAGCAGCGCAGATTGTCGGACACCTTGACTGCGCCGCTGGCGTGCAGCTCCTCGCAGTCGAGTGTTCCGCTGACTTTTAATGCGCCGCTGACGCGCACGCTGGCATATTCTCCGCCGGCGATGCTGGTGCCGCCGGAGGCTTTCAAATCCTGTCTGGTATTCATAATTCGACCCCTTTCAAGTCCTCTAAGAATTCTTTTTGCTTTTCGCCCTCGACGAGCTTTACCTCGCGCAATTCGTCGAAGCGGAAGCGCACCGTCCGGAAGCCGTCCGAAACGGTCAGCCAGCGCACCGGGCGCTCGGCCTCCTGCGGTGCCAATTCACGCGCCAGCGCTTCGAGCGAAACGGCATCCGGGCGGGATAGAATCAGCTCGACGCGCGGGCAGATCCGGCCTTCGTGAAAGAAGGTTTCCTGCCCGCTGGGGGTGGTGCGGCGAAGGAACCATTCCTCCGGGATCAGCCCCAGGCGCTTCCAGCGGTAGAGCGCACCGTAGGAAATTCCGTAACGCTGCAATACCTCCTTTTTGGAGATCAGTTGTTCTTCCATTCGATCACCTCGTCCGTAACACTGTTACGATAATAGCATAACATTGTTACGCTGTCAAGAGGGCGGAAAAAATTTTTTGGAGCGCGGGACAAGATTTGATTAGAAAAACGCCGCCATCAGAAGTCGGTCAAAACGTACACTTTTTGACCGGTGCAAAAAGTTATCCCTAATTGTTAAAAAGGGTTGCATTTCGTTCAGATAACGTGTAAAATAAGCATAAGTAACGCCGCTATCGAAATGCAGTCAAAAAGTGTACGTTTTGGTGGGGACGATTTTTGGTGGTGTGGACACGGCAGGTGTTTACATAGAATTTTCTAAATCAAAAGGAGGAAACATCAAAAATGAAAAACCGCAAATCTACGAAGCGGGCGTTGGTGCTGAGCGTGTGTTCGATCGCGCTTTGCATGGTGATGCTCGTGGGGACCACGTTTGCGTGGTTCACGGACACGGCCTCGACGGCTGTGAACACCATCCAGTCCGGCATCCTGGACATCGAGCTGCAAAAGGAAGTCAATGGCGATTGGGTCGATGTCGGAACGGAGCCGCTGGAGTTCGTGAAGGCGGAGGGTGCGCCCGAGAACGAGGCCGTTCTCTGGGAGCCGGGCTGCGAATACCGGCTGCCGAAGCTGCGCATTCTGAACAAGAGCAATCTGGCGCTGAAGTATAAGGTTTTGATCTCCGGCATCAACGGCGACGCGGAGCTGAACGACGTGATCGACTGGACGATCGACGGCGTGGCGATCGACACGGAGCTGCATATGCTGCCGACGCAGACCGAGCAGGTGTTCACCATCTCCGGCAAGATGCAGGAAACGGCGGGCAACGAGTATCAGAACAAGACCATCGAGGGCGTGACGATCACCGTGGTCGCGACGCAGGATGCCGTTGAGCATGACAGCTACAACAACACCTACGACGCGAACGCCGAATATCCCGATGTGCCGGTGACGCTCAGCCGCGACAAGCTCAACACGGAGCTGACGCTGGACGACCTCAAGGACGAAACGGGCAAGGCTGCGCCGGTCGAGGTGTCGCTCGGCGAGGTTGCGGCAGAAGATATTGCTTACAGTGAGAACAACAGCGGCTACACGGGCAAGGGCGTGCTGCTGGGAAGCACGAAGCTGAACAAGTATAATGCGAAGCCTGCCGCTGCCGGTGAGTACAAGTTCACGTTCAAGGACGGCACAATCAACAGTGCTGCAACGGGCTACGCTTCCATTGACAGCTTTAAGGATACTTCCGTGTATATGCTTGTTCCCGGCAACAGCGATGTTGTGTTTGAGAATATGACCTTCAATGGCGTAGTCAGCTTTGATATTCAAAAGTATACCGGTCCTTGGAGCAACCTGAATTCTATTACATTTAAGAACTGCATATTTAACGGCATCATCATCGGCACTTGCCCGGCTTCTAATGTGACCTTCGACGGTTGCAGGTTTAACGCTTACACCAACACGGAGAAAGCCAACAACTCCAACCCCATCTGGTGGCGTGAGGATACGGAGGGCAGCGGCGCAAACGCGAACCCCATCAAGACGTTTACGTTCGTGAACAACACGGTGGTCGGCACGCGGCCGGTGAAGATCGAGCGCGTCGGCAAGACCGTCAGCCCGGTGTTTACCATCAAGAACAATCACTTCGACATTACATCGCAGACTGATGATGGCAGCGTGACAAAAAATATGGCGATCAACATCGGCATGGGCGAGAATCCGAATCTGCCGTTTACGCTGATCGACGAGGGCAACGTCATTTCTGCGAATACCGCGGCGCTGTATACGGCTTCCCTTACCGGCGGCTCGAACTGGTATAAGGAGATGCCCGGTATGAAGGTACTCGACGGCAGCGGCAAGGACAAGGTGATTACGGCGATGGTTTGGAAAACCACGACGGGGGAAACGTTTGAGCTGAAAACCGTGAATTGAGATTTGGAATAATTGCATCAGAAAGGGCATGAGGGCGACCTCATGCCCTTTTTGCGCGGAGGAGGCGTGCGGCGGGCCGATGCCCCGCAAGGGGTATGCCGCATCCGTAAGGCGGCAA